>NZ_JASLIP010000039.1 GCF_030152825.1 Corynebacterium sp.
GGGCGGGCCCGACGTAGCCCGCCTTGCCGGTGCTCCGGCACGGCAATCAGCGTCGCAATCCGCCCTGCGGTGCACGAAATTGTTTCACGTGAAACAATCCAAGTTTTTCGGGCCGATTTTCTAAATTCCCTCACGGGGCCAACGGCCGTCCTAAAATAGGCCCCAGAAGCAACACCCGGCCCACGCGGTCCGAGCCCACGAGCTTTGCGGCGTTGCTTGGCCCGTACAGACACATCATCACGCGATAGTTGAGCCGACCGGCTTAAGCTCATTAGGGAGGGAGAGACCGTGGAGGTTGAAATCCGCGCTCTGAGCTTTGATAACGCGGAGCAAATCACGGAAGACGCCGCACTCAGCACGTTCTGGGCGCTGCCGTGGGACCCGCTGTATGGGCCGACCCATACCGAGGATCCGGCCTTCGACAAGCAGCTGTGGATCCAGCGCACGCTGATGAGCTGGGGCACCTGTGGCTTCACGGCCTTTGTGGGGACGGGCGTGCCCGGCCGCAAGCTGCAGCCCGCTGCGACCGTATTCTTCGCCCCAGCGCGCTTCCTGCCGGGCGTGGAGGGCCTCCCCTCCTCCGTATCCTCCGACGCGCTCCTGCTGAGCGATGTATACGTCGAGGACGCCTTCATGGGCCTCTACCTGGAGCACCGCCTGATCGAGACGGTTCTCGTGGAGGCCGGCCGCCGCGGGTTCAGTGCTGTGGAGGTCTTCGCCCGCGACGAGGACGCCCTCGACGAGCTTCTGCGGAAGCAGGAGCAGGAATCCCGAGGCGTGGCCCAGGATGCGGGCCTGGAGTACAGCGGGACCCCGTCCTTCCCCTCCCCGTCGAGTGCGGCGAGCTCCCGTTCCAGCCTGGACCCCAGCCTGCGGATCGAGAACGCCCCCAGCTACGTGCCAGAGGCATACCGTGGCTGGCAGACACCGGAGGCCCTGCGCACGGGCAACCTGCTGAAGGACGCCCTCAGCGTGGCCCCGATGCTCTCTATGGACGTGGTTGAGGAGGCCGAGTTCGAGCGCGTGGACGATCACGAGCTCTACCCGCGCTACCGCCGCGAGGTCTCCGGCGCGTATAACCTCTTCCTGGACCACGAGGGCGAGGCCTTCTAAAGAAACTCTGGCGCGGCCTCAGGCGCTCCGTTCATCGCGCTAGTGGGGCGCCTTCGCAGCTCCCCTGACTCCCGCGTTGCGCTCAGAACCGTCAGCACAACGCTAGATGCCGTCAGCACAACACTAAAGGCCGGGCACCATGCCCGGCCTTCTTCTTGTTCCGTGTGCGCTCCCCCGCTGCCCTTGCTCCAGCGCTCACCTACTGCTGCTCGATGCGCAGCAGCTCCGTGAAGCTGAACTGGCCGGTGCGGTGGCTGTCCTGGTCCATCAGGTACAGGCGCTTCACGGAGACGACGATGGCCTCCGCGATGATGTCGCGTACCTCTGGCGAGGTCAGCGCCGCCGCGTCCTCCGGGTTCGTCAGATAACCGGGGACGACCTGCACGGTCGGCATCTTCGTCAGCCGCAGGAGGTCCCACGTGCGGGCGTGGGTGCGGCAGTTCAGCAGATCGGTGCGAGCGGCGATCTCGCGCTGGATGTAGCCGGAGAGCTTCTCGCCCACCATGGACCTCGAGCCGTTCTCGGAGCCGAAGTAGAAGCTGGCTACGCCGTTTGCGCGCTCGTTCGGGTAGCTATCCGTGCGCAGGGAGATCACCAGATCCGCGCCGAAGGCATTAGCCAGATCCGCGCGCTCGGTATCGCTGGGGTTTGCGGTCCGGCTGCGGGAGAGAATCGTCTCCATGCCCGCGGAGATCATGCGCCCCTCCAGGCGGTTGGCGAGGTCCCAGAGGATCTCCTGCTCGGTGATCGTTCCGTAGGGTCCCTTCACGGCGGTGCCCTGGTCGTCGCCGCCGCAGCCCGGGTCGATGACTACGCGCTTGCCGGAGAGCTGCGGCCCCGCGGCGCGGATCATCTCCTTCTCGCGGATGGAGTTCGGGGAGCCGCCGGTGATGCGGCGGCCGAGGTAGGACAGCGCGCGGAGGGTTTCCGGGCCGACCATGCCATCGGAGTTCAGCCCGTACTCGAACTGGTACTGCGTGACTGCCTGGTGGGTGTCCGGGCCGAAGTGCCCGTCCACGCGCCCGGTGTAAAAGCCCAGGTCATAGAGCTGGGACTGGAGTTCGGAGACGTCGTCGCCGACGTACTGTGGGTCCTGCAGGCTCAGCACCCGGTTGCCGAGCTTGTAGGAGGCCTCGCGCAGGGCGCGCAGGGTGGTCTCGTTGATCACGCCGTCGGCGATGATGCCGCGCTGCTGCTGGAAGGCCCGCAGGGTGGTTGCCAGGACGGCGTCGAAGAACTCTTCTTCCTCGGACCATTGCTCGTTATTGGAGGCGGTGAGCTCGGCGCCGTAGCCGGAGAGCATGCCGAGCCGGGCGAGTGCGCTGCGCACCTCCGCGACCCGGGGGCTCTTATCGCCCACGGTGAGCAGCACATTCTGCTGGCCCACGCGGGGGCTGCGGTTCTCGGCGTGTTGTTTATCCGTCACGGCTCGCTGCGTCCTACTTTCCGAACAGTTGCTGGTGGTCCAGGGTTTCTCGCGGTCTAGGCGAGGGATTCCAGCTTCTCGACGAGGGTGCCCTTCGGCTGCAGGCCGGTGAATTCCGCGACCTTTTTGCCGTCCTTAAAGACCATGAGGGCTGGGATGGACATCACCTGGAACATCGCTGCGAGCGCGCGCTCTTCGTCGACGTTGACCTTCGCGACGACGGCGCGACCGTCCATCTCCTCGGCAAGTTCCTCGAGGGTGGGGTTCATGCGCAGGCAGGGCTGGCACCACTGGGCCCAGAAGTCCACGAGCACCGGCAGGTCGGACTCGACAACGGTGGACTTAAACGTCTGCTGCGTGACCGTGATGATGTTCGACATGCGGGCCTTGCCTTTCCGGGGTTGGGTGGTCCTAGGGGTGGGTGGTCCACCGACTTTTCCTTGTCCTAGGATACCGTGAATCCCGGAAAAGCTCGGGAGGCCAGCAGCGCGCTGTGGCGTGGAGTTTTACACCTCGTTGGCAGGCAGCGCGGCGAGGTAGTGCTCCGCATCCAGGGCCGCGCGGCAGCCGCTGCCAGCTGCGGTGATGGCCTGCTGGTACTGGGAGTCCACGAGGTCACCGGCGGCGAACACGCCGGGCAGGCTGGTGGCGGTGCTGGGCTCGTCGACCTTGACGTAGCCGTCCTCCTTCAGCTCCACCTGGCCCTCGAAGACGCTGACGCGCGGGTCGTGGCCGATGGCGACGAAGAGGGCGTCGAACTCCATCTCCTGGCTTTCGCCGGTGACGGTGTCCTCGACGGTCAGGGTGGTCACTGCGCTCTCGCCGTGGACGGCGGTGACCTTGGAGTTCATGAGGAACTCGATCTTCGGGTTCTGGCGGGCGCGCTCCTGCATGATCTTGGAGGCGCGGAACTCGTCGCGGCGGTGGATGAGGGTCACGGTCTCGCCGAACTTGGTGAGGAAGTCCGCCTCTTCCATCGCGGAGTCGCCGCCGCCGACTACGGCGATCTTTCGGTCCTTGAAGAAGAAGCCGTCGCAGGTGGCGCAGGCGGACACGCCGCGGCCGATCATCTCCTGCTCGCCCGGGATGTTCAGGTAGCGCGGTGCCGCGCCGGTGGCGAGGATGACGGCGCGTGCCTGGTACTCCTCGCCGTCGGCCCAGACCTTCTTAATCTCGCCGGTCAGGTCCATCTTCTCGACGTCCTCCATGCGCAGGTCAGCGCCGAAACGCTCCGCCTGGTTGCGCATCTCGTCCATCAGCTCTGGGCCCTGGATGCCCTTGGCGAAGCCCGGGAAGTTCTCCACCTCGGTGGTCTGCATCAGCAGGCCGCCGAAGTCCATTCCCTCGAAGACGATCGGCTCGAGCTCGGCGCGGGCGGCGTAGATCGCGGCGGTGTAGCCGGCTGGCCCGGAGCCCACGATGATCACGTTGTGGATCTTCTCCGCAGGGTCGTGGGTGCCGCCGGAGCTGGCGGAGGTATCGGGAGCATCGGCTGGGGTGGCCGCGTCCGCGGCGTCGCCCGCCTTGTTCACGCCGATTCCGACGTTGGCCTGCAGGAAGGGCTGAGACATGTGACCTCGCTCGTGTTCTTTGATGTGGGTTTCGCTTTCTTAACGCACTTTATCTAACCCACCAGACACGGGATATATTCCCAGCTCAGGGGTGCTCGGCATAGTCGGCGAGCACGAGATTGTCCTGCAGCAGGCGGCGCCCCCGCGAGTAGCGGGACTTCACGGTGCCGGGCGCGACGTCGAGCATCGTGGAGATCTCGGAGATGGAGTAGCCGAGCATCCCGCGCAGCACGACGGTCTGCCGAAACAGGATCGGGATGCTGGCCAGCGCGTTGTGCAGGTCCACGCTGAGCTCCTGGTTCGGTGCGGCGGGAGTGCTGGGCAGGTCGCGTTCGCAGTCGCTGATGTCCTCGCGGTGGCGGTGCCCGCGGCGGTGCTGGGCGGTCACGAAGTTCAGCGCGGTGCGGTGTGCGATGGTCACCATCCAGGTCACGACGCTGGAGCGGTTGCGGAAGGTGCCCGCGCAGCGGTGGATTTTCAGGACGGCCTCCTGGTGGACGTCCGCGAGTTCGCTTTCTGGGACGCCCGCGGCGCGTTCTGCCCAGTGCATGCGGACCTCGTGGCGGGCGAGCAGTGTGTGGAGTGCGAGTGGGTCGCCGGCGATGTGCTCGGCGAGCAGCTCCCGGTCAGTGCGGTGTTCGCTCTGCGGTGCCGCGCCCCCCGCGCTGCCCCGCGCCCTCTCCGGCGTGCTGATGTGCTGTGCTTCTGTGACTGGTGCCGTCATGGCCCCTCCCCTTTCCCATGGTGAGCATGGATCGTGGCTTAGACACTAATGAGCGCCCCGGCCATCGTGATGTCGATGGCGCCGGGGCGCTCAAAGCTGTGGATAACTCGGCGGGTCAGGGGCCCGCGCTGTGGATAGCCGGTGGCAGCCGGTGGCGCATGCTCCCCACGCCAGGCTCCTCGCGTGGGGAGCATGCGCCGGCCTCCCCACTCAGCGGTTACCGGCTGGCCGCTACGGGCTCCGCGGGGCTGCCTACTCCCTTCGCAGCATTGTCACGACCGCTCCCCCGTGCCGGGCTGCTCGGCGCGGTGCTGGTCTCGTCCACGCGGTTCTGGCCCTGCCAGGTGCCCATGACGCGCAGTTCGCCGAGGGTGGCGCGGCCGTCGGCCTCCGGCAGCTGGGTGATCCAGATCAGCAGCTGCTTCATCGGCTTGGTGCCCTGTTCCTTCTTCTCGGCGTTCTCGGCACGCTTCTCCTCGGACTCGGCCCCCTCCGAAGCCTCATCAGCGCCGCCGGCCTTCGCCGCCTCCTTGGCCCGGGCCTCCGCCATGGTCTTCAGCAGCTTCTGGTTCGCACCGCGGCCCACGAGGACGTCCTGCCCATCATCGCCGTGGAACTCCACGTTCATCGTGGACTCGGTGGCAGTCACGGTACCCAGCGAGGTGGTCTCGTCCAGGGAGAGCGGGACCTTACGCAGGTTGGCGGACTGGTTTCCGCTGGTCGTTGCGGACGTCGCGGTGGCCGTCGCCTCACCCTCCGGCGCGGCCTCCAAGGCAGTCGGCTCCTCCGAAGCACTCGGCTGGGCGGAGGCCTTGGCGCCCGCCTCGTTCGGGATGGCCGCCCCGCTCGGTGCCGCGGGGTCGGTCGGCGCGGTGGCCTCGTCGACGCGGCGCAGCTCGACCTTCATGCCGGGCGCCAGGCCCTCCAGCTGCAGCGCGTGGATGCGGGTGCCGGTCGGCAGGTCCACGAGCAGGCCGATGCCTTCCTTCGTCGCCTCCGGGGTGCGCCCCAGTGGGCTGAGGTAGGAGTCGGACTCCCACTTCGTCGCCGCACGCCCGTCGGTGACGAGCTGGACGTCCTCCGGCGCGTCGAGGGTGCCCTTCGCGCCGGTGGGCATCCATTCGCGGATGTTGCGGATCGGCACGATCGTCGGCTCGCGGTTGATGATGCCCTCGGCGCCGGAGCGGATGGAGTCCGTGGATAGCGGCGAATCCTGCCGTCCGCCACCCACAACGCTGAGCAGGCTGGCGACGAGCGTGGCGATCAGCAGGGCGGAGCCGATAGCGATGCCGCCGATGATGGCGACGTGCTGCAGTCGCGCCTGGCGCACACCGAAGCCGGTCTTCTGGACCTGCGGGGTCGGCGCCTCGTCCGGGTTGACGGCCAGCTCCCCGGAGGTGAGGTAGCGCAGCCTGGTCGCCAGCTCGCGGGGGTCGCGGTCCGCCGGGTTCGGTGGGACGTCGTCCTCGTCGCGGTCTGCGTCATCGTCTTCGTCCGCGTCGGTGGCTTCGGCGTGCCCGGTGACCGGGTTGGCCGCCCCGCCGCTGATGACGGCGTCGCGCTGCTCGGCGTCGAGGTTGCTGGCGGCCAGCGACTCGGCGAGCAGTTCCTTCGGGATCTCCGAGACCGGCACATTGGCCAGCAGGAGCTCGAGGACACTCGCGATGCCCTGCATGTCCTGCGCGGAGGAGTTATTCGGCAGGAAGCCCGGGAAGGCGAGGACAGCACCCCCGGCGGTGCTGATGCGGATGCGGTCGCGGTGGTCCACGCCTAGTGCCAGGCCGTGGTCGTGCATTTCCGCGGCGGCCTCGGCGAGGTCGGCGACGGCGAATCCGACGGCCAGCGGGTCCGGGCTGGACTCCGCCACCGCGGAGAGCGCGGAGCCGTCGGTCCAGTCGGAGACCACGACCACGCTGCCGGGGCTGTCGATGACCTGGTGGATCTGCGCGAGCCCGGCCAGCGGGTTCGCCTCGCCCTCGGAGCCCTCACCGGCGCGCGCCAGGGCGGCCTCCCGGGCCTCCATCATGACGCGGGACTTGCGCGACATTTCTTGCTTGACCTGCATCACCAGTCGGGACTGGTTCGGCACGTACTCGCCGGGGCGCTTGCCCTGGCGCACCGCTGCCAGCGGGTCGAGGATGGTGAGCCCAACCAGCTCGCCGGTGGCGGTGCGCTGGGCCTGCCAGAACCGGGCGGCGGTGGAGCCTCCGTGGTCGGCGAGCAGGCGGTAGCGTCCGTCCAGGATCGGCGCGCCGGGCACCAGGCGTGGCCCGCGCACACGTCCCGCGGACAGCGGCGGCAGGGGCGGCAGCAGGGAGTTGGCCACGGCGGCCTCGCGGGCGGCCTCTGCGGGGCCCAGCGGGGTGGGAACCATGCGCTCTGCGGCGGAGCCCAGTTCCTCCCCGGCTTGACGTCCGGAAAAGAAACGGCCGATACCAGGGACGCGGGAGAGCGCGGAGCCGACGGTGAGCACCTCGGGCAGCTTGGAGCGCGCCATGACCACGCCGGTGGCGATGAGGAAGACCGAGCCGGTGATAATCAGACGGATCAAAAAGCCCGGGTTCTGGCCGGGGGTGATGATCGTGTTGGTGAGCACCAAGTCCACCAGCCAGGCGACGAGCGCACCGACGAGCGAGGCGCCGAAAGCCCAGAGGCTGGTGTGCATGACCTCGCGGGAGTTGAGGTTGCCCAGGGAGCGGCGCAGCAGCAGCACACCGATGATCGCGCCGGTGACGAAGCCGAAGCCGTTGGCGGCACCCAGCAGCACCACCACGAGGCGCGGCTCGGTGGCGACGAACGGTGCGATGGAGACCAGGGCGATCTTGGTGATCGTGATGCCGGCGATGATGAAGGTCGGGGTCCAGACCTCCTCGCGGGCGTAGAACACGCGCAGGTGCAGCAGCACCAGGGAGTACGGGATGAGCGTGAAGGCGGAGAAGGAGACGGTCCAACCCAGCACGCTCGCGGTCTCCATGGAGAAGGAGCGGTAGGCGAACAGTGCCGGTCCGATGATCCCGCCGAATGCGGTCATGAACACGATGATGGGGATCATCGCGAACATGGTCAGTCGGGTGGCGACGGTGAGGTCGCGGACCACGGCCTTATCGTCGCCGTCGGCGGCGTTGCGGGACAGTCGCGGCATGACGGCGGTCAGCAGGGTCACGCCGATGACGCCGTAGGGCATCTGCAGCAGCTGCCAGGCGTTCATGTAGATCGTCGGGGCGTCTCCGGATGCGCTGGAGGCGATCTGGTTATTGACGGCCCAACCGACCTGGGAGATCGCCACGTACAGCACGATGGCCACGCCCATGCTGGCGAAGTTCCGCAGGCGCTCGTCCACGCCCCACAGCGGCCGCAGGTTGATGCCCGCCTTGCGGAGGTAGGGCACCATGATCAGCGCCTGGAAGACCACGCCGAGGGTGGTGCCGAGTCCCAGCAGCAGCACGTGCGGGTCGCTGATGGTGACGTGGTCGGTGGGCTGGAGCTTCGTGTCTTCGGGCAGCAGCAGGTAGCCGCCGAGGACGGTAATGGTCACGAGGTTGTTGACCACGGGCGCCCACGCGCCGGGTTTGAATACTCCCTTGGTGTTCAGCACGGCCATGAACACGGCGAACATGGCGTAGAAGAAGATCTGCGGGAGCACCAGGTAGGCGAACATTGTCGCCATTTGCACGTTGACCTGGCCGTCTTGGTCGAGCGTGAGTCTGATCAGCCAGGGGGCGGCACCGACGGCGAGGAGGGTGATGATGACGGTGATGCTGAACGTCATCGTCAGAAGTCTTCGGATGAAGGCTTCGCCGCGGTCGGGGTCTTCCTTCTCGGCTCGGACGAGCACCGGGACGACCAGGGAGGTCAGCACCGCGCCGAGGACGAGCTCCGTGATGAGGTTCGGCAGCGTGTTCGCGGTGTTGAATGCGGAGGCGACGGCGGCGCCCAGCGCGGAGCCGATGAGGACGGTGCGCAGGAAGCCGGTGATGCGCGACAGGAGGGTCGCGATGGCCATGGAGCCGCCGGTGCGGACGACGTCGGCGTCCGAGGGTTGCTCGTTTTGCTTGTCCTGTTCCGCCGCGGCAGCGGCGGTGCGGTCCGTTGGGGTTTCTTCCTCCGGTGGGACGTCACTGCTGCCGCCGTCGGTTGCGGTGGCTGCGGGGGCGCTGCCCGCCGCCCCTGTCGTGCCTGCCGTCCCGGTTGGGGTGGCGTTGGATGCGGCGCCTGCGTGAGCGGTTACGGTGCTTGCGCCTGCTCCGGCGGCGCTGCGTGCACCCGTTGCGGCGCCGGTTCCGACCCCAGTGCCAGCGAGGGCTCGGGCGGGTGTGCGGTCCGGTTGTGAGCTCGCGCGGTATTGGCGGCCCGCGGGGTCAGCCCCCGGGTCGGCGGAGCGGCCGAGTTCCCCGGCGAGGCCGAACTCGTATTGGTCATAGGCCTGGCGCTCATTGGCCAGGTGGATCTCCGAGGCGGGCCGGCGGAAGTCCACGGCCGGGGCGGCTGGGGCCTCGGGCGTGGTGTCTTCGGGTTCCTGGCCGTGCTGGGAGGGGGCGACGCTCAGAGAGGAGTAGTCGTCCGTTGTCTCCGGTGCGTCGGCTTCTTCGCGCGCCTGCGGGGCCAGCGCGGGCGGGCGTGCTTCGATGAAGCGGCCGCGCTGCCCTGCGGGTGGCTTGGGAGGTGGCGTGCTGCCGTGGCCTGCGCTGTCAGCGGAATCCTCGGGAACGTCTGGGGTAGTCACAGAATCCATCTTCGCCGACATTGGGTGCGTTTCCTAACTAGAAACGCGCTCGATCGGCGGGTTTTCGCTGCCTGTGATGGGTTTTACACGGTGTGTGAGGGCGTGGCGCGCCTGGCTTATCGCTGGCTTCTTCTTGGCCGTTAGCTGCGGTGGGTTGCTCGGCGGGGCGCCAATCGGGGTGCGCGGCTGCGTTCTTGCGGCGGGCCTAGCGGCGACGGCTGCCGCGACGCTTGCGGTCCAGGAGGAGCTTCCCGCCGATGCCCGCGCCCGCGATGATGGTGAGCAGGAGGATCATCTTATCCAGCGGGATATTGGGGCTGGAGTGCACGCTGACCTGCACGGAGTCACTGATTCGCTTGTCGTTGGGGCTAGCGAGCCACAGGTCGAGGTCGCTGCGCCTATCCGCAGCACCGAGGTCGATCGACACGGTGAGGGAGCCACGCGCCGGGATCATCTGCGCGTCGGATTCCAGAATTTCGGCCGGGTGCCCGGCGTACTCGTCGAGGGTGTCGCGGTAGCGGATCTTCGCTGGCACGGGCAGCGGTAGGCCGTTTTGGGCGGCGACGATCAGCGGTGCGGCCTCGGAGGTTCGGGTGAAGACGTTGCCGGGCGGCAGCAGGGTCACCGAGTTGCGCAGGGTGTCCGCGGTCTCTGCCGCACCGGCGACCCGGTCGGCGGCGCGCTGGCTGGCCTCCTCCTGCTCCGCGAGGTTGCGGGTGCCGTAGTTGCTGGTGGCGCGGGCGAGATCGGCGAGGATGGGGCGGGTGAACTGCTCGCGGGTCAGGGCGATCTGCCGGGAGTTGGACATCATCAGGGTGAGGCTGCGAATCCGGTCGGCCAGGGTGGCCAGCTGCGGGGCGAGTTCCTCGGTGGGTTTCCCGGGGTCGGCGAAGGGCTGGGTGACCTCGCCGAGCGCCAGCTCGGAATTCTTCAGGCCGCGGGAGCGCAGCGCATCGGCCAGGGAGGCTGGGGTCGCGTGCCCGGTGGCGAAGGCCTGCTCGATGTACCCCAGCAGTGCGGTGGCGTCCTGCCCGTTGACCTCCCACTGGCCCGGCGGGACGGCAAGGATCGGCTCGGGGCTGGCGAGTTCCTGCTGGAGCACAGCCAGGGCGCTGGACATGCGGGTGGCCTCGGAGTCCGCGTTGGCGTCGAAGCGGGACTGGGGGTTGGAGTAGCCCGTGGTGTCCGGGCGGGCGCCGGTGGCGGCCAGGACGGTGCCGAGGTCGCCGGAGTAGCGCAGCGCGCGGAGGCTGCCGGCATCGTTGAGCTTCAGCAGGCGCTCGTTCCACTGCTGGTCAGCCTGCTGGGTCGCGGGGTCCTGGGCATCCCCTGTCTCCTCCCCCGCGGCCTCGGGGGCCTGGGCGGGCTGCTGGGTGAGCACGGTGTTGTTCGCGACGAGCGCGGTGACCGGTGCCTTGGGGTCCAGGGGGGGCAGGATCGCCTGGCCCTTGAGGGTGTTTTCGAAGCGGCGGGAGAGGTCGGCCCCCACCGGGTTGGGTTCCATCTTCGCGGCGGCGAGGTACGGCAGCGCCTCGGGCGTGAGGTAGCCGCTGCTGGGGATTGCAATATTGGCCACCGGGGTGGTGCCGAGGATCTCGTGGATGGTGGCGGCACCCCGGCCGAGGGCGTGCATGCTGAGCCAGGCCGCGCTGGTGGATGCGTCCGATCCGCCGGTGGCGTTGCCTGCGTCGGAGCCTGCCGTGGCCCCATCGCCCGCCCCCCCAGTGCCCGTGGCGCCGGTGTCCGCTCCGGCAGCACCGGCCGCATCTCCGCTGGTTGCGGTGCCATTCGCCTGCCCGGCCGCGTTCTCCGGGTTGGTGGGCCCGGTGGCCTGGGCGGTGGTGTTGATGTCCGCCCCGCCGTAGGGCAGCGCGACGGTGCAGCTCTCCTTGGCGGTCTCCCGCAGGTCGCCGAGCCAGGCCGCGGCGGCCTTATCCTGCGCGCCGGGTTCGGAGCGATCCTTGGTGTTGAAGATGTCTCCCCAGGAGTCGCGGAGCCGTTTGCGCTCTTCGACGGGCTTCGGGGCGCTCCCGCCCACGCGGTAGCCGCCGGCCATGCGTTCCACGGTCTGCAGCAGGTCGGGGTCGATCGCCAGGCAGCTGGCCTCGCGGATCTTGGTCCCCTGCGGGCTCTCCAGGGCGGTGCGGTAGCTGTCCAGGAGGGTGCGCAGTCGGCCGCCTTCCTTCAGTTGCTCACCGAGGGAGTCCTCTCTGAGGTAGAGCTCGGCGGGCTCGGGGGCGTCCCCGACCGCGCCGGGCGTGGCGTGTGTTTCGCCACCGATGGGCCACAGGAAGGTCAGCGGGGTGCCGGATGTACTGCTCCCCTCCCCTGCCGGGGCCTGGGCGTTGCCCGTCGCGTCCTCTCCCGTGTCAGCATTCGGGTCCGAGTCCGCGTCCTCTTCTTCCTTCTTCTCTTCCGGGGTGACGACGGCCGTCGCGCGGGTCACCGCGAGCAGTTCCGCCCCCGGTGCTGCGTGTCCCCCGGCCTCTCCCCCATCACCGGCGCCGCCAGCGGCCCCGGGCGTGCCGCCGAGGGCGAACATCAGCGGGTAGGTGCCGGACTGCGCGGAGTTCGGCAGCCCGAAGCTCATCGGCGCCAAGGACCCAGCTGGGCCGGCCGTTTCGCCGGTGGGGTTCTCGGGCGTTGGGGTGGTGCCGTCGTCCTGAAAGGAAGGGTCGCGGAAGAGGCGGACGTTCACGTCGACGGACTCGCCCGGCCGCAGGGAGACCTCGTCGCCGTTGCTGCGCTGCAGTGGGCGTGCCGGGGAGTTGTGCGGGTACTCGCCGCTGTTGGAGAGCAGCGAGGTGCGGACTTGGGCGGGGCTGCCGGCGGCGGGGGCGGTTTTCAGGCTCAGCGTTAGCCCGCGGATGGTGCCGGGGCTGGTGTTGCGGATGCGCAGGGTGTAGGTCTGCGGATCGGTGTCCTCGGCACTGAGGAAGCGCGGGCTGATGTTGCGAACCTGCAGGTTAATGCCACGGTTCGGGTCGGTGGAGCGGGCATTCGGGTTGGCCCAGTCCGTGGCCTCCGCCTGGTGGAAGGTGGTCTGATCGGGGGTTTGGGCGTCCGCGGCGGGCTGTGCATTTGCTGCGGGCATGGCGCTTGCGGCGGGCAGCGCAGAGCCTACGAACGGGTCGGGCACGGCGGTGACCCACCCGGCGCAGAGGAGGGAGCCGAGCGCGAGGGCGGTGGCGGGGCGGATTCTGGCAGCCATGCAGCCCTCCTAACGCGGGGTGGCGCGGCCTGCTTCCGCTTCCGCGCGGGCGTGGTTCGGCAACGTGTCGAGGGCGCGGCGGGCCAGGCGGCGCTCGTCGGCGTAGGCGAGGCGTTCGACCAGGTGGTTCACGGGAACCCAGGTGACTTCGGTGACCTCGGGGTCTTCGTCGTTGAACTCGCCGTCCACGTAGCGCAGCAGGTGGTGGTGGACGGTCTTGTGGATGCGGGTGCCTTCGGAGACGAACCAGTAGTCGATGGTGCCGAGTTCGTCGATGACGGTCCCGGCGATCCCGGTTTCCTCCCACACTTCGCGTTCAGCGGTGCTGTGGTGGGATTCGTGTTCTTCGACGTGGCCTTTGGGCATGGACCACAGGAGGCGTCCGCGGCGGTCGACGCGGCCGATGAGGGCGGCGTAGATCTTGGACATGTCCACGCTGCCGTTGGGGCGCACGGCTTCGGCCAGACCGGTGAGGACGAGCCCGCCCGCGGAGGTTTCCACCGAGAGTGGCAGGTCGGAGTGCTCCAGGTGGGTGCGGTTCTGCTTGCCCTGTTTGGTACGACGGCTGCCGGTTCGCTTCGGGTTGTTGCGGTTGGCCCCGGAGCGGTTGTTGCGGTTGCTGCTGCGGTTGTTCTCGCCCTGCTGGCCCTGCTGGTTGCCGCGGCCTTTACCCTTGCGGTTGTTTTTCGCGTTCTTGGTGTTTTTTGGGCGGCGCTGGTTCTCGCGCTGTGGCTGTTCGTCCTGCTGCGAACGGTGGCGCGTGCTGCGGGGCGAACCGCTGCTCGTGGTGGCGCTGTCGTTCGTGTTCATTCTGTTCATAGTAGCTGCTCGCCTGGGGCTTGGGGGAACCGTCGGCGGCTGTTGGGCGTGCCGGTGGTGGGCGCTGGGCAGGTGACCGGTGCCGTGTTGGGGTGTGGGGCCATGGAGTAAGGTATTGCGCGTGACTACGAGGGCGAATGAGACTGCAGATGGCGCGACGGCTGGCGCTGCGTCGGATGGTGCTGCGGCTGATTCCGGTGTGACGGCGGCCGATGTTGCTGGGCCGGGCGCTGTCGAGGCAACCGGGGGCACGCAGGCCAAGGAGGCGGCGATGCTGGGGGCCGCGTGGCAGTCCCTGCGCCGCAATGACGCCACGCTGCGCCGGCTGGCCCAGGCCTTCGAGGAAGCAGGTCACGAGCTCTACCTGGTGGGTGGCTCGGTGCGCGACGCGATGCTGGCACGCCTCAGCCACGACCTGGATTTCACCACGGATGCCCGCCCGGATGTGGTGATGGGAATCCTGGAGCCGATGGCCGAGACCGTGTGGGATACGGGTATCGAGTTCGGCACGGTGTCTGCGCTGGTTGGTGGCCTGGAGGTGGAGATCACCACCTTCCGGGCGGATCAGTATGACGGCCAGTCCCGCAACCCGGAGGTCACCTTCGGCGACACCCTGGAGGGCGATCTGGTGCGCCGGGATTTCCGGGCGAATGCGATGGCGTTGAAGCTTTCCGCAGACGGGGAGCACGAGTTCTGCGACCCGTTGGGCGGGTTGGCTGATGTGGCTGCCGGGGTGCTGGATACCCCGGATAGCCCGGAGGTGAGTTTCCGGGACGATCCGTTGCGCATGCTGCGGGCCTGCCGTTTTGTTTCTCAGCTGGGGTTTGCGGTCGCTCCCCGGGTGGCGGAGGCGATGGCGGCGATGGCGGATCAGATCCAGCGGATCACGGTGGAGCGGGTTGCTGTGGAGCTGAATAAGCTGCTGCTCGGCACGACCCCGTGGGAGGGCCTGGACCTGATGGTGGAGGCCGGCCTGGCGGACTTTGTTTTGCCTGAGCTGCCGCGTCTGCGGATGACCCAGGATGAGCACAAGCAGCACAAGGATGTGTACTGGCACTCCCTGACGGTGCTGCGCAATGCGCTGGTGCAGGAGCAGAATTACGGCGTGGAGCCGGACCTGGAGCTGCGCTGGGCCGCCCTGCTGCACGATTGCGGAAAGCCGGATACCCGCGCGTTCACGGACTCGGGTCAGGTGACCTTCCACCAGCACGAGGTGGTGGGTGCGAAGCTGGTGCGCCGCCGCCTGCGGCAGCTGAAGTTCTCTAAGCAGCTGGTGAAGGATATTTCCCAACTGGTGTTCCTGCACATGCGTTTCTATGGCTATGGGGATAGCGCGTGGACGGATTCCGCGGTGCGGCGCTATGTGACGGATGCGGGTGATCTGCTGCCGAAGCTGCACATGCTGGTGCGGGCGGATTGCACGACCCGTAATAAGCGCAAGGGGGCGCGCCTGCGCCGTAATTACGACGACCTCGAGCGCCGCATTGAGGAACTCAAGGAGAAGGAGGACCTCGCCGCGGTGCGCCCGGACCTGGATGGCAACGAGATCATGGAGATCTTGGGTCTGAAGCCGGGCCCGGAGGTGGGTCAGGCGTGGGCGTTTTTGAAGGAGCTGCGCCTGGATCGGGGGCCGCTGGGCCGGGAGGAGGCGATCGCGGAGCTGCGGGCCTGGTGGGACGCGCAGCGGGGCTAGCGAAGGTTAGTGTCAGCTCTAGCTGCGAAAACGATCTAGTTTCAGGCCGGATGAGAACAACTATGCTCCTCCGGGTTCAGCGCGTTATAAATTTCCGCCCAAGCTGATCTGCTGCCATGTGTCATTTTAAGCGCCCAATCCCGCCGCTCACCCAGCTACACTGCAGGCATGGCAACCCCCGAGTTCATCCTCAACCTGCGCGAAAAAATCGGCAACGACCCGCTCTGGCTTCCCGGCATCACCGCGATCGTCCTCAAGGAAGTCCCGCCCGAAGCCCCACTCTGGGAAGTCCCGAAAGTCCTGCTCGTCAAGCGCGCCGACAACGGTGAATGGACGCCCGTTTGCGGCATCGTCGACCCCGGCGAGGAACCCCACGTCGCCGCCATCCGCGAAGTCAAAGAGGAAACCGGCCTGTACGTCACCGTCGCCGCCCTCCTCGGCGTCGGCGCCACCGACCAGGTCACCTACCCCAACGGGGACCAGACCTCATACATGGATACCGCAATGCGGTGCGTCCTCACCGATAAGGACGCCAACCCCCTCGACCCCACACTCCCCGACTACGATTCACTCGCCGAACCCATCGTCGGCGACGAAGAATCCACCGACGTTGGCTGGTTCTCTGTGGCCCAACTGCCCCCGATGAAGCCCCGTTTTCGGCTGATCATCGCGGACGCCGTCGCGCAGCTGAAACACCCGCAGGGCTTCCGGCCCCGCATCGGCTACTTCAAGCGCAGCTAGGGTCGCTCCCCCACCAGCCCGGCGCTACCAGGTCGTGGCGCGCTCCGGGGCCTCCTCATACTTCGCGGCATAGCTGGAGGCCCGGAAGGAACAAATAATCAGCTGCACCTGGTGGAAGATCATCAGCGGCAGGATCATCATCCCCAGCCCGCCCCCGCCGAACATCACCGCAGCCATCGGCAGGCCCGAGGCCAGCGACTTCTTCGTACCCGCGAACTGGATCGCCACCTGGTCCTCATAGTTAAAGCCCAGCTTCCGGGCCGCGAGCGAGGAGGCCGAGAGCATCAGGTACACCAGCACCACCGAGCCCAGCACCAGGCCAACCACGCTGACCCAGCTGATCGTCGACCAGATCCCGTCCACGATCCCCTCGGAGAAGGACACGTACACCACCAGCCCGATGGAGATCTGGTCAACCTTCTTCGTCGCCTTCGACGCCGCGAAATCCTTCACCCACGGCCGCAGCAGCTGCCCCACCACGAAGGGCAAGAACAGCTGCAGACCGATCTTGTAGAAGGTGCTGGCGTCGATATGGAAACCACCCTCCGCGTTGGACATCAACAACAGCACCAGCAGCGGCGTCAACACCACACCCAGCAAGCTAGACGCACTCGCCGCGACAATGGAGGCGGCCACATTACCCCGGGCGATCGACGTGAACGCCACCGAGGACTGCACCGTGGAGGGCACCAACGTCATGAACAAGATGCCCAGGTACATCTCCTGACCGATCAGCCCGGACAGCGGCCGCAGCACAACACCAACCAGCGGGAAAATCGCGAAGGTGAAGGCCACGATCAGCAGGTGCAGCCGCCAGTGCATCAGGCCCTCCAGCGCCTCCCGCGGGTGCAGGCGCGCACCGTAGAGGAAGAAGAGGAAGGCGATGGCGATGGTCACCACCCAGTTGCCGATCTCCGCGCCCTGCCCCCGCAGCGGAACGATCACCGCCGCGACCACCGCAAGCACTATCAACACAATCAAAAAGTCCGGGCGGTAGCCCAGGATCTTCTGCAGGACCGTCTGCTTCTTCGGGGTGGGGTTATCGGCGCTCATTCTTGGCATTGTAGCCTGCGTCACAGACACGTCAGCGAAGGGGAGAATTGCACCCCGCGGGCAGCTTTAAAGCTTTTTCACAAATATGGAATACACAAAGGGTTTCGTCGGGTTAACTAACGAACATGACGAATAACCGAGGGGACCACAGCACCGGCGCGGCAGCTGCCCGCGCACCACAGAACCCGACCGCAGGCAGCTCGACCGCAGGCACCGCGAGCGCCGAAAAGATCGGCCCGACCGCCGCGGCGCAAGAAACCTACGACGTCATCATCATCGGCGCCGGCACCTCCGGGCTGAACATCGCCCGCGAACTCGCCGCCGCAGGGCTCACCGTCCTCGGCCTGGAAGCCGGCAAGCGCTACGACCGCCACACCTACCCACGCACCGAGATCGACTCCAGCTCCCAGCTCTTCTGGGGCGGCGGCGTGGAACTGACCACCGACGCCGGCCTCGGCCTGCTCCGCCCCAAAGCCGTCGGCGGCGGCTCCATCGTCAACCAGGCCCTCATGGACCGCTTCGACGACGTCGCCTTCTCCTCCTGGCGCGACCAGTCCGGCGTCTCCTGGCTCAACGAGGACCACCTCGCCCCCTACTACGATCGGGCCGAGGGAAACATGATCCTCAAGAACGTTCCCGAACAGTGGCGCAACGGCAACGCCAAGAACTTCGCCGAGGGCTTCGACGCCAACGGCTACCGCTACGCCCCACTGCGCCGCGGCGAGGCCGACTGCCGCTTCGAGGACGGCAACTGCTGCGTGGAATGCCTCAGCGGCTGCGGCATCGACTCCAAGCAGTCCACCGCCATCACCGCCCTGCCAGCAGCGGAAAAGCACGGCTTCCACCTCATCGACTGCGCCGAAGCACGGACGATCACCGAGCACCCCGACCGCGTCACCGTCACCACCCGCGTCCCCGCGGACAGCACCCCGAAGGGCCGCCGCGGCTTCGGCAAGCCGACCTACTTCGAACCCCACGTGGAGCGCACCTTCACCGCCCGGCGCGTCGTCCTGGCCTCCGGGGCGATTGGCAACACCGCCCTGCTGCTGCGCAGCGGCTACGGCAAGCAGCTGCCGGGCCTGGGCAAGAACTTCTTCACCCACCCCCAGTACATGAACCTGGGCCGCTACGCCGAGGACGTCCGCGCCTTCGCCGGCCCGCTGCAGAACTACAAGTCCGACGACCCGAGCTTCCGCCGCCAGGGCTTCAAGCTGGAGAATGTCTTCGCAGGCCCCGGCAATATCGCCCTCCTGCTGCCCGGCTTCGGGGCCCGCCACGCGGAGATCATGCAGGACTTCCCGCGCCTGGGCTGCATCGAGGTCTGCGTCCGCGACACCAACCCCGGCGAGATCACCATCAACCGTAAGGGCAACCCGGTGGTCAAGAAGAAGCTCAACCGGGAGGACGCCCGCCGCCGCGACGCCGGCATGGCCGCCATCCGCAATATCTTCAACGTCACCGGCGCGGAGGAGATCCTCCACGGACAGTTCGGCATCGGCCTGCACCTCATGGGCGGGCTCGGAATGGGTGCGAGCGCGAAGCAGGGCGTGGTCTCCCCCGAGTTCACCCTCTACGGCAGCCAGCGCATCCTCGCCGCGGACTCCTCGATCTTCCCCAACGCGCCGGGCATCAACCCCGCACTCACCATCGCCGCCCTGTCCCTCAAGGCCGCCGACCAGATCATCGCCGCGAGCTAAGGAAGGAAGAAAGCAGACATGACCAGCAAGAACCTCAACCCCCGCTCCACCGAGCTGCTCACCGCCACGCAGATGAAGGGCCTGCTGCGCCTGGGCGACGTCGTCATCCCCGGCGTCCCCGCCCGCAAGTCAGCGTCCGGTTCCCTGACCTCCGGCGGCGGGGCGCTGCCGTCCTTCTCCGAGTCCGGATGCGCGGCCGGCATCGACCGCATGCTCTCCTACATGTACGACGACGACCGCACCGCCTTCCTCGCCCTCGCCACCGTCTGCGCCTACGCGCCCGCGCCCCTGGTCCGCCTAATCGTCGCGATGGCCAACGCGAATGCCAAGTTCCCCGAGCCGCTCGCCGGGCTGATGCGCATGGCCAACCTTGGTATCAAGGGTGTCGTCCACAGCCTCTACTACTCCAACCTCGGGGTGCGCCTGGGTGAAGAGCTCACCGACTCCCCACTGATCGCCCGGGGCAGCAACCCCAACCAGCTGCCGAACATCCACCAGGCCATCGGCTACGAGACCACCATCAACCAGGAGGCCTACGAGGCCGCCCTCGCCGCCGCCGACGCGCAGAACCCACGCGACTAACCCGCGCTCAGAAACCACAAGGAGCACCCACCATGGCAACACAGATCCCAGAATCCGAATACGCCCAGGTCGAGGGCGTCGTCGACAGGGCACGCGACGCACAGAAATCCATCGGCGCCCTCAGCGTCGAGGAAAGGCTCGAACACCTCCGCCTCCTGCGCGGGGTGATCGTTAACCGCACCGAGGAGATCGTCGACTGCGTCTGGGAGGAAACGGGCAAGTCCCGCAGCGACATCCTGATGTCCGAAATGTTCGGCGCGCTGGACGTCATCAGCTGGCACGAAAAGAATGCGGCGAAGGTCCTGGCCCCGCAGAAGGTCGAGACCCCGCTGACGATGATGGGTAAGAAGTCCGAGATCTGGTACGAACCGCTCGGCGTGGCCTTCGTCATCGCGCCGTGGAACTACCCCTTCTTCCAGGCGATCGTGCCGATCGTCGCCGCACTGGCCGCCGGCAACGCGGTCGTCTACAAGCCCTCCGAGCACACCCCGCTGGCCGGGCTGATCGAGTCCCTCATGGAGGAAGCCGCCATCGCCCCGAACTGGGTGCAGGTGGTCTACGGCGACGGTGCCGTGGGCGCGCAGGTCATCGACCAGCACCCCGACCTCGTGATGTTCACCGGCTCGTGCGCGACCGGCCGGAAGATCATGAAGCAGTGCTCCGACATGCTCATTCCCGTCGAGCTCGAGCTCGGTGGCAAGGACCCCATGATCGTTTTCGAGGACGTCGACATCCGCCGCACCGCCGCGGGCGCACTGTTCGGCGGTCTGACCGCGACGGGCCAGTCCTGTACTTCCGTGGAGCGGCTCTACGTCCACGAGAGCATCAAGGAGGAGTTCGTCGCGGAGCTGGTGCGGCAGGCCCGGCTGCTCACGCAGGCGGACACGGATGCGCGCAACAACGACCTGGGCCGCATGACCGTCGACTTCCAGATCGAGCGGGTCAACGAGCAGGTTCAAGACGCGCTGTCCCGCGGTGCCCGCCAGCTGACCGGCCAGGATTGGGACGGGCGTTCCGCGCTGATCCCGCCGATCCTGCTGGTCGACGTGCCGGAGGACGCGCTGGTCGTCACGGAGGAGACCTTCGGGCCGGTGATCCCGGTGCTGAGCTTCAGCTCCGAGCGAGAGGTCATCGACCGGGCGAATGACACGCCGTTCGGGCTGACCGGCTCCGTGTGGAGCGCGGACATGGACCGGGCGCGCCGGGTGGCCGGGGCGCTGCGCATCGGCGGGGTGTCCATCAACAACGTCATGGCCACCGAAGCCACCCCGGCGCTGCCGTTTGGTGGCGTGGGCGATTCCGGCATGGGCCGTCACAAGGGAGCCGAGGGACTGCGCGCGTGGTGCAACCCGAAGTCCGTCATCGTGGACAAGGACGGTTCCCAGGGCGCTGGCCTGGAGGCGAACTGGTACCCGTACACGGAGAAGAAGTACGAGAAGTTCAGCAAGATGCTGCAGGCTTACTTCGCGGAGCAGCCCGCGCCGGTGAAGCTCGCGAAGTTCGGGCTGCTGGGGACCTCGCTGGAGTCCTACGCGCAGAAGGCGCTGGACGAGCGCGAGAAGTAGGGCGCTGGCCCGTGGGGGCGGGCCCCGGAGGGGGAAATGGTGTGCCGGCCCAAGGAGCACAAACCCCGGGGCCGGGTGAAGTAGGAAATGAGCCCTCCCGCCCGGGAGGCCCCCACGCCCCCCGCTGCGAGCGCCCCCGCGCTCTCCCCCGCTCCCCGTTAACCCTTTCGGGTGCTTAAGCCGTGGCGGTTTCCTTCGCTGCGGCTTCTTGCTCTGCCGTGGTCCTCTTCGGGATGAACAGGCTGGTCAGTGCAGCCAGACCCAGGATGATGCCACCCACCAGGAAGGCCGTGGTGTAGCCCGCGGCGGAATCCGAGCCCTCTGGGGAACCCACCACCTGGAACACCGGCAGCACCGCGAAGGAAATACCCGCACCCAGGTTGAAGGCCGCGGAGTTCATGCCCGGCAGGAAGCCCTGGTTATCCTGCGGCGAGTTCACCACACCCAGGTTGTTCAGCACGATATTGCCGATACCCGCATAGGTCACGCCCAGCAGGATCACGCCCACGATCAGCACGATCTTCGAGCGCGTACCCACGAACGCCAGCAGGAACAGCAGCAGCATGGACGCTATATTGGACAGGCGCAGCAGGTTCGCATAACCCACCTTCGGCGCCAGGCGACCAGCGAACGGGCCCACCGCCCAACCGACCAGTGCGTACGGGGTCAGGAGCAGCAGGGACGCCATCGTCGCCCGCATGCCGAAACCAGCCTCCGCGTTCTGCGCCAGGGACGGTGCCACACCGTTGACGGCCGCGAACACGCCCGTCATCGTCAGGACGGTGGTCAGCAGCAGACCCCAGGTCTCGCGGCGGCGCAGGTACTTCGGCGCGACCAGCGGGGCCGCACCAGCGGTGTTCTCCTGGCGGGTCTCCCAGCGCCAGAAGATGGCGAACACGATCAGACCAGCCGCCACCAGGCCGATGACGTAGAACCAATCCGCGGCGGCACCCTTGCCGGCCTCGTTCGCGGCCAGTGTGATGGACAGCACGGAGACGACCAGGACGGTCGCGCCGATCCAGTCCATGCGGACGTTATCGGAAGGCTTGGACTCCGGCGCGAACATTGCGACCACGATGGTGGCGACCGCGCCGACGGCGAAGATCAGCCAGAACACGGAGCGGAAGCCCCAGTGCTCAGCCATCCAGCCGGAGAGCAGTACGTCGATACCCGCAACACCACCGTTGATCGCGGCGATCAGGCCCATCAACGTGCCGAGGCGAACCTCGTCCTTGACCTGGCTGCGCAGGATGATCAGCGTCATCGGGATGGTCGGGCCCGAAATGCCCTGCAGCGCGCGGGCGACCATCAGGACGCCGATGTTCGGCGCGAGGGCGGCGAGCAGGCCACCCAGGGACATCACGGCCAGCATGATGACGAGGATGCGGCGGCGTCCCACGATGTCCGAGAGGCGTGGGAGGAACAGGCCACACATCGCGCCACCGGTGAAGAAGGCGGTCTGGGTCAGCCCCACCGCGGATTCGTCGGTGTTGAGCTCCGTGGCCATCGTGCGCAGCACCGGGGAGAGCATCGAGGCGTTGAGCTGGAATGCCACCGCCGCGGTGATGAGCACGAACATGAGCAGTGGCAGGCCGCCCTTGCGCGAATCCACCGGGTCGATGACCGGGGCCGCGGCGGCGGGGTTGTTCGGCCCGCCTGAGCGGGGCGTAGTTGCGTTCATATATGCAGGATAAGCGGGCGATTCGTGCTAGTCCACACTTTTTCCTGTGATGTTGGCTGCACGCCCGCGCTGGCTCGCCCCGCGTACGCGCTTCTTGTGCGATTCTTGTGCGTTTTGCAGAGTTTGATGTCGGAAACCCGCCCAAAATCGACCTCAAACTCTGCAAAACGGGAAAAGGGAGGGGCCCGCCCCGCTCCCCTGCCCTAGCCGAGCGGGCCTAGCCGCGGAAGCCCGTGTCCCCGATGCGGGTCAGCGCATCAACCAGCAGGTCCCAGAAGTGATCCACGTCCACGTCCACGCCGACGCGGTGCCGCACCGGCTCCACGTGCTCGCCGTAGGTATCCATGCCCGCGCAGGCGTAATCATCCGTCAGGCACAAAGCGGAAGGATCGCCCGGCTGCTCAGCCGTCTGATCCTGCGCGCCCCAGGTGCGCCGCAGGTCAACTACGGTCATGCCGCGGGTGTACTCACCCTTGGTCTCCACGACAACCGGGGCTGCCACGGTGCGCAGCACCTCCGGATCAGCCACCGCCGCAACGGCCAGCGGGTCGTGCATCGGCGGCCCCGGGTAACGGCGCTCCTTCATGTACGCGCCCCCGAAGAACTCCACGAGCTCCGCGATGAACTGCGCGACGTCCGTGCCCACGGCCTTGAGCTGCTCCATGCGGGACGGAACCGCGAGCACCTTGTGGGTGACGTCCAAACCAACCATCGTGACCGGCCACTCCGCGTCGAAGACGATCGCGGCGGCCTCCGGGTCAGCGAGGATGTTGAACTCCGCGGACGGGGTCATGTTGCCGGTGTGGTGTCCGCCGCCCATCAGCGTCACGCCCGCGACGCGGGAGACGAGCTCCGGGTAACGGCGTGCGAACAGGCCAATGTTGGTCAGCGCGCCGGTCGGCACGA
>NZ_JASLIP010000068.1 GCF_030152825.1 Corynebacterium sp.
CTACTCCCCCAGCAGGAAGTCCACGGTCCCGCGGGGATCGTCGAAGAACTCCGCGAGTGCGGTGAAGGCCTCGGTCTGCTCCAGCGCGGTGGTGCGGATGCCGTGCTCGCCAATCTCGTAAATCGTGGTGCCGGGGAAGGCCATGAGAACCGGTGAATGCGTGGCGATCACAAACTGCGCGCCCTGGCGGACCTCCTCGGCGATCTGGCCGAGCAGCGCCATCTGACGGATCGCGGACAGGCCGGCCTCGGGCTCGTCGAGCAGGTAGAGCCCGGCGCCGTCGATGTACTCGTGGAAGATGTCGAAGATCGACTCGCCGTGCGAGCGGGCGGTGATGTCCCAGTCCGCCTCCAGGCGGTTTCGGCCCGCGGCCTCCATCGGCGACTGGTTATGCAGCACCTGGGTCAGGTGGCTCTCCGCGCGCAGGAAATATCCCCGGAGCAACGGCTGCGAAAGATCCGCGACGAGGTCGTGCACCAGCGGCGACTCGGTGCCCGTGCTCGGCTGCTTGAACGGATCATCCAGGCGGCCGCCGGTGGCCCCGAAACCCAGCTTGAGGGCGAGCGCTTCCAGGAGCGTGGACTTGCCCACGCCATTCTCCCCGGAGAGCACGGTCACCGGCGAGGGGAACTCCAGCCGGCTGCGCTCGCGAAGGTCAGCGACGACCGGCATCTGGTGCACCCAGGAATCGGGCTCGCGCAGCACGTGGCGCAGCCGGATGGACCGCAGCGGGAACGTGGATCTCATGGGCTCAGTTTAGTGGGAGGCTGGGCTCGGGCAGTGACTAGAGCGCGAGGCTGCGGTGCACCGCCGTCATCGCCTGGCGCACATAGGAACCACCAAACACCGCGACGTGTAGGAAGAGCAGGTGCAGCTGGTGTAGTGGCACGCGCTGCCCACATTGTTTAATCCCCGCCGGGGAGCGTCAGGCGATGGCCAGCCCAGCGCTTGCGCAACCACCGGTCATGAGACGCAACAACCACGGTGCCGGGGTACGCCGCTAGAGCGCCTTCAAGTGAGGTCACCAGGCTTAGGGAAAAGTGGTTGGTTGGCTCATCCAGCAACAAAATCTCAGGTGGGTCAGCCAAAATCACTGCAAGGGCGAGGCGGCGCTGCTGACCGACACTCAAATCCTGCACCTTGCGGTTGTAGTCATATCCAGCGATAAGCCCGAACGTACTTAGTGGAGTCCGTGCCGCGCGATCTCTACCAACCAGATCGGCATACGTTTCAAGGACACTTCGGGAAGAGCCCCGACCATAAGGGTCAGCTAGATAAGTTTCTTGTGCCAGCAACCCGATGCGGTCTCCCGAACTACGAGTGACGCTCCCGCTGCTGGGTTCTAGAGTTCCTGCAAGCAGTCCCAACAAGGTAGACTTCCCTGTTCCATTCGGACCCGTCAGAAGCCAATGTTCGCCGCGGCTGATACTCAATGACGTCGCTGGCAGTCGTTCCGCCAGCGCAGCATTCGTGGCGGTGAGCACCGGTTCAACGGAGCCACCAATCTGGGGCTCACCGGCGGCTAGGACTCCCTTGAACTTAAGATCCTGCGGTGGTTTACGAACCTGTCGGTTTTCGAGTTCGGACAAACGCGTGCGGGCATCATTAACGCGGCGTGACACAACCTGCGCATTACGGTCCGCATAAAATTTCTTTGCCATGCGCACCTCGGAGCGCGGCTGCCAATTCGAATGCCCCACCACCTGCTGTCTACTCACCTCGCGACGAAGCCTTGCGATCTCAGCCTGTTCCTCCTGGTACTGCTGCTCCCATCCTTTCCGGAGTGCCGCCCGTTCCACCAAATATTCGCTGTACCTCCCGGTGAATCGGGTGACCCCGATACCGCTGGTCCCGCCCTCACTATTAACAGCGCCCACCACAGCCTGTGGGATCGGTGATGGATCAAGGTCAAGCAAGGATGTAATCGCCTCGTCGAGAAAGGCGCGGTCATGGCTGGCAACAAGCAAAGGTCCGCGCCATTCCTTTAGAACGCTCACGAGAAAAGACGTCGCAGCGTCGTCGAGATGGTTTGTGGGCTCATCCAACAGCAATACATCCGGCTTATTCAGTAGTAACCAAGCCAAGGCAAGCCGAGCCCGTTGCCCACCAGAAAGCGACCCTGTCAGCCGTTCACGGTCGATGTAGCCAAGACCGAGCCCAGTCAACACTGCGGAAATTCGCGCATCGATTTCCCACGCTCCAAGACGCTCGGCCTTTTCAAGGGCTCCCGCATATGCGTCCGCGATAGCCGGATCATTTGGGTTATTTGCCAGGGCAACAGCGAGTGCGTCGATCTCTGAGCCCGCGCGACGTGGCTTAGCAACCGCAGTTTGCAGTGATTGTTCAATAGTCTCGGTCGCAGAGAATGGTGGCTCTTGATGAAGCAGCCCAATGGTTGGTTTTTCATCATGCGGCGCATTTATAGTGACCGCCCCGGTGTCCGGTTCTAAAACGCCAGCGACTGCACGGAGCAGGGTTGACTTGCCCGAACCATTCTCTCCAATTAGCCCAACTCGATCCCCCGCGGGCACGACAAATGAGATATCAGTAAGGACTCGTCGATCAGCGTATGAAAAAGAAAGCCCATCTACACGAAGGTGCGAGCCAGCTGACGTAAGCGATGATGAAGTAAAGAAGTGAGGCATGAGCTAATCCCAAAGAATCGATGACGCCTGCCGGACAATAAGCCTCGGACGCAGGTCAGGGAAAAGCTCAAGAAATCATGTCGCCAGTTTAGCACGTGTGGTCCCGGAGCCATTTTCTAACACAGGAATGATCATTGCAGAACATCGCTAGGCGCAGGCTCGGTGGGACGTGCCAGACGGCGACTAGAGCGCCAAGCTGCGGTGCACCGCCGTCATCGCCTGGCGCACATAGGAACCGCCAAAGACCGCGACATGCAGGAAGAGCAGGTGCAGCTGGTGTAGTGGCACGCGCTGCCGCCAGGAGGAGTCCCAACCCGCGGCCTCCTGATATGCCCCCAGGATGCGCTCCTGGTGCGCGATGCCGAAGAGCTGCAGGGCGGCCAGGTCCGTCTCCGGGTGCCCGCCGTGGGCGGCCGGGTCGATGAGCACCGCGCCCTCGGGGCTCCACAGGACGTTGCCCGCCCACAGGTCGCCGTGGCAGCGGGCCGGGGTCTGGGAGCCGGGGACGTCGAGGTCCCCGTCGCGTAACCGCTCCAGCAGGGCACGGACGGCCCGCTGGTCCTCGCTGGCAAGACCACCCCAGGCGGGCTCGATCAGGGGCTCCAGGAGGTTCGCGTAGAACTCGCCCCAGCTCTCCCACTGCCCCAGTGGCAGCGTCAGCAAATGTTCGTTGGGCCCCTGGTAGCCGCTCCCCTCCCAGGGCTCACCCGCGGCATTCACGGGGCCGGCACCGAAATGCGGGGCACCCGCGGCGTGTGTGGCGGCCAGCTCCCGGCCAAAGGCCTCCGCAGCCTCCGCGGTGGGGCGAGTCTCCTGCACCCGCTCCAGCACGATCGTGTCCGGGGTGCACTCCACGACGCCGACCACTCGGGCGCCCTGCGCGCCAGCGGCCCCGTCACCGTCCCGGGCGGCCCCGCCACCGTCCTTCGCACCGGCCCCGTCACCGTCCCGGGCGGCAGCCAGCCACTCCAGCCCCGCGGCCTCCCAGGCGCCGGTGCGCCCCGGATTGTGCTTGGTGAACGTGCTCATCGAATCACTCCCTGACTCACTGCCCTCTTGCAGGTGTTGTGCTTGCCGAAAGTCCTCAGCCGACGACCTTCTCCGGATCCCCCAGACGATCGCCTAGCCCCACCAATACCGCGAAAACCACGCCGAGTGCCAGCGCCAGCCACACCCACACTTTGTGCCAGCGCGGCCCCATCTTCACCGCGAAGAACGCTCCCAGGAACGCACCCAGCGTGTTGCACCACCAGTCATCCACGGAGGTGCGCCCCACCGAGAACACGTACTGGCAGATCTCGATGCCCAGGCTCAGCAGGGCCGCGATCCACACCGCGCGCCACACCGGCCGCCGCACCCCGAAAAACACCACGACCAGCAGCAGCCCCAGCGGCACGAAGAAGGCCACGTTGCCCACATAGTCGAAGACCACCCCGAAGACCGTCGGGGACTTCTTGACCAGCTGAAACGGCACCAGCAGGAGCTCCCGCACCCGCTGATTCTCCGGCTTCCACAGCAGACCGATCTGGTAGAAGCTCTTCCCCACCGTCAGCGCGAGAACGACGGCCACGTAGGCGACCAGCGCCGTCAGCTGCAGCGCGCGAGCTGGTCGGGGTGGATCGTTGGACGTAGTGCGAGACATACCACCGAAGCCTAGCGACGCGGCCGGGTGGCCACCACTCCCACCAGGCCCAGCGCCCACACGCCGAGCACCACGAACCAGCCGAAGCGGAACTCCGCCCACGTGTACTCCCCGTTCGGAGCAGCCAGCGTCAGGTACACCCCCATCGCCTGGTTCGCGGCCATCCCGGCCAGCCAGCCACCCATGTTCGCCAGCCCCGTCGCGGTGGCCACGAACTCACGCCGGCACTCCTCTCGCACCGAGTCGAAACCGATATTCGCCAGCGGCGAAACCACACCCATCACCACGTTCATCACGAACGCCGCAGCGGCCGTCCGCGGTTCCGGGGAGATGAAGAACAGTAGCCACGCGGCCGCACCCAGCGACGTCCCCACCACGATGGCCTTCCACCGCGACCGCCCCAACCGGGCGGACAGGAAGCCCACCAGCACCCCGCAGATCGCCATCGCGAGCGTGGAGGCAGAAATCGCCCAACCGGCGGTGGCCTTGTCCATGCCCATGCCCAGCGTCATGATCGGCATGCCCCACAGCAGGGTGAACACCACCAGCAGGGACAGCCCCGACCAGTGGATGAAGAAGCCGTGCCAGGCGGTGCGGTTACCCAGTGCGTACCTCACCGCCACCATCGGCGAGGGGCCCGGTCCGTCCTCTTGGTTTTCGACGTCGCCGCGCCGGCCTTCGGCAAGCTCCCCCGGCGTATCCCACACGACGACGAAGGCCACGATCCCCACGAGCAAGCCCACCGCACCCAGGGAGATGAAACCGATACTCCAGCCCGCAGATCCCACCAGCGCGAGGAAAGGAACCGCAGACAGGAACTGCCCCAACTGCCCCACCGCGCCGGTGGCCTGGCCGAACAGCGGAGCCGTGCGCAGCGGGAACCACGCGGGAATGATCCGCATGACAGACAGGAACGCGGTGGCGTCCCCCGCCCCCACCAGCACACGGGCAAGGACAGCAACCGGGAAGCTCGTCGTCAACGCCAACAACACCTGGCCCACAGCCATCAGCACCGCCCCGTAAAGCATCATCTTCCGCGGCCCCAGCCGGTCCACCAGCAGGCCCGCGGGGATCTGGGCGAAGGCGTAGGTCGCCAGCTGCACGGTGGTGAACACGGCCAGCTGGCCGGCGTTGATCTGGAACTGGTCGAGGGCGTCCACGCTGACCACGCCCAGGGAGGTGCGCCCAAACACCGCCATGACGTAGACGAGAACACCCGTAACCCAAATTCCCACCGCCCGTGGGGTCACGGTGGTGGGAATGGGGCTGTTGGCTTCAGAAGTCACGGTTTACGCGTCGCGCTCCTCAGAGTCAGTAGCTGCTGCAGCGCCAGCGCCCTGCAGCTCCTGATCGTCTTCCGGGATTTCGATGCCCTTGACTCGCGATGCCAGGCCCTGGACCACACGGCCCACGGCCATATCGCCGGTGACGTTCGCGGCAGTACCGAAGGAGTCCTGCGCCAGGTACAGGGCGATCATCAGGGTCAGCATCGGCTGGTCGAAGCCCAGCATGGACTCCAGCACGCCCAGCGCGGTCATCACCGCACCACCCGGAGCACCCGGGGCGGCGACCATCATGATGCCCAGCACCAGGATGACCGGGATCATCTGGCCGAAGGAGATCATTTCACCGTGCGCCAGAGACCAGACGGCCATCGAGCAGGCGGTGATGGTGATGATGGAACCAGACAGGTGAATATTCGCATTCAGCGGGATCAGGAAGTCCGCGAAGCGTGGGTGCAGGCCCGCCTTCTTTGCCGAACGCAGGGTCACCGGGATGGATGCCGCAGAGGACTGGGTGCCCAGCGCGGTAACGTATGCCGGCAGCATCGTGCGCAGCATCGTGAACGGGTTCGTGCTGGAGACCGCCCCGGCGATGCAATACTGGAAGACCAGCATGACCCAGTGCAGGACCAGCACCATGATGAAGACCTTCGCGAAGACCGCGAGGATGTTCGCCACCACACCGGCATACGTCAGGTTGCCGAACACGCCCATCACGTGGAACGGCAGCAACGGGATCACCACGGTGCTCAGCAGGCGCTCGATGATCTGGCGGAAATCATCCGTCAGCTGGTACATCGTGCGGTCGCTCAGGCGGGTCATTCCCAGACCGACAACGAAGGCGAGGATCAGCGCGGTCATGACGTCCATCACCGGCGGGATCTCGATGCTCGTATACGCCTCGACGAGGGCGTCCTCCGGGTTATCGGTTTCCATCAGGCCCTGGGCGCCGTCCAGCAGGAAACGGAACAGCCCAAAGGATGTCAGCAGCGCCAGCAGACCGGCGATGACCGTGGAGGTGTAGGCAACACCCAGGGACAGGCCCAGCAGCTTGCCCGCGCCGCGACCCAGGGAACCAATGCCCGGAGCGATGAAGCCGAAGATGATCAGCGGGATCACGAAGCTCAGGAAGGTGCCGAAGATCTGGTTAAAGGTGGCGAACGCGCGGATCGGCCACTCGACATCCGCGGAGCGGCAGATCGCGCCGACCACGATGCCGATCACGATGCCCGCGATCAGTCTGACAATAAGGGGGATCCGGTTCACGAATACTCCTGCTGTTTTATGGGAGGGAAACGCCCGGGTAATGGGCGGGATCAGGGCATAGTTTAGGTTTCCATCCCCCAGATGGGTTAATTGACGGTGAACAATCTGGGGCATCGGGGCGCCCGGCATCCCCCGAAGTAGGTAATCCGGGGGTACGCGGGGCTACAGTCGCGGCCGGCGCCCACGGAAGGCCCGCACCACCTCGTCGCGGCGGTCAGCCGCCCAATCACGGTCCAGCATGTCGGCGTTGAGAACTTTGTCCAGTTCGACGTGGTCGCCAATGCCGAAGGCGCGGGAGTCCTCGGGGTGGTGGTCCGCACCCCAATCCAACTGATCCATGTGGTCGAACTCGCTGCCCTCGGCGTCCTCGACGATGTCTTCACCCCAGAACACCCGGTCGACGACCATACGCGCCCGGCGCGTCTTCTTCAGGTAGTCGTCCAGGAACTCCTGGGACTCCTCGATGGGCCAACCAGCGGCCGCCGCCACCTGGGCCAGCGGCTTGCCGGAGCCCGGCAGCTGGTCCTTCCGCTTACCACGGACCAGGGCGAGCGCGTTGCGGGCCTTCGTGGCGGTGATCCACGCTTCCCGCATCGTCAGGGCATCGGCCTCGCTGATCAACTCCTCCCCTGCCATCTCCTTCAGCACACCGAGGGTGGAGGTGTTGCGCAGGTGCTCCTTATCGCAGTGCTGCATCGTGAGCAGCTGGGCGGTCCACTCCACGTCGGTGAGCCCACCGCGTCCGAGCTTGGTGTGCAGATTCTTATCCGCCCCCTTGGGCAGGCGCTCGGAATCCACGCGCGCCTTCATGCGGCGGACCTCGCTGACCTGCTTGGCCGTCGCCCCACCCGCCGGGTAGCGGAATTGATCGATCATCCGCAGAAAGCGCATGCCGAGGTTCTTATCGCCGGCGATCCAGGTGGCGCGCAGCAGCGCCTGCAGCTCCCAGGTCTCGCCCCACTCGGAGTAGTAGCGCTCGTAGCTGGCCAGGGTGCGCACCAGCGCGCCGTTGCGACCCTCCGGACGCAGGTTGCTATCCACCTCCAGCGGCGGATCCTGGGAGGGCTTGCCCAGGCGGCGGCGCACGGACTCGCAGATCGTGATCGCCCACTTCAGTGGATCCACCGCCTCGGCCTCGCTACCCGCAGCGTCAGCGCTGCTCCCCTGCTTCGCCGTACCGTTGTTATCCACGTCAGTCTTCTCGACGTCGACGTCGCCCCTCCTGCCCTCGGCGCCCTCGGTACCGTCGCCGTCCTGCTGGACCGGTTCGGCGACGAACATGACGTCCGCGTCCGAGCCGTAGCCCAGCTCCGCGCCGCCCAGGCGGCCCATGCCGATCACCGAGATCGTGGCCGGGGCGTTGGTCTGGTGCTCGTCCTCCCAGGCCCTGATCTCGGTCTGCAGGGCCGCCTCCAGCACCGCATCCCAGACCCAGGACAGGGACTCGCACACCTCCTCCACGCTCATCAGTCCCAGCAGATCGGCTGCCGCGATGCGGGAGAGCTCCGCCCGGCGCAGCGCGCGGGCCACACCGATGGCCTTATCCGGGTCCCGCTGCCGGTTCGCCGCAGCGACCAGCGAGTGGGTCACCACCGCGGGTTCCTGATCCAGCAGCTTTGGCCCCTTTGCACCATCCGAGAGCAGCTTGACCGAGTCAATGGAGTTCAGCAGCAGGTCCGCCAGGAAGGGCGAAGTTCCCAGCAGGAACATCAGGCGCTTGCCCACGATGTTCTCGTCACGCAGCAGGCGCAGGAACCAGGAGCGGTCCATCGCCGCCTCGGAGAGCTTCCGGTAGGCCAGCAGACCGGCATCCGGGTCCACCGTGGCGGAGAGCCACTCCAGCAAGCTGGGCAGGATGATCGCCTGCAGCTTGTGCTTGCGGGTCGTGCCATCGGCCAGTGCGCGAAGGTGCTCGAAGGCACGCTGCGGGCTCTCGTAGCCCAACGCAGCCAGCTGGCGCTTCGCCGCCTCCGGGGACAGGCGGACGGCGTCGGCGTCCATCCCCACCACAGAGGAGAGCAGCGGGCGGTAGAACAGCTTCCGGTGCAGGTTCTGGATCTGCAGCGCGGACTGGCGAACGTCCAGCTCCAGCTGCTCCACCAGGGAACGCTGAGCCCCTGAGGAATCCCTGGAACGCACGCGACCGGAGGTCTTGGCCAGCCAACGGCGCTCCTGGACGTCGTCCTCCTCCGGGAGGGTATGGGTGCGCTTCAGCCGGTGCAGCTGCAGGCGGTGCTCCAGCAGGCGCATGAACTCATAGCAACGGATCAGCACCTGGCCGTCCTCGCGGCCCACATAGCCGCCGTCCACAAGCTGGCGCAGAGCCGCGACCGTGGCCGAGACGCGCAGGTTCTCGTCCGTGCGCCCGTGGACGAGCTGTAGCAGCTGGACGGCAAACTCCACGTCACGCAGGCCGCCCTCCCCCAGCTTCAGCTCCCGGTCACGGATGTCTGCAGGCACGTTCTCGATGACGCGGCGGCGCATGGCCTGCACATCCGGGACGAAGTCCTCGCGCTCGGCCGCCGACCACACCATCGGGGCGATGGCCTCGCAGTAGTCCCTACCGAGCTCCAGGTCCCCGCTCATCGGGCGGGCCTTGAGCAGAGCCTGGAACTCCCAGGTCTTGGCCCAGCGCCGGTAGTAGTTCACGTGCGAATCCAGCGTGCGAACCAGCGCGCCCCGCTTGCCCTCTGGTCGCAGGGCCGCATCAACCTCGAAGAACACCCGGCTGCCGATGTTGATGAACTCACCCGCCCAGCGCATCGCCCGGGCGTCCGCGGGCTCGGCGACGAAGATGACGTCCACGTCCGAGATGTAGTTCAGCTCCTGGGCGCCGCACTTGCCCATCGCCAGCACCGCCAACCGGGCGGGCTGCTTCTCGCTCTCCGCCCCCGGCTTGCCGTAGACCGTGCTGCATGCCACCGCGAGGGCAGCGGTCAGCCCCGCGTCCGCCGCATCCGTGAGTGCCAGGGAGAGCGCCTCGAAGTCCAGGGCTTTGGGCGGGGTCTGGCCGCGCTCCACCAACGTGGATGCCAGGTCGATGGCAGCCACCCTGGTGAGCAGGTTGCGGTAGGCCACCATCAGCGCCGAGTCCGCCTCGCTGCCGGTGATGGCCGCCTTGAAGGTCAGCTCCCCGGCACCCTCGACCGGTGTGGCGCCCACCGCGGCGAGCATCTCGTCCATCATTTCCTGGCGGCTGGGCATCGGGGCGGCCAGATCCACCCAGGTGCCGGGGTTGGCCACCAGGTGGTCACCCAGCGCGGTACTTGCCCCGAGCAGGGCAAATAAGCGGCGCCGGAAGTTGGGCTTCTCCGCCACCGCTGCGAGCAAGGTGGCTGCCTTCGCGTCCGCGAACTGGGCGACCTGCCCCACCGGCACGGCTGCTGCGGGGTCCACCTGGGAGGCATCGGCCTGCGCTGCGTCCTGCTGGCTAGCACCACTGCCCTGCCCCGCATCAACCCCGTCCTGCGCCGCTGCAGCAGCGGCCACGGACTCCGGGTGCGCCGCGCCGGGCTCCGGCAGGTCGCCGGCTTCCTCCGCCGCCCGGAGCGCTTCGACCAGCCGCACGAAGTTATTCAGCGCCAGGTCCGGGCTGCCGGCGGCCGCGAGCGTCCACAACAGGGAGGTGTGCTCCGGCCCGGTCCAGCCCAGCATCTCCAGGTCCTCCACCGCACGCTCGCGGCGCAGCCCCAGCACCCGCGGGGACGGGACGTCGGAACGGGAGGTGCGGGGAAGCCCCTGCGACCTAGTCATAGAACACTCACTTCTTCACTAAACGTCGATGACGGCGGGCGGTGTGCGTACTCATCGGGCTCACCGTGGAACCGGAGGTTGCGCCATATGGCCGAGCCAGAACCAGGCGACAAGCCCGGGGCCTAGAACTCCAGGTGGTGGCGCAGCTCCCACGGGGAGATCTGCGACTGGTAGGCGTGCCATTCCTGCCACTTATTGCGCAGGAAGAACTCGAAGACGTGCTCGCCGAGTGCCTCGGCCACCATCTCCGAACGCTCCATCTTCCGCAGCGCATAATCCAGGTCCGTCGGAAGATCCTTGAAGCCCGCTGCGATGCGCTCCCGGCGCGTCATCAGGGACACATCCTCCTCCGCCGGGGCGGGCAGCTCGTAGCCCTCGCGGATGCCCTTCAGGCCTGCGGCCAGCATCACCGCGTATCCCAGGTAGGGGTTCATCGCGGAGTCCGGGGAGCGGATCTCCACCCGGCGCGTGGCCGCCTTGTGCTGCGTGTACATCGGGATGCGCACCATGGCCGAGCGGTTGGACGCGCCCCAGCTCGCCGCCCGCGGTGCTTCCTCGCCATAGGAGAGGCGCTTATAGGAGTTCACCCACTGGTTCGTCACCGCGGTGAACTCCGGGGCGTGCTCCAGGATGCCCGCGATGAAGCTCTTCGCGGTGCCCGAGAGCCGGAACTCGTCGTCCGGGTCGTGGAAGGCGTTATCCTCCCCCTCGAACAGGGAGATGTGGGTGTGCATTGCGCTGCCCGGGTACTGGCTAAAAGGCTTGGGCATGAAGGTCGCCCGCACCCCGTTGCGCCGCGCGACCTGCTTGATCAGGTAGCGGAAGGTCATCACGTGGTCCGCCATCGTGAGCGCATCCGCGAAGCGCAGGTCGATCTCCTGCTGGCCCGGGCCGTTCTCGTGGTGGGAGAACTCTACCGGGATGCCCATCCGCTCCAGGGAGTTAATCGCCTCGGCCCTAAAGTTCGGCGCATTATCCGTCACGGCCTGGTCAAAGTAGCCGCCATTATCGGCGGGCACCGGCGGCTGGCCGTCGGTGTCGATGGACTTCACCAGGAAGAACTCGATCTCCGGGTGGACGTTGCAGCTAAAACCGTCCTCCGCAGCCTTCGCGAGCTGGCGGCGCAACACCTGCCGCGGGTCCGCCCAGGAGGGCTGCCCATCCGGCATCGTGATGTCGCAAAACATGCGGGCGGAAAGGTAGCCGTCCTGCTCCGCACCGAAGGGAAGGATCTGGAAGGTCGAGGGATCCGGCTGGGCGATCGTGTCCGCCTCGAAGGCCCGCGAGAAGCCCTCGATCGCGGAACCATCGAAACCGATCCCCTCCGCGAACGCCCCCTCCAGCTCGGCGGGAGCCACGGCCACGGACTTCAGGTAGCCCTGAATGTCAGTGAACCAGAGGCGGACGAAGCGGATATCGCGTTCTTCAAGGGTACGGAGGACGAATTCCTGTTGGCTGCTCATAGTCCCCCATCTTAGGCACTAGCCCGGACACGCCCAGGGTGCTTCTGGCACAATCACATTCATGGCTCGACAGGATTCCCCGCGTGGGTACATGGTTCCCACCAAGCAAGTTCGCATCTCCGACCTCAAGGCACGCAAGGCCAGCGGCGAGAAATGGGCGATGCTCACCGCGTATGACTACTCCACCGCCGCCGCCTTCGCCGAGGCGGGAGTGGAATGCCTCCTGGTCGGAGACTCCGCGGCCAACGTGGTCTTCGGTTACGACCAGACCCAGCAGGTCAGCCTGGAGGAGATGATCTTCCTCGCCGCCGGTGTGGTCCGCGGCGCCGGCAACGCGCTGGTCATTGCCGACCTGCCCTTCGGCACCTACGAAGCCTCCGACGAGCAGTGCGTGAAGAGTGCCGCCGAGATGATGCGCCGCTCCGGTGCCGCGATGATCAAGATCGAGGGCGGTCGCCGCATGGCTCCCCGCATCAAGGCGCTGACCGAGGCCGGCATCCCGGTCTGCGCTCACATCGGCTTCACCCCGCAGTCCGTCAACCAGCTCTCCGGCTTCAAGGTCCAGGGCCGCGGGGATTCCGCCGCCCAGCTGCTGGACGACATGGCCGCCGTCACCGAGGCCGGTGCCGAGATGGTCGTGCTGGAGATGGTGCCCGCAGAGGTCGCGAAGCAGGCCACCGAGCAGTTCCCCATCCCCACCATCGGCATCGGCGCGGGCCCGGACACCGACGCCCAGGTGCTGGTCTGGCACGACATGGTCGCCCTGCCAGAACATGGCCACCGCCCGAAGTTCGCCAAGCAGTGGGCCCAGGTCGGCGCCTCCCTGACGGATGCCGCCGCTTCCTACAAGCGCGAGGTCGCCGAGGGCACCTTCCCCGCCGAGGAGCACTGCTTCTAGCGCCACCCGCTCACTCTTCGAGGACGTCGCCACCTGGGCCAACCACGGCCCCGGCAGGCGGCGCTTTTGCATTGCCCAGCCCCTCCCCTGGGCAAAGATCCCGCCCCCTGGCCAGCCGGATCAGTCAGCACCGGCTTCCAGCGTGGCTCGCGACGTCCTTAATCCTGGTGGAGGAGGAAACGGCGGGCCAGGAACTGGGAGAACTCGATGATCACGGCGCCACACAGCCCCACCACCGCGCCGGTGATCATCAGGCGCGTGTTGCCAATATCCAGCAGCACGATCTCGCGGATCGGGGCGACCAGGAAGAGCACCAGGTAGCCGCCGATGCAGGCGAACCACAGCGCCCACTTCCACGGGTTCAGCGGGCGGGCCACGATGTTCAGCACCCACAGGCCCATGATGATCAGCGCCAGCAGCACCGCCGTGCCCGCCTGCCGCTGCTCGATCTCGCTCGCGCCATCACCTGGGTAGATCACCAGCCACATGATCACCGAGCCCAGGCCCACGATCGCCCCGCCCGGGATCGCAAGGGACAGCACGCGGCGGACGAAACCATCCCGCGGGCGCTCCGTATTCGGCGCCAGGGAGAGGATGAACGCGGGGATGCCGATGGTGAACCAGCCCGTGATCGTCACGTGGATCGGCTGGAAGGGGAAGGTCACCCCAGCCACCGCGACGACCATCGCCAGCACCACGGAGTAGACGGTCTTCGTGAGGAAGAGGTTCGCCACCCGTTCGATATTGCCGATCACCCGGCGCCCCTCGGCGATGACGTGCGGCATCGAGGAGAAACGGTCGTTCAGCAGCACCAACTGCGCCACGCTGCGGGTCGCAGCGGAACCGGAGCCCATCGCCACGCCGATGTCGGCCTTCTTCAGCGCCAGCACATCGTTGACGCCGTCGCCGGTCATCGCGACGGTGCGGCCGTGGGCGTGCAGTGCCTCGATCATCGCCTGCTTCTGCTCGGGCTTGACCCGGCCGAAGACCTCGGATTCCAGGACCTCCCGCTCCATGTCCTCCGGCGCGATCTCGCGGGCGTCGATGGAGCTGAGCTGCTCGCCGGTGGCCTCCTTCGCAACCGCGGCGACGGAGCCAGGGTTATCGCCGGAGATGATCTTGACGTCCACGCCCTCGTGCTCGAAGTAGGCCAGCGTCTCGGCCACATCGGGGCGCAGCTTCTGACGCAGGACGATCAGCACCGGGTCGCCGAGCTCGGGGACGGTGACGTTCGCGCCGTCCTCGTCGGGGTCCTCGACCTCCTCCAGCGCGCGGCCGAAGGCGAGGACGCGGCGCCCATCGGACTCTTCTTTCGCCGCGACGTCTGCGGCCGGGGTGCCCTTACCCAGGAGGATGTCGGGAGCTCCCAGCACGAAGGTCGGGCCATCCGCCACGCGAAAGCCGGAGAATTTATAAGCCGAGGAGAACGGGATCTCGCTGCCCTCGAAGGCCTGGGGCTGGGAGGAACCGGTGGCGCCGGAGCCCTCCCCCTCGGCTGGGTGTTCGGCCCACTCGTCGAGCCCCTGGACGATGGCCTCGGCGGTGTTGTTCAGGTCGGACTGGGAGGCAAAGAGGCGGCGCAGGTCGCGCAGCGTCTCCGCGCTGGCATCGTCCCCGTCCTCGTCGACAATCGCTTCCAGCTCCATCTCGTTGCTGGTCAGCGTGCCGGTCTTGTCCGTGCACATCGTGTCCACGCGGGCCAGGCCCTCGATGGCGACCAGCTCGTTGACCAGGGCCTTGTGCTTGCCTAAGCGCACGATGCCCACCGCGAAGGCAATGGAGGTCATCAGCACCAGGCCCTCGGGCACCATCGGCACCAGTGCCGCGGCCATGGAGAGGATCGATTCCCGGATCGGGGCGTCCGTGCGGGTCAGCTGCGTGAAAATGGTGAGCAGACCGGTGGGGATCAGCAGCCAGGTGATCACCCGCAGGATCGAGTTGATGCCGCTCATCAGTACCGAATCGGTCAGCGAGAAGTCGCTGGCCTCCGCAGCCAGGCGGGCGGCGTAGGACTCCTCGCCCACCTTCTCAGCGCGGAAGATACCGCTGCCGTGCTTAACGAAGGAACCGGAGAGCAGCTCGTCGCCGGGGTTGTGCCGCACCGGGTCGGCCTCCCCGGTGAGCTGAGATTCGTCCATGGACAGTGAACCGGACAGCAGCGGGCCGTCGACCACGATCTCGTCGCCGGAACCGACGCGGATCAAATCCCCCTCGACGATCTCGCTCTGGGCGATCTCCCGCTCCTCACCATCGCGGATGACGCGGGGCCGGGATTCGGAGAGGATCTTGAGATTCTCCAGGGTCCGCTTCGCGCGGAGCTCCTGGATGATGCCCACCGCGGAGTTCGCGATGATCAGCAGGCCGAAGGCGGCGTTGATCCAGGAGCCCGTGGCCAGCACGATCACGCACAGCACACCCAGCATCGCGTTGATGCGGGTAAAGACGTTCGCGCGGATGATCTCCCAGGTCGTGCGCCCCGTGGTTCGGGTGGCCTTGTTGGTCCTGCCCGCCCGGGTGCGCTCCTCAACCTCGGCGGAGGTCAGTCCGCTCAGGTCCGGCTTTTCTGCGGTGCTGTGCTTGGCGGTGCCGTGTTCGCTGGTGCTGCGTTCACTGGTGCCATGTTCGGTACTGCTCATGAACTATTGCGGAATGCCGGGGTTAGTCCTCGTTATCCCAGTCATCCTGCTCGTCATAAGCATCGGCTGCCTCAGTGCGCTGCTGCGCCGTGCTGAGCGCCTGACGGGCGGCCTCCTCGGAGTCATAGGGGCCCATGCGGGTGTCCCAACCGCTGGACTTGCCCTCGGTGACCTCACCGGTCTTGGTGTCGAAGTACCACTTTTCTTCTGCCATGGGTTCCACCCATCCTTTCAGGTTGATACTTCCCACCAGTGTAGATGCAAAGTGTGAGTGTCGAGGCGGCCTCTAAGCCGGATTCTGTCTAATGCCACCCACGGGGGGTGACACGAGGTGACCATCCATCTGGACGCACCATTGCTGGGCGCCTCAAGCAGTCCACCTGTCCTTCATCGGGCGAGCAGCCCTCAGACAACGCCACGCACCCCGCCCTGCGACGGACGGGGAGGCGTGGCTCCTTGACCTTGCTCCCAGTGGGGTTTACCTAGCCGCGACAGTCACCTGCCACGCTGGTGCGCTCTTACCGCACCATTTCACCCTCACCCGCCATGCACCGCAAAAACGGTGGGCGGGCGGTCTACTTTCTGTTGCACTTGCCCGCAGGTCACCCTGGGTTGCCGTTAGCAACCACTGTGCTCTGTGGAGTCCGGACTTTCCTCGACACGGGGCCTGGCCCGCCGGCATAACACCGGCCGGTGGTTCCACCACGCCGCAGCCACCCGGCCGCCTCGACAAGCCTTAAGTCTAACCCCCAGGCCGCTAGCCGAGGTAATGAGATTCGTTGACCAGCCGGACCACGCCCGCCCCATTCGGCAGGAAGTCCGCGACCGAGAGGCTGGCCACGTCCAGGTGCAGGCTCCGGTAGATCTCCCCGCCGGCGCCTAGCGCCCGGCGCAGTACCGACTTGATGGGCATCATGTGGGTGACCACCAGCACCGTCTTTCCTGGATACTCGGCGGCCACGCGATCTACGAACTCGGACACCCGCCGGTAAACCTGCTCGGGGGATTCCCCGCCGTGGGGCGCGGCTGTGGCGTAGTTGAAGCACTCCCGGTGGGCCTCCGGGTGGTCCTCCTGGATTTCGACGAAGCGGCGGCCCTCCCAGGTGCCGAAGTCCATCTCGATGATGGCCTCGTCCGTCGTGATCGCGTCCTTCCCCATGCCCAGTGCCTCGGCGGCTGCCCGTGCGGTCTCCTGGCAACGGCCCAACGGCGAGCTCAGGATGACGTCGACGTCGCCGCGCTCACTGATGTGGCGGGCGGCGTGCGCGATCTGCTTCTTACCCAGGTCAGTGAGCTCCGGGTTGCCGCGGCCGGAGTACTTGCCGTCGCGGTTGAGCTCGGTCTGGCCGTGGCGCAGCAGGAGCAGGGTCGTGGGTTCGGTCTTACCCATCCACGCCGTGGGTGAGACCCCGGCCGGCTGGGAATCCTCGCCCTCGCCTTCGACGGGTTGCTCGGCGCGCTGCTCGACTCGCTGCGCTGGTCCGCACTGTGTTTCTGCCTTGGTAGGCTGCGCCGGCTTATCCCGTGTGGTGTCGGCGGCCTCCTCCAACGGCTGGTCGAGGTCGAAGAGCATGTCCGAGCCTTCGGCGTCATCGGCCTGGGACGCAGCTGCCGCAGCCCCAGCTGTGGCCAGCTCCTCGTCGATCCACTGACCACCCTCGCGGTCATCCATCGCTCGGTTGGCCAGCTCGTCGGCCCGCGCGTTCTGGGTACGCGGCACCCAGGTGTAGCTCACCTGCGCCAGCTGGCCCTCGATGCGCTTGACCTCCTGGGCCAACGGCTTCATGTCCGGGTGCTTGATCTTCCACCGGCCGGACATCTGCTCCACCACGAGCTTGGAGTCCATGCGCACATCCACGCTCAGGCTCCCCGGCTTCACGCCCTGCTGCTCCGCGATCTCCACCGCCAGGTTCAGCCCGTTGATGAGCCCCTGGTATTCGGCGACGTTATTGGTGGCGTGTTTGATGAACTGCCACACGCAGCCGACCTCCGCCCCCGTGGCGTCTTTGACCGACGAGCCGGTGCCCGCCGGCCCCGGGTTGCCACGCGAACCGCCATCGCATTCCACGCTCAAACGCATGTTGCCTCCCATATCTTCCGCTGCCTTTCCTTCCCTACTCCACCGATAACGCTTGCTCGCTGCTCACCGCCGCACCCCTCGCACGCGGGGCGCGTCACCTCCCTAACGGCGCTGCTCGAAGCCGCCCGTGCTGGCCTCGTGCAGCGTCCACGGGTCCGTGCGCTGCTCCAGCACCTCGGTGTCTACGCCCAGCTTCTGGCCCACCAACGCGGCAGCCGCCGCGCACCACGGGTACTCGCTGGCCCAGTGCGCGGTATCGATCACCGGGCAACCCCCGGCGCGCAGGTGCTCGTCCACCGGGTGGTGGCGCAGGTCGGAGGTGACGAAGCAGTCCACGTCCATGCGCGCGATGGTGCCCAGGAAGCTATCTCCCGCGCCACTGGCCACCGCGACCGTTCGGATCATCTTCTCCGGGTCACCGGCTGCGCGCACACCCCAGACCGTCGACGGCAGGCGGTCGGCCACCCGCTGGGTGAACTGGCGCAGCGTCATCGGCTCGTCGATCTCGCCGACCCGGCCGATGCCCAGGCCTTCTTCCCCCAGGTCCCCGGCGTGGCTCTCCACCACGTCATAGGCAACCTCCTCGTAGGGGTGGGCGCGCAACAGGGCCGCCCGCACCTTCTCCCGCAGGTTGGCCGGGGCGACGAACTCGACGCGCAGCTCGTCCACCCGCTCCAGCTCGCCGCGGGAACCGATGTGCGGATTCGCGGCATCGCCCGGGCGGAACTGCCCGGTCACGCGGAATTCGAAGGAGGCCTCCGAATAGTCCCCGTCCACGCCCGCGCCGGCGTCGAAAATTGCCTGCTTGACCGCCTCCGCGGAATCGACCGGAACTGTGAAGCCCCACTTGTCGATCGGGTTCGGGATTGGGCGCAGCGGGCGACCCGCGCGCACTCCGAGCAGCTCCGCCAGCACGTCGTTGACCCCCGGGCGCGCCGAATCGGCGTTCGTGTGCGCCGCGAAGAGCGCGACCCGGTTGCGGATCAGCTTGTGAACGATCCGGCCCTTCGGGTGATCCGCCGGCACCCCGGTGACTCCGCGCAGCAGCAGCGGGTGGTGAACCACCAGCATGTCCGCGCCCGATTCGATCGCGTCGTCCACGACCTCGTCGGTGCAGTCCAGCGCGAAGGCAATCTTGGCTACGGGCTCGGCGCGGTCCCCGCAGATCAGGCCGACCGCGTCCCAGGACTCCGCCAGCTTCGGCGGGTAGGCCTCCTCCAGGCAGGCGACAACCTGGCCCACCGTCAGCTGCGCGGCATCCGAGGTGGTCTGGGGGTTACTCGCGGTGGTCGTCACGCGGGATCACGCTCCTTGGTGGCTTGAGTGACCGGGGCCGGGCGGCCCGGAATTGTTTTCCACTGTATCCCGTCCGAACCCCCGCTGTATCCGGTCTGCTCCCCCGCACGATCCACCCACCGTCCCACCGCGCCGGGACGTCCGCCCACCGCTCGCCCCGCACCAGGAACACCGAGTGGCACAGTGGCCACGCTGCAATGGCACAGTGGGTGGCATGAGAAAGATCCTACTTATCGACGTCGACGGCACCCTCATCGACTCCTACCCCGGCATCCGCGCCTCCTTCATCCACGCGTTGAGCACCCACGGGTACGCCATCCCGGACGAGGACTTCCTCCGCGGGCTGCCCGGTCCCCCGATGCGGGACTCCATCGCCGCCGCAGGTATCCCTGCCGAGCAGGTCGAGACGGTCATGGCCGACTACAGCAAGCACCAGTCCAGCGGCGGCTGGCTGGATTCCGCCCTCTTCCCCGGCATCCCGGAGCTGCTGGCCACCTGGCGGGAGGAGGGCCACATCCTGGCCACCGCGACGTCCAAGTCCTACACCGGTGCACTACGCGCACTGAAGCACTTCGGACTGCTGGAGTACTTCGACTACCTCGGCACCGCCGAAGATAACGGCGGACCGCGACAGCACAAGGAGGACGTCGTCGCCTACGTCATGGGACTCATCAACGCCGAGCACGAAACGGTGCCCTCCCAGTTCCTCATGATCGGCGACCGCAAACACGACGCGCAGGGTGCTAAGAGCCAGGGCATAGATTGCGTGCTGGTGAACTGGGGTTATGGTAGTCAGCAAGAGTTGGCCCAGACTCCCCTGGTCGCCAACACCCCGGAAGAGCTGAAAAGCATCGTTGAGCAGCGCTGAAGCTCATGAGGAGCGCGGCGAGAATCCGCCACCTTGAGCACGCAACTCCACAAACCCGAGAAGCACAAAGGAAGCTATGCCTGACCCTGACGCGGCCAAGCCCCTGTCCCTCATCACCGTCGTGTGCACCGGCAATATCTGCCGCTCCCCGATGGGAGAAATCATGCTGGCAGACGCGCTGGCGAAGAGCGGCGATCCCCGCCTGCAGAAGGTCACCGTGAACTCCTGTGGCCTGGGCGATTGGCACGTCGGGGACGGCGCGGACCCGCGAGCAGTCAAGCAGCTGGCCGATCAGGGCTACGACGGCTCCGAGCACGTCGCCGCGACCTTCGGCCCGGAGCACAAGGACGCGGATATCTTCCTCGCGATGGATAAGGGGCACGTCACGGGCCTGAAGCGCCGGGGCGTGGACCCGCAGAAGATCCACCTCTACCGCGCCTTCGACCCCGCGAGCGTGACTGTGGATCGCCCGCACCCCGAGGTCGCGGACCCCTACTACGGCACCGAGGCGGACTTCGCGAGCGCCGCCGAGGAAATCAAGTCCGCCGTACCGGGCATCATCGAGTTCATCGAGTCGATCCTCGACGAGCAGGAGAACTAGCGGGGCCTCAGGACGTCGCGGCACGCACGGTGAGCTAGAAACGCTCGCCGTCTTCCGGCTGACTCCAGCCGAAGCCGCGACGTTTGGCTGCCTTGCCGTAACGGGCGGCCATCGCGTCCTCCTGCCGCTGCGCCTCCTGGCGCTGAGTCTCCCGCGACGGTTCGGTGAGGACGTCGCCAGCCACCGTGTTGGATTCCGTGGCCTGATCACTGCCGGCGCCCGCAGCACCAACTGCCGCTGCCTCCGCCGGGCTCGGGCCTGCGCCCTCACCAGCGCCTGCGGTGGCCAGCTGCTCATTTTCCAGCTGCTCGCGGCGGCGCTCCTTGATCTCCGACCAGATGAACCACCCCAGCAGGATCGGGGCGATGATGCCGAAGGCGATCCACTGGATGCCATAGGAAAGATACGGCCCGGACTCGATCTTGGGCAGCGGAATCGGGTGCGGTGCGACCCCCGCATCCCCGGCGCGATCAGTGATGGCCTCGGTGGACTGCTCGCCGAGCTGCACGTAATCGTGCGCCAGCGTCAGGCCCGTTGCCGCGCCGATCTGCTCGGCGTTCACGCTGGTGGTCTGTTTGCGGCCCTCCGCGTCGATCACCCCGCGGTCGTTCTTGCCCTCCCCCAACCGGACGTAGCCGGTCAGCTCCATCTGACCGTCCGGGGCCTTCGCGATCAGCTCCGGGCGGTTCTCCCCGCCCTCCGCGGGCACCCAGCCGCGGTTGACGAGCACCGTGGTGCCGTCCGTGGTCTCGAATGGTGTGATGACCTGGTAGGCGGGCGCGGACTCCACGGGGCGGTTGCGCAGCAGGACCTCCTGCTGCGGCAGCAGCTTTCCCTGCAGAGTGACGTGGCGCCACTCCTGGGCCTCCTCGACCGGCTTCGCAGGATCCTTGGGCAGCACCTCTGAGACCGGCACGGGGGCCTGTTCCATCGCGGCCTTGAGGCGATCGTTAAACTCCGTGCGCTTGGTGTTCTTACCCAGCTGCCAGGGCGCCAGGGTGTTGAAGGCGAAGTAGGTGAACAACAGCACGAAAACAGCCGCGAGGATCCAGCCTGGCGTCAAAAAAGCTCGAAAGCCGCGCTTCGGCTCCTGGCCGCGCTGTGGATCGACCGCCATCGTTCATTCCTCCCGTCGGGCCTGCCTGCTGCCGGCAAAGAGCCGAATAGCAAAGGACTCGCTTTACGAGAAACAACTCTAGCCCGCCCGCCCCGTCGCTCAAGAAACACGACGCCACGCCAGGACGCCCGCCCCGCCACGGGTACCCCGGCAAAACCCCCACGCAATGACGTCAAATGTGCGTGAGAGAACAAAGAAACCCTCGCGAACCTACTGCTCGCAAGGGTTTCCATCGGTGCGCTCTGACGGGTTCGAACCGCCGACCTACTGGGTGTAAACCAGTTGCTCTTCCAGCTGAGCTAAGAGCGCGCAACAGCTAGAGAGATTAGCCCAGCCATCCCGGCGGGGCAAATAGGCCCAGGGCTAACGCTTCGCGCCGCGCGCGACCAGGCACGCAGCCTGCCAGTCCCCCAGCCTCTCCGAACCGGTCTGCACCATGCCACCCAGCTGCGCGGACTCCGCGACCTCACCCGGCTGAATGGAGTTCTTCAGGCCTGGTGCCGGGGTCAGCACCCAGATGCGGCCATCCTCGCTCAGGGAACGGTTGGCGTCCATCAGACCGTCGACCAGGTCGCCGTCCTCCTCGCGCCACCACAAGAGCACCACGTCAACGAGCTCGTCGGTATCCGGGCCCAGCAATTCCTCGCCGATTGCGTCCTCGAGGGCCTCGCTGATCGAGGAGTCGCAGTCCTCGTCCCAGCCGAGCTCCTGAATGATCGTGCCGCTGGAAACCTCCAGCAGCTCTGCGCAATTCAGTCCCTTCGAGCCTTTCTCGTCGCGGACTGGGGCGCTGGGAGTGTTACCCACTGTTGTGAAAAACCTTTCTAGTGTAGCTCAAGACCAGCTCCTTGCTGATCATCCAATGTGACCCAAGCTAACACAGCAGACCTTAAGGTGGGACACATTTTTCACGATTCTCCCCGCCCATCCTCCCCTCCCCGCGGATTAAGCTCCGCCACGTTGCCTGCGACCACTCCGCGCCCACTAACCGCCCGCGCCATGCCAGTACCGTGCCCGTACCGTGCCAGGCCGCACATCGCGCCCCCACCACCGACCCCGAATACGTAGGCTGGGGAGGAAGAACAACCCCTTGAGCGAGGAGGCAAGCCATGGCCAACAAGCCGCACCCAGGCTCCGAGGACCGTCGCGCACCCAGCGCCGGGCAGGACACCCACTTCGGCAACATCCGCGACGGGGTGGCGTCCTACCTCGTGGACAGCGACCCGGAGGAAACCCAGGAGTGGATGGACTCCCTGGACGGGCTGCTCGACAACGCCGGCCCGGACCGTGGCCGCTACCTCATGCTCCGCCTCCTCGAGCGCGCCACCGCCAAGCGCGTGCCCTTGCCGCCGCTGACCTCCACCGACTACGTGAACACCATCCCCACCACCATGGAGCCAGAGTTCCCAGGTGATGAGGAGATGGAGAAGCGCTACCGCCGCTGGACCCGCTGGAACGCCGCGATCATGGTGCACCGCGCCCAGCGCTCCGGCATCGGGGTGGGTGGGCACATCTCCACCTACGCCTCCGCCGCACCCCTCTACGAGGTGGGGCTGAACCACTTCTTCCGCGGCAAGGACCACCCCGGCGGCGGCGACCACATCTTCTTCCAGGGCCACGCCTCCCCCGGCATGTACGCCCGCGCCTACCTCGAAGGCCGCCTCAGCGAGGAGCAGCTGGACGCCTTCCGCCAGGAGGCCTCCAAACCAGAGGACGGGCTGCCCTCCTACCCGCACCCGCACGGGATGCCCGAGTTCTGGGAATTCCCCACCGTCTCCATGGGGCTGGGGCCGCTCAACGCGATCTACCAGGCACGCTTCAACCGCTACCTGCACGACCGCGGCCTGAAGGACACCTCCGAGCAGCACGTCTGGGCCTTCCTCGGCGACGGCGAAATGGACGAGCCGGAATCCCGCGGCGCGATCCAGATGGCCGCGCTCCACAACCTGGACAACCTCACCTTCGTCGTGAACTGCAACCTGCAGCGCCTCGACGGGCCAGTTCGCGGCAACACGAAGATCATCCAGGAGCTGGAGAGCTTCTTCCGCGGTGCCGGCTGGAACGTCATCAAGGTCATCTGGGGCTCGAAGTGGGACGAGCTGCTGGCGCAGGACCGCGACGGCATCCTGCTCAACAAGATGAACAGCACCGTCGACGGCGAGTTCCAGCGCTACGCGGTCGAGTCGGGCGCGTACATCCGCGAGCACTTCTTCGGACCCGACCCCCGGCTGCGCAAGATGGTCGAGGGGCTGAGCGACGACGAGCTGCGCACGCTGCCCCGTGGCGGCCACGACTACCGCAAGCTCTACGCCGCCTACAAGGCCGCGACCGAGCACAAGGGCGCCCCCACCGTGATCCTCGCCAAGACGAACAAGGGGTGGACGCACGGAGCCGACGACGAGTCGCGCAAC
>NZ_JASLIP010000001.1 GCF_030152825.1 Corynebacterium sp.
ACCTGCGCTGATGGTACTGCACCTGGGAGGGTGTGGGAGAGTAAGACGCCGCCGGCATTAAACTTTCATAGTGGTGGTGCGACGTGTTGTTGGTTGTTCCCGTTTTGGACGGGTGATGATCGACAGTACGTCGCACCACCACTTTTTTATTGCCTAAAAACCCCGTCCACCCGGGGTGATATCGTGTGAGCAGTCCACAGAGTCTGTGAAAGAAGGGTTCAATGTCGGAATACCAAAGCCGCGGCGATCGAGGTCACCGTCCCCGCAACCAGCGAGACGGAAACTTCAAGCCCCGCAGGCATCGTAACTCCGACGACAACCGTCGCGGAAACAGCCGTGACCGTGACTTTGACCGCGGGGACCGCCGCGGAGGCAACCGCTACCGCGACCGCGACGACCGCCGAGGCCACGACCGCGACCGTAACTTTGACCGGGAGGACCGCCGTGGAAACAACTCCTACCGGGACCGTGACGACCGCCGGGATAACCGCTACCGGGACCGCGATGATCGTCGCGATGGGCGGTACAACGACCGCGACGGCGTCCAGCCACGCGGCCGTCGGGGCGGCGGGCGTCCGTACGGTGGCGGCAAGAAGTTTGACCGGGATCGTCGCAACGGTGGCGACCGCCGAGGCGGGAACCTCAGGAACCGTGGTGGCCAGGCGAACCGAGCACGTCAGTCGGGGCCTCAGCGCTCGGGTTACCGCGAGGAGCGCATCAACGCCCGCATGAGGGAGCCCCGCATTCCGGAGGGCGTGGATCCGAAGGACCTCGATCCACAGGTGCGCCAGGAGCTGCGCAGCCTGTCTCGCGATAACGCGGACATGGTCGCCAAGCACCTCATCATGGCCGCCACCCTTCTCGACGAGAACACCGAAAAGGCCCTCGAACACGCGCGTGCCGCCAAGGACCGTGCCGGCCGCGTGGCAGTTGCCCGCGAAACCAACGGCATCGCCGCCTACCACGCTGGAGAGTGGAAGGAAGCCATCTCTGAGCTGCGCGCTGCTCGTCGCATGCAGGGTGGCCCAGGCCTGATTGCCGTCCTTGCTGACGCTGAGCGCGCGCTCGGACGACCGGAGAAGGCGCTGGGAGTGGCCGGCGAGTACCGCCCCGAGGAGCTCGACCCGGAGACCCGAGTTGAGCTCGCCATGGTCGTGGCCGGTGCTTACCAGGACCTTGACCGTCACGAAGAGGCCATCGTCGCCCTCGAGGAGGAACTCGACGCCGCCGACGCTCCAGACGTCACCAAGCTGCGCGTGACCTACGCTTACGCCGATGCACTCGCACAGGCCGGGCGCACGGCCGATGCCATCCAGTGGTTCACCAACGCTAACGTGTTGGATACCGAAGAGGTCCTCGACTCTGAAAAGCGCATCGCGGAGCTCAACGAGGGGACCGGCGAGAAGAAGACCGAGGGTACCCGCGAGAGTAATGACCAAGATGCTGGCGCGGAGAGCAGCGAGGATAAGTAGCCATGCTTGAGCTGCTCAACCGCTACGACACCCTCTTGCTCGACCTCGACGGCACCATTTTCGCCGGGGATAAGCTGATCCCCGGCGCGGTCGAGGGCATTGCTGACCGGGGCAGGGTCTTCGTGACCAATAACGCCTCGCGCAGTCCTGAGGAGGTCGTGGAACACCTGGGCAGCCTCGGCATCAGTGCAATCCCCTCCGAGGTCCTGACCTCCGCTCAGGCCGCAGCAACGCTGGCAGCCGAAACAATGGCGCAGGAACGCCCCGGCGCAGGCCCCCTCAAGGCACTCGTGGTGGGCAGCCAGAGCCTCCGCGATCTCACCTGTGAGGCAGGGTTCGAACTCACGGACTCCGCCGACGACGCGCCCGACGTGGTGCTGCAGGGCCACAGCCCGGAGAACAACTGGGCTCGGCTTTCCGAGGCCACGCTCGCTATCACCCGAGGCGCTCGCTACATCGCCAGCAATCTGGATACGACGCTGCCTTCGTCTCGCGGCTTCCTGGTCGGTAACGGGTCCATGGTGGCCGCCGTCGTCAGCGCCACCGGAGTGCAACCCTTGAGCGCAGGCAAGCCGCAGCCCGCGATGTTCCACGTTGCAGCCCGCAAAGCGAGGGCTAGCGCGCCACTGGTCGTCGGCGATCGTCTGGACACTGACATCGCCGGTGGGCGTGCCGCCGCGATGGACACCCTGATGGTGCTCACCGGGGTCTCCACCCATTGGGATGTGATCCACACCGAGCACCGGCCGACCCACATCCGCGCCAATCTCAGCGAGGAGCTCGGCGGTTGGACTGCAGAGGTCACCGAGCCGCACACGATCACTGTTACAGCCGGCAAAATTCCAGCTGACGGACAGGGCACAGCCACTGGCTTCGCCACCCCCGAGCAGCTCACCGCTGCGGCAGCGCTCGCGGCAGCCGCCCCGCTCGCCTGGGAGCTGCTGGACGCCGGGACTACCCGAGACCAGCTCCGGATTATCGGAAGTGATCCACTGGCCGCCGACACCATCGCAGCATGGAGGGACTAAACTACAGCACTATGCAGCACCCCCAGCCCACACCAGGATCGGCACCGACACCAGGCAGCCACATGCCCGCCCAGGCGGGCGGGCCAACACCGAACTCGCCGGAGACACAGGCCGATCACCTCGCCGAGGATATCGATGAGCTGCTCAGCCAGCGGTTGGAGGGAACCGAGGAAGCCGAGATGCTGGAACAAGCCCACAGCCTCATCAGCAAGGCTCTCGGCCAGGGCTAAACCCCCGATGTCGGCGTCTTAAAAGGACGCGGAAAACAACCAGCACCGTCGAACCCAGTAGCGGAAACAGTAAGGAAAGCACACAGGTGGCGAAAAAAGGTCAGCGGCTTCAACGCCTCGACGCGGAACTCGTGCGCCGCAAGATCGCGCGCTCCCGCGAACAGGCGCAGAAGATGATCAAGGAAGGCCGCGTGCAGGTCAACGGCATGCTCGCCCAGAAGCCCGCGACCGGCGTGAACGCTGACGTGTCCATCCGGGTCGCGGATTCGGAGGAGGACCACTGGGCCTCCCGCGGGGCGCACAAGCTCCTCGGCGCACTGGCCGCCTTCGAACCGCAGGGGCTTAGCCTGGAAGGCAAGCGAGTTCTCGACGCCGGCGCCTCGACCGGTGGTTTTACGGACGTCGCCCTGGGCCGCGGTGCCAGCGAAGTGCTCGCGGTGGACGTCGGTTACGGGCAGCTAATCTGGCGCCTGCAGAACGACCCCCGCGTCACCGTGATGGACCGCACCAACGTCCGTACGCTGACCCCGGAAGCGATCGGTGGCCTCGCGGACGTCATGGTCGGGGACCTCTCCTTCATCTCCATCAAGTTGGTCCTTCCCGCCATCGCCGAGTGCATGGCCGAGGACGCGGACCTGTTGCCAATGGTCAAGCCACAGTTCGAGGTGGGCAAGGACCGGCTGGGCTCCGGCGGGGTCGTGCGCTCCCCGGAACTGCGGGCGGAGGTGACCCTCGACCTGGCGCGGGAGGCTTTGAAGTATGGTCTGTCAACGAAGGCCGTCGTTGCCTCGCCGCTTCCCGGTCCTAGCGGGAACGTTGAGTATTTCCTCTGGCTTTCCAAAGATGGGGGAAAGCAGGCGCCAACGATGGATACACTTGAGGCCATGGTGTCCACGGCGGTGAAGGAGGGACCACAGTGACGGCTTCCAACGAGGCCCCCACGCAGGAAGCCGAGAACCAGTCGCCTGGTGAGGAGAAGCACCGCGAGGTGCTGCTCGTTGCCCATACCGGGGTGCACGAGAACCTGGGCATGGCTGCCGAAGCGGCGTCCCAACTCCACGCGGGCGGCATCAACGTCCGCGTGATGGCAACCGCCGATCCAGCTCCCGTGGCCCGCCACGAGATCCTGGGGCGCTTCCCACGCTTCGGACACACCCGCGAGGCCGCGCAGGGCGTGGAGATGGTGCTCGTCCTGGGCGGCGATGGCACCTTCCTGCGCGCCGCCGATATTGCGCACTCCGCGGACGTGCCGGTGCTGGGCATCAACATGGGCCACATCGGTTTCCTGGCGGAGTGGGAGCAGGAGTCCCTCGCTGAGGCCATCGAGCGCGTCATCGCCCACGACTACCGCGTGGAAGACCGAATGACCCTGTCGATCACCGTCCGCGATATGGACGGCCGCGTGCTCGGCACCGGCTGGGCGCTCAACGAGTGCTCGGTGGAGAACCTGAACCGCCAGGGCGTGCTCGACTCGATCCTCGAGGTCGACGAACGCCCGGTGTCCTCCTTCGGCTGCGACGGTGTCCTGGTATCGACGCCGACGGGCTCGACTGCTTACGCGTTCTCCGCCGGTGGCCCGGTGCTGTGGCCCGAATTGGACGCCATACTGGTCGTCCCGTCTAATGCCCACACGCTGTTCTCCCGACCGCTGGTCGTGTCCCCGAATTCCTCTGTCGCCGTGGAGACGAACCCGGAGACCTCGCCGGCTACTGCGGTGATGGATGGATTCCGTCAGATCCACATGCCGCCGGGGGCGCGCGTGGAGATCCGCCGCGGCCCGCAGTCCGTGCGCTGGGTGCGCCTGGATCAGGCACCATTCACGGACCGCCTGGTGCACAAGTTCCGCCTGCCGATCACCGGTTGGCGCGGCCCACGCCACTAGTCCACTCACCCCACTCACCCCGACAACCGGGAGTCCCCAAGACCTCAAGAAGCGACTTTTCTGGAATGCTCCACGACCTACACATCACCAACCTCGGTGTGATCGAAGAAGCCACCGCCGAATTCGCCAGCGGACTGACTGTCGTCACCGGTGAAACGGGTGCCGGCAAAACCATGGTGGTCAGCAGCCTGCGTCTGCTCTCCGGTCACCGGGCGGATGCCTCCAAGGTGCGCGCTGGTTCGGAGCGGGCCAGCGTGGAGGGGGTCTTTTCCCACGACGACCCGGTAGTTCAGGAACGCGTCGAGGAGATCGTCTCGGAGTTCGGAGGCTTCTCTGACGAGGGAGAGTACATTGCCTCCCGGACGGTGTCCGCGTCCGGGCGTTCCCGGGCGCACCTGGCCGGTAAGACTGTTGCCGCGGGTGTGCTGGGGCAGTTCGCTGCGGAGGTCATCACCATCCACGGGCAGAACGACCAGCTGCGCCTGAAGGATTCCACGAAGCAGCTGGCCGCGATCGATGAATTCGCGGGGCTGACGGGCCAGGCAGCAGAGTTCGCCTCGCTGCGACGCGAGTGGATGGCTGCGGCGAAGGAGCTGGAAACCCGCACGAAGGACCGCCGGGAGCTGGCCCTGGAGGCCGAGACCCTGCAACGCGCCCTGGAGGTCATCGACGAGATCGACCCGGAGCCGGGTGAGGACGAGTTCCTCAAGTCCCGCATTTCCCGCCTGCAGGACGCCAGCGACGTCCGTTCCGCCCTGCAGCGAGCCATCTCCTTCATCGACGGCGGCGAGGAGCTCGGTGAGGGGGAGCTGTCCAGCGGAGCCAATGACCTGCTCGGCCAGGCACAGTCCGAGTTGCAGGGCGGCGACGCGAAGCTAGCGGAGCTTGCCAAGCGCATCGGGGAGGTCAGCTCCCTGCTCTCGGATATCGCACTGGACCTGGGCCAAGAGCTGATGGATATTCCCGACCCCGAGGAGCTCGAGGAACTGCTGGAGCGCCAGCAGGAACTCCGCCAGCTGCGCCGTTTCGCGGTGGACGTGGACGGCGCGATCGCCTGGCGCGACGAGGCCCGCGAGAAGCTCGCCACGCTCGACGTCTCCGACGACGCGCTGGCGGAGCTCGCCAAGCTGGTTGCGGAGAAGGAAGCCGCGATGCTGAAGGTCGGCCACAAACTCTCCACGGCGCGTGAGAAGGCAGCCAAGGACTTCGGCAAGGCGGTCACCGAGGAAATCTCGGGGCTGCACATGCACGCCAGCGTTGAGGTGGACCTCAAGCGGGTGGATCCGAACCCGCAGGGGCTCGACGAGTGCGAGTTCCAGCTGGTGCAGGGTGGGCACCGCACCGCGCTGGGCTCCAGTGCGTCCGGCGGTGAGCTTTCCCGCATCATGCTCGCCATCGAGGTCATCCTGGCCAGCAGCGGGCGCACGATGGTCTTCGACGAGGTCGACGCGGGCGTGGGTGGCAAGGCTGCGGTGGAGATCGGCCGCCGGCTAGCCGCGCTTGCCCGCGAAAACCAGGTGATCGTCGTGACACACCTGCCACAGGTCGCCGCCTTTGCGGACGCCCACATCTACGTGGATAAGACCGCCAGCTCCACCACCGTCTCCTCGAGCGTGCGCACACTGAGCGAGCAGGAGCGGGTGGCGGAGCTCGCCCGCATGCTCGCGGGACTGGAGTCCGATACGGGAAGGGCCCACGCCGAGGAGCTCATGGCGATGGCCGTGGAGGCGAAGAAGCACTAAAACATCGGCGCGCCTAACCGAGAATCCAGCGGTTAAGCAGCAAAATGGTACGCATGATGTTTTCCCGATCAGAAAAACCTGGCATTACCGGGGCTACCCGGAACCTCACCGGCCCCAAAGCTTGGTCTAAGACGAAGATCTCCGAGGGGGATATCGTCGTCATTTCTGCTCCGGATATTAACCGCGCCACCGCGCAGCGTTTCATCGACGCCGGCGTGGCCGGGGTGGTCAATACCGCCCAGTTCACCACGGGGCAGGTGCCGAACTTCGGCCCGCAGATGCTGCTCGACGCCGGCATCCAGCTCGTGGAGAACGTGGATCCGGAGATCACCGAGAAGGTCAAGAACGGCAAGAAGGGCCGCCTGGAAGGCGGGCACCTCTACTACGGTGACCGCTCCCTCGGCAGCGGCGCGCCCCTCGAGCTGGACGAGTCGATGCAGCGCTTTGACGACGCCCGCTCGGCCCTCGGCGATCACCTCGACGCCCTGGCAGGCAACACCGCGGAGCTGGCCCGCACCGAGTCCCCGCTGCTGATCGACGGCCTGGGCATCCCGGACGTGGACGTGGACATGGTGGACCGCAAGGTCATGGTGATCAGCCCGCTGCCTGACTTGAAGGACGAGCTGCGCGACCTGCGCTTCTTCCTCCGCGAGTACGACCCGATCATCGTCGCGATCGAGTCCGCCGCTGACGATCTGCTGGAGCTGGGCTACCGTCCGGCCGTCATCGTCGGTAACCCGGAGAACATCGGTTCCGAGGCGCTGCGTTCCGGCGCGACCGTCGTCCTTCCCGCGGAGGCGGACGGCTACGCGCAGGGCCTGGAGCGCATCCAGGATCTCGGCGTCGGCGCGATGACTTTCCCGGCGGCGACGAAGAACCCGACCGACCTCGCGCTGCTGCTGGCTGACTACCACGGCGCGTCCATGGTGGTTCACCTGGGCGAGAAGTGGGACCTGGAGCGTGTCTTCTCTGAGACGGAATCCCAGGACACCCCGTCCGCCCTGCTTGCCCGACTGCGCGTTGGGCCGAAGTTCGTGGACGCCAGCTCCATCGCCGAGCTCTACCGCGTCTCGAAGTCCGGCTCCGGGTGGCTGTGGGCGCTGATCGGCGTGCTGGTCGCGATCCTGGTGATCATCCTCATCGCGGGATTCTCCGGCGATGCTGGGTTCGTGGACAACCTGATCGATTCGTGGAATAACCTCGCGCTCAGCGTGCAGGGCCTGTTTAAGAACTAGGGGAGACGCTCGTGAGTAAGTCTGGAACGATTGCCGGCCTCGGCTTCGGCATTGCCCTCGGCGTGCTGGGCGGGGTCTACGTGCTGGCGCCGAACGTTCCGGGTGCCGGAGGTGGCGCGGGGACGAGCGCCCAGGAGCTCACCGCTGCCCGCGAGGACGCCGATGCTGCGGACCGTGACGCCCAGGCTTCGGACGACGTCATCGCCGGGCTGGCCGCGAAGGCCGTCGCCGGTGAGTTGGAGGGCAAGAAGATCGCGCTGATCTCCTTCCCGGACGCCGACCGCGAGACCGTGGACCGACTGCGCTGGCTGGTGGACAAGGCGGGCGCGGAGGTCGCCCCGCTGCCGGTGACCGAGGAGATGCTGAACCCGGAGAAGGGCGACAAGCTGAAGTCCGTGGCAGCCAACAGCCTGCCCGCGGGTGCCCAGCTCAGCGAGGAAGTGCTGAGCCCCGGCATGCACACCGGCCAGCTGCTGGGTGCTGCGTTGAGCTCGAAGCTGCCGAAGATCGAGAAGCCCGCGGAGGGCGAGCAGAACCGCGACCGCGGCGAGAATCGCGAGGAGGACCGCGGGAACCGTCGTGAGGGGAACGGCGGCGGAGGAACCGCGAGCGCCTCGGACCGGGCCGTCGTCTTTGGTGCGCTGGAGAAGAACGAGGTGCTGAAGAAGCCCGCCGACCTCGGCGACGAGGGTCTGGACCTGGCGCTCATCGTGACCAACAAGGGCGTCACCGCCGATGAGTCGGGCTATGGCGCGCAGTTCATTGCGGATTTTGCGGCTGGCATGGACAGCCAGATGCCGGGCGCGGTGCTGGTGGGTGAGTCCGGCAGTGCGGATAAGAAGGCCGCGCTGGGCATCGTGCGCAACGAGCGGGCTTATGCCGAGAAGCTGTCCACGGTGGACAACGTCCAGCGCAGCGCGGGCCGCATCACTGCGGTGCGAGCGCTGAAGGAACAGGCTGACGGGGGCGCTGGCCACTACGGCGCGGCGACCAACGCCAAGGCCGCCACCGTCGGTAAGAACTAGGCGCAGGCGGCGTCGGTGACGGCGGACGCGCAGGAGCCGAACCTGCAGCACCGGGAACGGTGGCTGCGGCACCTCCGCCTGGAGCGGAACCTCTCCCGCAACACGCTGGATAGCTACCGTCGGGATACGGACCGATACCTGGCGTGGTTGGGCGGGCGCAGCGTAACCACGCTGAACACGGGGGATATCGAGGCCTTCATGGCCTCACTTGCCAAAGGGGAGAAGCTTGCGGCATCTACACGCGCGCGAATTCTCGCGGCGGTGCGTAACTTCCACCGCTTCCTGACTGGCGAGGGGGTCACCGACGGGGACGTCGCAGACGACGTCGCGCGCCCCGGGCAGGCGGCGAGCATCCCGAAGGCGCTCAGCATCGCCGAGGTGACCGCGATCCTGGAGTCCTGCCCGAACGACGACGCGGCCTCCCTCATCCAGATCCGCGACCGTGCGTTGCTGGAGATGCTGTACTCCACCGGCGCGCGCGTCAGCGAGCTGCTGGGGCTGGACGTGGATGATGTGGACCCGACCGAGAAGCTCATCATCGTCCGGGGCAAGGGCTCGAAGGAGCGGGTCGTCCCGGTGGGGGATCCGGCGCTGGATGCGCTGCAGCACTACCTGGTGCGGGTCCGCCCGGCGTTCAACAAGAAGGGCTCGGCGGCGCTGTTTCTAAACCGCAATGGCGGGCGGATGGGGCGGCAGTCGGCGTTCAACATGGTCTCCTCGGTCAGCGAGAAGGCCGGGGTGGCCGGGGTCAGCCCGCACAGCTTCCGGCACTCCTTCGCCACGCACCTGTTGGAGGGCGGGGCGGATATCCGCGTGGTGCAGGAGCTGCTCGGCCACAGCAATGTGGTGACCACGCAGATCTATACGAAGGTGAGCCCGGACCACCTGCGGGAGGCATGGTCGGAGAGCCACCCGCGCTCGAACTAGAGACCTTTCAAGGCTTAAGCCTTGTCTAGTATCAACCTTGGCTTTTGACTCAGCTGAACTGCTCGAAAAGCCTGCGAAAAATGGGGTGGAGGGAATTGCACCGGCGTAATCTACGCGTAATCTATGTGTAGTGGGAGCGTCAACCGCGCTCCGAAATGACCGTTAGACAAGGGAGAGGGCTTGACAGTGCAGAGCTCCGACGCGCTTTTCGATAAGCCCGAGGAAGAACTCGGGCTCACGGGGCGCCCCATGCGCCCGCTGCCGGACCCGGAGCCGCTGTCCTCTCATGGGCCTGCGACCATCATCGCCATGTGTAATCAGAAGGGTGGGGTCGGCAAGACCACCTCGACGATCAACATGGGCGCCGCACTTGCGGAGTTCGGCCGCAAGGTCCTCCTCGTCGACCTCGACCCGCAGGGCGCGCTGTCTGCCGGCCTGGGGATCAGCCACGAGGAGCTGGACGTCACTGTCCACAATCTCCTCGTCGACAATTCCTCTTCCATTTTCGACGCCATCCTGCCCAGCGGCGTCGAGAACCTCGACCTGGTGCCCGCGAATATCGACCTCTCCGCTGCGGAGATCCAGCTCGTCAATGAGGTCGGCCGCGAGCAGGCACTCGCGCGTGCGCTGCGGCCGGTGATGAAGGATTATGACTTCATCATCATCGACTGCCAGCCTTCGCTCGGCCTGCTCACCGTCAATGCGCTCTCCTGCGCGGATTCCGTGATGATCCCGGTGGAGTCCGAGTACTTCTCCCTGCGGGGCCTTGCACTGCTGATGGACACGGTGGAGAAGGTGCGCGACCGCCTCAACTTCAAGCTCGAGGTCCTGGGCATCCTGGTGACCATGTTCGATCGCCGTACGCTGCACGCCCGCGAGGTCATGGAGCGCCTCGTTGAGGCCTTCGGGGATAAGGTCTTCGATTCGGTCATCACCCGCACCGTCCGTTTCCCGGAGACCTCCGTGGCCGGCGAGCCGATCAGCACGTGGGCCCCGAAGTCCTCCGGTGCGATCCAGTACCGCAACCTCGCGGCGGAGGTCATCCAGCGCGTCGCCGAGCAGCACTAGGCCACGCCCCGCGCTGGTCAGCGTGGTGGCAGAAAAGTAGGTTTGCGTGACTGATGTCCAGCAACCGGAACTCACGGGTTTCCGGGTCGCGCTCGCGAACTTCGACGGCCCCTTCGACCTGCTGCTCCAGCTGATTCATTCGCACAAGCTGGACATCACCGAGATCGCGCTCGCCGAGGTCACCGACGAGTTCATCGCTTATACCCGGGGGCTGTCCCAGTCCGCTGAGGATCTGGACGAGGTCACCGAGTTCCTGATCGTCGCTTCCACGTTGCTGGATTTGAAGGCCGCCCGCCTGGTTCCCCGCGGCGAGGTCGACGACGAGGCCGACCTAGAGCTGCTGGAGTCCCGCGACCTCCTGTTCGCCCGCCTGCTGCAGTACAAGGCCTATAAGCAAGTCGCGGACCTCTTTGCCGAGTGGCAGCGGGGCGCGGCCCGCAGCTACCCCATGGCACTTTCGCTGGAGGACCGCTACGCCAACCTGCTGCCACCGGTGGAGCTCAAGCACAACAAGGAGAGCTTCGCGGAGCTGGCCGCCCATGTCTTCCGTCCCCGCCCGGATGGGGTGCAGACCGGCCACGTCCACGCGCCGGCGGTCTCGGTGCCGAAGCAAGCCGGCAAAATTCTCAACACGTTGAAGATCGCCGGGGAGAATAAGTGGGTGAACTTCGACTCGCTGATTAGCGATGCGGAGGAGTCCATCGTGGTGGTAGGCCGCTTCCTCGCTCTGTTGGAGCTGTACAAGGCCCGCGCCATCGGGGTAGAGCAGCCCATGCCGCTAGAGGAGATGCTCGTCGCCTGGACCGGCCTGGACGTGGACCCACAGGTCGTCGCAGCGTCGAACTGGGATTAGCTCCAGCACAGCCGCAAGCGGAAATTATGAGAAGGAGAGCCCAGGACCATGAGTGAAGAGCACCTGCACCTACCCGCGGTGTCCCAGCTGCGCAGCCGGGTGGAGTCCTTACTGCTGGTTTCCGACGAGCCTGTGGCCGCCGAGCAGCTCGCTGAGGCTTGCAGCGTTGATGCCTCCCAGGTGGAGGACGTGCTGCGCCAGATCGCCGACGAGTTCGACGCCCGTGGCTCCGGCTTCGACCTGCGGGAACGCGAGGGGCTGTGGCGCCTGTACACCAGGCCCGAGAACTCGGATGTAGTGGAGGCGAAGATTCTCCAGGGTGCCCAGCAGCGCCTGTCGCGGGCAGCATTGGAAACCCTGGCTGTGGTGGCCTATCGCCAGCCGGTGACCCGCTCCCAGGTCGCCGCGGTGCGCGGGGTGAACTGCGACGGCGTGATGCGGACCCTGGCCCTGCGCGGGCTGATCCGCCAGGTCGAGGTGGCAGCCGAGGGGGAGGAAGAAACATCCGCCGCCGGACCAGGTGGCGCCCACCTGTACGAGACCACCGATCTGCTGCTGGAGCAGCTGGGCATCGAGTCGCTGGACGAGCTGCCGGACTTGGCCCCGCTGCTGCCGGATGTGGAATCGATCGAATCCGATTACTGATCTAGACTGGGCTGCGTACCTCAAAGACTTTGAGCAAATAAGGACATAATTTGAATACACCCGCTCGCCGAGATGGCATACCGGAAAAGAACGCTGCGAAGCCCGGCGGCGCCGAGACCTTCGTCCCGAAGGCCAAGCCGGCCCGCCACCAGCACGTCACAAAGTCAGAGCAGAAGGTCGCCCCAGCTGCGGAGGACAAGGTCCGCCTGCAGAAGGTCCTTGCGGCCGCCGGCGTGGCCAGCCGCCGCATGAGCGAGAAGCTGATCGCCGCTGGCCGCGTCGAGGTCAACGGCAAGGTCGTGGACCGGATGGGCGTGCGCATCGACCCGAACAAGGACGTCGTCCGCGTCGATGGAGTGCGCGTCCAGGTCAACGACGAGATGCACTACTACATCTTCAACAAGCCGCGTGGTGTCCAGTCCACGATGAGCGACGACATGGGCCGCCCGTCGGTGGGCAACTTCATCGACGAGCGCCTCAAGCAGGGGCAGGGCTTGTTCCACGTTGGCCGCCTGGACGCCCAGACCGAGGGTCTGCTGCTGCTCACCAACGACGGTGAGCTCGCCAACCGCCTCATGCACCCCAGCTACGAGGTCTCGAAAACCTACATGGCCACCGTGCTGGGCGAGGCGAAGAAGGGGCTGGTCCACGAGCTGAAGAAGGGCATCGAGCTGGACGACGGCATCGCCAAGGCCGACGACGTCCAGATCGTGGATGTCTGGCAGGGCAAGTCCCTGATCAAGCTGGAGCTGCACGAGGGCCGTAAGCACATCGTGCGTCGCCTGCTGAAGGCCGCGGGCTTCCCGGTTCAGGCGCTGGTGCGCACCAAGATCCACACGGTGCAGCTCGGCGACCAGAAGCCGGGTAGCGTGCGCGCGCTGAACCGTTCGGAACTGACCAGCCTGTACAAGGCCGTGGGCCTGTAAGCCGGGAGATTTGAAGGATGACTACTGATATGAACTCTGATTTCTCCCAGCTCGCGCTGATCGACAACCTCGAGGAGGGCGGGTTCCTGCTGGCCATCGACGGCCCGTCCGGCACCGGCAAGTCCACCGTCTCCCGCCGCATCGCCCAATACGCGAGCGCGCGCTACCTGGACACGGGCGCGATGTACCGCGTCGCGACCCTGCACGTGCTGAAGGCCGGCATCGATCCGGCCGACCCGGCGGCCACCGAGGCCATCATCGCGGCGACCTCTCAGCTGCCGCTGCAGGTCAACGAGGATCCGCAGTCCACCGAGGTTCTGCTGGACGGGGAGGACGTCTCCGCGGACATCCGTGGTCCGGAGGTTACCGCGCACGTCTCCGCCGTCGCCGCGATCCCGGAGGTCCGCACCAATCTTGTGCAGCTGCAGCGCGACCTGGCAGCCGCCGCTGGCCGTTGCGTGGTCGAGGGCCGTGACATCGGTACGGTCGTGCTCCCGGACGCGCCGGTGAAGGTGTACATGACCGCCAGCGCCGAGGTGCGCGCGCAGCGCCGCTTCGACCAGGACACCGCCGCTGGCCGCGAGGTTTCTTACGAGGCTGTGCTGGCCGACGTCCAGCGCCGCGATGAGGCGGACTCCACCCGCGAGACCTCTCCGCTGCGCCCGGCGGAGGATGCCACGATCCTCGACACCGGCGAGATGAGCATCGAGGAGGTCATCGAGGCGATCGCTGGCCTGATCGAGGAATCGGACCTGGACTCCGATATCCCAGATGGTGGCGCGGAGAGCACCGGTGGTCTGGTGTTCCGCACGGTTGAGGGGGACGTCGTCCCTGCTGAAGGCGATGCCCCGGTGCAGGAGGAATCCGAGGAGGACCTGGAGAACTGGGACCCCGAGAACTGGGACGGCGAGACCTGGGAGGTCGACCCGGAGCAGCTGGGTGAGCACTACTTGCAGGCGGAGGAATTCGACCTGCTGGAGTCCGACGAGGAGGACACTGACTGGGAGTCCATCGAGGAAGCCTTCGGCATCGCCGATGAGCTGGAGGCGCAGAAGGAAGCGCTGTGCACGGTGGCGATCGTTGGCCGTCCAAACGTGGGTAAGTCCACGCTGGTCAACCGCTTCATCGGGCGTCGCGAGGCCGTGGTGGAGGACTTCCCGGGAGTCACCCGCGACCGCATTTCCTACCTGGGCGACTGGGGCGGGCGCCGCTTCTGGGTGCAGGACACCGGCGGCTGGGACCCGGATGCTAAAGGCATCCACGCCGCGATCGCCCGCCAGGCGGAGACCGCGATGGCCACGGCAGACGCGATCGTCTTCGTCGTGGACACGAAGGTCGGCATCACCGAGACCGACGAGGTCATCGCTCGCAAGCTACAGCGCTCCGACGTGCCGGTGATCGTGGTGGCCAATAAGTTCGAATCCGATACGCAGTACGCGGACATGGCGGAGTTCTGGGCGCTCGGCCTGGACAACCCGTACCCGGTCTCCGCGCTGCATGGGCGCGGCGCGGCGGACGTGCTGGACAAGCTACTGGAGGTCTTCCCGGAGAAGCCGCGTGAGCTCTCGGTGGTCTCTGGTCCGCGCCGCGTGGCGCTGGTGGGCCGGCCGAACGTGGGTAAGTCCTCGCTGCTGAACAAGATCTCCGGCGAGCAGCGCTCTGTGGTGGATAACGTTGCGGGCACCACGGTGGACCCGGTGGATTCCATCGTGGAGCTGGAGGAGCGCACCTGGCGCTTCGTGGATACCGCCGGTATCCGCAAGAAGGTGAAGAACGCGGTGGGGCACGAGTACTACGCCTCGCTGCGCACCCGCGCCGCGATTGATGCCAGTGAGGTCGTGGTGTTCCTGGTGGACGCCTCCGAGCCCATCGCGGAGCAGGATCAGCGCGTGCTGCGGATGATCCTGGACGCCGGTAAGGCGCTGGTCGTGGCGTTTAATAAGTGGGACCTGGTGGACGAGGATCGCCGGGAGCTGCTGGAACGCGAGATCGACCTGCAGCTTTCGCACGTGCCGTGGGCTCGCCGGGTGAACATCTCCGCCAAGACGGGGCGTGCTCTGCAGAAGCTGGAGCCAGCGATGCTGGAGGCTCTGGAGAGCTGGGATCAGCGCATCCCGACCGGCCAGCTGAACACCTGGCTGCGTGCGGTGATTGCGGAGACCCCGCCGCCGATGCGTGGTGGTCGCCTGCCGCGCGTGCTCTTTGCGACGCAGGCTTCTTCCCGCCCGCCGGTGATCGTGCTGTTCACCACGGGCTTCCTGGAGCACGGCTACCGGCGCTTCTTGGAGCGTAAGCTGCGCGAGACCTTCGGCTTCGAAGGCTCCCCTGTGCGCATCGCGATCCGCATCCGGGAGAAGAAAAAGAAGCGCTAGCGGTAGCGGGATCGGCGTTCGGTGCTGAGCCGTCCCGCGCCGGCCCGCGCGAGCTTTAGCTAGCTGCAATGAGTTCCAGCGGAGCTATAACAAGGCTTAGCGGAGCTACAACAGGCTCTAGCGGAGCACAAGCACCCAGATCGCGACGTGGTGCAGAAGCGCTGCCACGATGGTGGCGGCGTGGAAGACCTCGTGGAAACCGAACCAACGAGGGGAGGGGTTCGGCCACTGCTTGGCGTAGATCACCGCGCCGAGTGAGTAGACCAGCCCGCCGAGCAGCATCAGCAGGCTCACGGCGATCCCGAGCTGCTGGTAGTAGCCCACGGCGCCGATGGCGGCCAGCCAGCCGAGGGTGAGGTAGGTGGCGGCGTCGAGCCACCGCGGGTGGTCGATCCACACCAGGTTCAACACGACCGCGGCCAGTGCGGCGAGCCAGCAGACAGCCAAGATCCACAGTCCGCCGGTGTTGAACCAGGCCCAGCCGGTGAACCACCGCGCACCGAATGCGGCGACTGTCACCGGCCCGTACGTTCCGGCGATGAAGATTGCGATCATGGCGTGGTCGGCGCGTCGCCAGCTGTTGACTGCCGCCGCGGAGCGCCACGGAACCCGGTGGTAGAGGGCGCTCACGCTCAGCATGCCTGCCAGGCACAGCGCGTAGAGGGCGGTGGTCAGGGACATCCAGGAGAAGCCAAACTTCGCCAAGGCCACGATCGTGAGGGCGGTGCCCATCCCGCCGAAGTACCACGCGGCGGCGGTGTGTAACCGCCCGCGCATGTAGGGTCTGGGGCCGCGGTCGAAGACCGGGCGGGGAGGTTTCTTCGTGAGTACCTGATTCTGCACGAAGATCAGTGTAGTCCCTTTTTGCCGCTAAAACAGTCCGGTGATGGTGCCGTCCTCGGCGACATCGATCTGCTCGGCAGTTGGCCGCTTCGGCAGCCCCGGCATCGTCATCACCTGTCCGGTCAGCGCCACGACGAAGCCCGCGCCCAGGCGGGGGAGCAGTTCGCGGACGTGCAGCACGTGACCTTCCGGCGCGCCCAGCTCGGCCGGGTCATCGGAGAAGCTGTACTGCGTCTTGGAGATGCACACCGGCAGTTTGTCCCAGCCGTGCTCGGCGAGGAACTGCAGGTCCTTCTTGGCCTTGGTAGAAAACTCCACGCCACTAGCGCCGTAGATGCGGGTCGCGATGGTCTTGATGGACTCGGCCAGGCCCTCAGCCGGGTCGTAGAGCTGCTGGGACCCAGCCTGCGGGGTCTCGCCGTTCTCGATGACCTCGAGTACCTGCTGGGCCAGCTCGGTGGCGCCGGCGCCACCCTCGGCCCAGACGGTGGACTCGGCCAGGCGCACGCCTAGCTTTTCAGCCCACTCGGCGACGTGTTCGCGCTCGACGTCGGTGTCGGAGGTGAAGAGGTTCAGCGCGACGACCGGGGTGGTGCCGAACTTCTCCATGTTCTTCACGTGGCGCTCGAGGTTCTTCAGTCCCTCGTCCAGGGCGGCCAGGTTTTCGCTGTTCAGGTCCTCCTTCGCGACGCCGCCGTTGTACTTCAGGGAGCGGATGGTCGCGACGACGACGGCCGCGTCCACGTCGATGCTGCCCTCGCGGGCCTTGATGTTGAAGAACTTCTCCGCGCCGAGGTCGGAGCCGAAGCCGGCTTCCGTGACGACAATGTCACCGAGGCGGCGGGCGGTCTGGGTGGCGATGAGGCTGTTGCAGCCGTGCGCGATGTTTGCGAAGGGCCCACCGTGGATCAGCGCCGGGGTGCCGCCGAGGGTCTGCACGAGGTTGGGGTTTAGCGCGTCGCGCAGCAGGGCGGTGAGCGCGCCCTCGACCTGCAGGTCGCCTGCGGTGACCGGCCCGCCACTATAAGTCTGGCCGATCACGATGTTGGCGAGCTTAGCCTTCAGATCAGCCAGGTCCGTGGCGAGGCAGAGGATCGCCATCATCTCGCTGGCGGCGGTGATGTCGAACCCAGCCTCACGCGGGGTGCCGTGGGCAGGTCCGCCAAGACCGGTGACGATGGAACGCAGGCTGCGGTCGTTGACGTCCATGCAGCGGCGCCAGGTGACCCGGCGCGGGTCGATGCCGAGCTCGTTGCCCTGCTGGATGTGGTTGTCGATGAGGGCAGCGAGGGTGTTGTTTGCGGCGGTGAGTGCGTGCATGTCGCCGGTGAGGTGGAGGTTGATGTCCTCCATCGGGACGATCTGCGCGTAGCCGCCGCCGGCCGCGCCACCCTTGATGCCCATGACTGGGCCTTGGGACGGTTCGCGGATCGCGACGATGGTGTTTTGCCCGGCGGTGCGCAGGGCGTCGGCTAGGCCGATAAGGGTGGTGGACTTGCCTTCGCCCGCGGGGGTGGGCGACATGGCTGTCACGAGGACGGTGCGGCCCAGTGGCTTGTCCCACACGTCGGTGGTGCGCAGGGCGGGGACGTCCACCTTGGCCTTGGTGGTGCCGTAGGGGATGAGTGCTTCGGCAGGGATTCCGGCGCGCTCGGCGATGTCCGCGATGGGCTCGAGGATGTGAGCCTGTGCGATATCGACGTCGCTGAGCTGAGGCTTGGTGATCACACTGGAATAAGTCATATTTACAGAATAATCGTCCCCTGCAGCGCGTGCTGAGTACAGGCGAGCGGCTAGCATGACCTCATGCGTTTGCCTTCTCGTAGCCTGCCTCTTCTTGCGGCCTGCCTCCTCGCGACGGCCTGCACGCCCGCGGAGGAATCCAGCCCCGACCAGCAGCAGAGCTTGAGCGAGCAGAGCTCCAGTTGCACAGAAATCTGTTGAGCAGAGCTCCACTCAACAGTCCAGGGATCAGGACCCGGCGTGGCACATCGCGGACACGAAAGCCCGCGTGATCTCTATGTTCTCCTACGACACCCTGACCGACCCGGCCACCCTCTTCGTCAGGCACACCGGGGTTGCGGTTCCCCATGACGACAAGCTGCTCTTCCTGGAAAAAATCGCCTTCGACATGCCCTATCAGGCCATCCTGGTCAAGGACATGCAGCAGCTCAACGACTACCTCATGCAGAAGTATGACGACGGGCCCGGCCTGGAGTACGGCCGCCCCCGTCATCTTCGATAACGGTGAGGTTATCGAGGGCATGCGCTACGCGAAGCGGGCTGAGATCGATCGCTGAACTGCCGTGACCGAAAGCGACCAGCTATCGCGCACCCCGGGCCGTCGTCTTTGGAAAGCGGCCCCGGGGGAACGGCTAGGATTTCTCGCATGACACTGGCACAGCGCATCAAGGCGTTCCGCAGCAAGGCCGGGCTTTCCCAAGCGGAGCTCGCGGACAAGCTCGTGGTGGCCCGCGAGGACGTGCAGGACTGGGAGACCGGCCGCGGCGCGCCCGATATCGAGGTCCTCAAGAAGCTGGCGGAGCTGTTCGGGGTCGGCACCGATGAGATCCTGGGCAAAGATGGAGCGGTGCTGGGCACAGCGACCAGCCGCGTGGCCGTCGACGTCAAGTCCCTGGAGAAGACCGGGGGCAGGTTCCTGGCGAAGGGGACGAAGGCCCACACCGCGGTCCGTCAGGTCTTCCCACATGCCGTGATCACACCACTTCTGCGGGAGAAGAAGAACACCAAGGGCGAGTTTGCCGCCGGGTGGTTCACCGAGATTGCCTTCGACGGGGTGCCCGATTTCTTCTCTGAGGTGAAGAACTCCTTCAGCGGTGATTCCTTCTACCTGGTTGAGGACGCCGGTCGAACGCTGTTCGTGCGCGTCACGAAGGATGCCGTGGAGAGCCGCGAGATCTTCGGGCAGCTATCGCGAAGCAAGTTTGTCGTTGGTAGGAACTCGTTTATCAAGTTCGGCACACCGCTGAAGAACTAGGGGACTGGCCTGGGGCAGCAGCTAAGGCGGCGCGTGTCCAAGCCGTCTGTGTTTTCCGGCAGCGTGCTAGATCCAGCCGTTCGCCTTCGCGAGGTGTGCGGCCTCGAAGCGGTTTCCAGCACCGGTCTTCGACATGATGCTGGAGATGTGGTTGCGCACCGTGCCTGGCGAAAGGTGCAACGCCTTGGCAATGGCGGGAGAGCTCTTTCCTTGGAAGAGCTGCTGGCAGACCTGCGTCTCCCGCTCGCTGAGGGGGTTATCGGGAGCCAGCAGGCTATCCCGGGCCAGCGTCGGGTCGATGACGCGCAGCCCCGCGTGGACCCGGCGGATTGCATCGGCGAGCTCCTCGGGAGGGGTGTCCTTCACGATGAACCCGTCCACGCCCGCCTCCATCGCGCGCTTGACGTAGCCCGCCTTGCCGAAGGTCGTCACGATCAGGCAACGGCACGGGTGCCCGGCCAGTTCCTTGGTCACGTCCAGGCCGTTGAGCCCCGGCATTTCGATGTCGAGGAGGGCCACGTCGATGGGATGCTTCAGTACCAAGCGCAGGGCCTCGGTTCCCGTGGCGCACTCCGCGACGACTTCGATGTCCGGCTCCGCGCTCAGTAGTGCGACGAGCGCCCCGCGCACCAATGACTGGTCCTCGGCGAGCAGTACTCGAATCGGGTTCATCGGTTTTCCTCCTCGGACGTGGCGCCGTCGTCGATGATCTCGCGATCCGCACCCATCGCGATCAGCACGGTGCTTAAGCCTCGTTCGCGGCGCACGATGAGCTGTCCACCGGCCGCCTCGACGCGCTCGCGAAGCCCAGCCAGGCCGCCATCGCCGTTGCGGGCCTCCTCGTCGCTGAACCCGCAGCCGTCGTCGGTGACCTGCAGCTTGTCGCCGGTCACACTGACCCAACAGGCCCGTGCTCCGGAGTGGCGGACCACGTTGGTCGTCAGCTCGCGCAGGCCCCAGGAGAAGAAGGCCTCGTTGGTGCCCGGCGTGGTGAGCCGTTCGGGCAGGTGCGCGGTGATGCCTTTCGTCTCCAGCGCCCGTCGCGCTCCCTGGAGCTCGCCGGCGAAGGTGGGTGTGCGCATTCGGGTCACGGTGGAGCGGACCTCCGCCAGAGCGAGGCGGGAGAGCTCGCTGATCTCCTTGAGCTCCTGCTTGGCCTGTTCGGGGTTCTTCTCCATCGCGCGGCGCGCAACCTCGGATTTGAGGTTGATGACGGTCAGCGAGTGGCCCAGCAGGTCGTGGACGTCCGTAGCGATGTCCTCCCGTTGCTGCGCGAGATCGAGTTCGTGCTGCAGCTGGTGGCGGGAGTCGTCGTACTGGCTGAACACGCCCACCGCGATGAGCATCAGCGGGATGAACAACAGGATGAAGGCCGACCAGTCCAGGTTCTCCGGGGCCCGGAGCCACACTGCGACCGACCCGACCACGCCCGTGGTGAGCACGATGGGCAGGGACCGCTTGAGGGGGAGCGTGAAACCCAGCATCGCTGCCAGGTAGGGGGCGAAGCTCATGGCGCCCGTCTGGATCACAGGCACGCTGGTCAGCGCGATGGCCAGCAGAACGCCCCATCGGAGGAGAGCCTGCGGCAGTAGACCCCAGCCGCGCGGGGAGGTACCCATCGAGCCGAAGGCGTAGAAGTAGACAGCGCTGAAAATGAGCACGCAGGCCGTCATCCAGGTTTTATCCCCGGCACCGAACTCATCGCCGGTGTAGACCTGGATCAGAACCGGCCCCAGGAACATCAGCCATATTGAGGCGAAGATCGCGTTGTTGAACTGGAAACCATCGAAGGCGCGCATCAGCTTCGGTTCTTGTCTCGCTTGCCCATCATCAGGCAGAAGCCCACGAAGATCGCCGTCCATACCGCGATGCTAACCCAGGCGTGCCACATCGGCTCGGTGATCAGCTCGGTACCAACCACTTGCGCGCCTTCGGCCAGTGGCCAGCGGACCAGCATCATCGCGCCGTACATCGGGGTGAATCTTCCGATATCCAGCAACGTTCCGCTGAGCGGCATGAACACATTACCCGCGAAAGCGAGGATCACGATGGATCCGGTGGCCACGCCGACCGTGTTCTCCTTGGGAACCAGCAGCGTCCAGGCGAGGCCGTAGAAGCCGAAGGGGATGGAGCACAGCACGCAGGCGAGGAAGCTCAAGGCCCATTGCTCGGGCTGCATCTGCGCTCTCGTCAGCCCGCCGACGAGGAACACGGCCACGATTGGCAGTACCGCGCGCACGGCGATGCTCACTGTGTTCGCGAAGGCCAGCTGCCAGGGGCGCAGCGGGGTGAGTGCCAGCTGGCGGCCCCACCCGCTGCGGTTATCGGTGACGGCGGATCCTGTGGCGCCGACCGCGCCCACCACGCCGGCGTAGAACGCCATGCCCAGCATGACGAAGGCGGCGAGGTTGCCGCCGTTGACCTCCTGTTCCCCGTAGTCCTGCAGCGCCCCGAAGATGAGGTAGAAGAAGATCGGCAGCCCGATGCTGAAGAACAGGGTGGTCATATCCCGGCGCAGGCGGAGCAGTTCGTGGCCGGTGAATCTCAGGGTGGTGTTCATGCTTCTACGCCTCCTGGTTTTCTTTCGTCAGTGCGAGGAAGGTGTCCTCCAGACTGTGGCTGCTGATGGCAAGGTTGCGGGCCCCGGTTTGGGTCAGCAGGTAGCGGGCGAGCGCGTCGGAATCCTCGGTGGTCATGCTCAGGCGGTTGCCGTTGATGTCGCTGCCTGTCACCCCAGGCAGCCCGGTCAGATCCGGCAGTTCGCCCGGGAACTCGGCGCTGACCACCCGGTCGGCGCTCATGTTCCGCAGTTCAGCGGTGGTGCCGTCGGCGATGATCTCGCCGTTGTTCATGAGGACGATGCGCTGGGCGAAGTTTTCTGCCTCCTCCAGGTAGTGGGTGGCGAAGATGATCGTGCGCCCCTGCTGTGCCTGGTGGGTCATGGAGTCCCAGAAGCGGCGACGCGCACCGGTGTCCATCCCAGCGGTTGGTTCGTCCAGGATGAGAATCTCCGGGTTGCCAAGGATGGCCAGCGCGAAACGGAGGCGCTGTTGCTCACCGCCGGAGCATTTGCCCACGCGCCGGGTGTAGATGGGCTGCAGGTTGGCCTGTGCGATGACCTCGTCGAGGGGTAGGTGCTCCGGGAGGGTCGCGGCGATCATCTCCACGGTGTCTTTGACCGTGAGCTCGTTGAGCAGGCCGCCGGTCTGCATCAGGGCGCCGATGTGTTGCTTGCGAACGGCTTGGGTGGGGGAGTGCCCCATGACGGTGACGGTGCCGGAGGTCGGGGTGGTCAGCCCCAGGATGAGATCCAGCAGGGTGGTCTTACCTGCTCCGTTGGTCCCGAGGAGGGCGATAATCTCGCCCGGCTGGACGGTGAGGTTCGCGTTCTTCAGCGCGTGGACGGGCTGGTTGGAACGCGGGTTGAAGGTTTTGCTGACTCCGGTGACCTCTATTGCGTGGGTGGTGTATGTCGTGCTCATGGTTTTCACGCTAGAAATCCAGCGTGGGGAGCAGACATATTTTCTGTCACCACTTGCCCGTGACTTTTGTCATGGGCCCCGCAAACGCTAGGCGCTAGGCGGGTTGCTTGGTCTTGGTCTTTTCTCCTTGTCGCTGTTTCTCCGTCGGCGGCCTTTGGCAGGAAGCGGCGTTGTTAATCGGGTTGCCGGGAACGTCGACGTGAGGTTGGGGCGCCTACCTGCGGTCTTGCTTGTCACAGGAAGTGAGGGCGGGGGCGAGGGGTGGCCTGTTCTTAAGTTGCAGGTGAGAGAGTTTCCGTGCCCCCGCTTGGGGGGTCAGTAGTTTTGCAGAAATAAGTGCACTCGAAATGAATTGTTAGCGTCAAGAGTGCACCGATCAACCCCCGGGTGCGACACTTCCACTAGTTAGGAGAGCATCATGTTCGAGCTTATTTCTACCCTGTTTGACGTCCTCGTTGGCGCTATCAGCGGTGCCTTCGAGGCCATCGTTGCTGCCATCAAGGGCTAATACTGGATCGCCTTCGGGCGTCCCCGGACCTCCTACGAGCTTCGGCTCGGGGGAGGTCTTTTTGTGTTGCCAGGACTTCCTCCTGTTAACGGCAACGTATTTCCTGAGGGAGCTCGCCCCTGTGTTCGAGTGTTTCAAGCCTGTGTCCGATACCCCTGCTCCAATGGTCACTGAGCGGTGCGAGCGTGTCTCACAGGATTTTCCGCGGCACGCCGTTTACCGTGGATACATCGCGTTTTTTGGCCCAAGGAGGCATATCCGGATGAGCACAGCGGAGCTGAACCAGTCCGCCGTTTGGAATACCGCAGATAAGTTCCTGCGGTCCATCGTCGAGCCCGAGGATTATGGGGATTACATCCTGCCCATGACGGTGCTCCGCCGTCTCGAGTGCATTCTCGAACCCACGAAGGACGAGGTCCTCGACCTGGTGGAGAGCCTCCAGGGGGAGGGGTACAGCGAGGAGATGATCGACTGGGAGGTCCGCGTTCGCTTTGGCCTGTCCTTCTACAACTCCTCCCGCCTGGACCTGACGCGTATCGCGCAGCTGGACGACCACGTCTACGAGGCATTGATGGATTACGTCGGCGCGTTTTCCTATTCTGTCCGCGATGTGTGGGATGCCTTCGATTTCGCGGTGAAGATGAAGACCCTCGATAACGCCTCGCGCCTGTGGCCGGTGGTGAAGCACTTCGCCACCATCGACATGAGCATGGAGGCGTTGCCGGATGCCCAGATGGGTGATCTTTTCGAGCACGTTATGTACAAGGCCTTCGATACCAAGGGCAAGGCTGCGGGTGCGTTTTATACCCCGCGTGATGCGATCCGGCTGATGGTGGATATTCTTTTCGCTTCCGACGACGTCGGCCTGACCGCGGAGGGCGCTTCGCGCACCGTGTACGACCCGACGGCGGGTACGGGCGGCATGTTGCTTGTGGCGGCGCGTGCGCTGAAGGAGCTCAACCCAGATATTGAGGTGGTGCTCGCCGGCCAGGAGCTCATGTCCACTGGTTATGCCATCGGTAAGGCCGATCTGCTCATCCAGGGTGGTGAGCCGGACGCCATCCGCCACGGCGATACCTTGCTCACCGACCTCTACGAGGGCGAGCAATTCGAGTACATCCTCTCCAACCCGCCATTCGGCTCGGATTGGGAAGTACAGCAGCAGTCGGTGAAGGAGCAGGCCAAGGTGCCGGGCTCCCGGTTCAGCCACGGCCTGCCGAGCAAGAACGACGGCCAGATGCTCTTCCTTTCTCACGTCGCCTCGAAGCTCATGCCCGCAGGACCCAATGGAGCTGGCGGTCGTGGCGCGGTGGTCTCCAATGGTTCGCCGCTGTTCACCGGTGCTCCTGAATCAGGGTCGGACAAGATCCGTGCATGGCTGCTGGAAAACGACCTGGTGGACGCGATCATCCAGCTGCCCACCAATATGTTCTACGGCACCGGTATTTCCACATATGTG
>NZ_JASLIP010000003.1 GCF_030152825.1 Corynebacterium sp.
CGGGCGCGGCGCGGGTAACCCCCTTCCCAGAAGCATGAAACAGCCCCTGGGGGTTAAACCACCAGGGGCAAAGTTTCCCGAAGTGCCAGCGCGCGCATGCGCCCTGGCCCTGCGCTGCTAGGGCTAGTCCCTATTGATGTAAGACAGCAGGCGCAGGATCTCGGTGTAGAGCCAGACCAAGGTCACGGCCAAGCCGAGGGCCACGCCCCAGGCCATCTTCGACGGCGCACCGGCGCGGACGAGGCGGTCGGCGGCGTCGAAGTCCTGCAGGAAGCTCAGCGCTGCGAGGCCGATGCACAGCAGGGAGAAGATCCAGGACAGCGGGGAGCCATCGCGCAGCGGGCCAGCGCCACCGGTGAACAGGCCGATGACCATGCTGCCCAGCGCCAGTACCAGTACGCCGATCAATGCGGCGACCATGAACTTCGTGAACTTCGGGGTCACGCGAATCGCACCCGTCTTGTAGACGAAGAGCATGCCGGCGAACACGCCGATGGTGCCCAGGATCGCCTGGCTGATCATGGCGCCAGCGTTGGTGTCCCCCACCGCCATGCCGGTGAGCATGTAGCTAAAGCCACCGACGAACAGCCCCTCGAAGCCTGCGTAAAGCAGAGTGACGACTGGGGAGCCGTACTTCTTCGCGAAGGCGGAGACCAGCACGGTGATGAGGCCACCGATGGCGCCAACCACGGTGAGGATCGAGCCCGTTGCCGGATTCGTGCCGAAGATAAAGTAGTTCGCCGCAGCCAGCACGACGATGACGGCCAGCGTGATGCCGGTCTTTGCCACCACATCGTCCACGGTAATCGGGCGGTCGGCCGGGCCGGCCTGGCCGTAATTCGCGGCGTCCTGCAGCCCGTCCTGGTAGGTCGCCGTGGCAGCGGCACCACGGGCGCTGGTGGCGAACTGGCCATAGCCGCCGCCCTGTTGGCCGTAGCCCGGCTCACCATAGCCCTGGGGCTGCTGGCCCTGGCGGTTCTGGCCGGTCAGCTCGGCCATGAATGGATTAGATTTCTGCACCTGAAAGCCTCAACTTTCGATTATTCGGAAGACTCGTTCTTGCCGCCATGCGCGCACCTAAGTGGTGCGTCTACACGACCCGATCGGAGATCGGGGTTCATGTCACGCGCGATGTCCCGGCAGTGCCGGGGCGCGCCACGATGCTGGTAGTCGGTTAAAAATTCTTACTTCACAATGTACCAACGCATGTGACGCACTTTTAGTTCCCGACGCTGCGGACTTTCTTTCTCAACCCACCGCATAGGTTCCTCGACAAAGGTATATTTCCACCCATGACTGCTTTGCGATTCCCCAAGCGACTGTCCCTCGGCGCACTCCCGGCAGACTTCCAGGAGGCGCTGCGCGGGCTGTCCGCCAACAAGCTGCCCGCCGATGGCTCCAAGCCCGAGAAGACGATCGACGTCGAGGTTTCCTTCACCGCGGAGCACCTCGGCTGGGTCGGTTCCGGCAATGAGGAGGACGTCCACCGTGCCGTAGACGCCGCCCGTCAGGCACAGCGCTCCTGGGCTCACGTTCCCTTCTCGGAGCGCAAGGCCATCCTCCTGCGTTTCCACGACGCCGTCTTGAAGAACCGCGAACTGCTGATGGACATGGTGCAGCTGGAGACCGGCAAGAACCGCGCCTCCGCCTTCGACGAGGTCATGGACGTGGCGAATAACTCCCGCTACTACGCCAATAACGCGGAGAAGATCCTGAGCCCGAAGCGCCGCCGCTCCGCGGTTCCGGTGCTCGCCAAGTCCCGCCAGCACTTCCAGCCCGTGGGCGTGGTCGGCCAGATCTCGCCATGGAACTACCCACTAACTCTGGGCATCTCCGACGCCCTTCCTGCACTCATCGCGGGCAACGCGGTGGTCGCGAAGCCGGACTCCGCGACCCCGTTTACCTCCTTGCTCGTATTCGGCCTGCTCTTCGAGGCCGGCCTGCCACGCGACCTCGTCCAGCTGGTCACCGGCTCCGGCCGGGTCGTGGGCAGCGAGATCGCCAATACGTGTGATTTCCTGATGTTTACCGGTTCTACCGCCACCGGCAAGATCCTCGGGGCCACCGCGGGCTCCCGCCTGATCGGTTTCTCCGCGGAGCTGGGTGGCAAGAACCCGCTGATCGTCGCGGCGGACGCGAAGATGGATTACACGGTCCGCGGCGTCGTCGATGCCTGCTACTCCAACTCTGGCCAGCTGTGCGTGTCCATCGAGCGGGTGTACGTCGAGCGACCGGTGTACGAGGAGTTCAGCACCAAATTCGCCGACGCCGTGCGCGCCATGACCCTTGGCCCCGGCTTCGACTGGGAGGTGGCGATGGGTTCGCTGGCCTCCCAGCAGCAGCTGGATACGGTTACCAGCTACGTGGACGACGCGGTGGCCAAGGGTGCCCGCGTTCTCGCTGGTGGCAAGGCCCGCCCGGACCTGGGTCCTTACTTCTACGAGCCCACGGTTCTCGCGGATGTCCCCGCCGACGCGAAGCTCCGCACCGAGGAAGTGTTCGGCCCGGTCGTCTTCGTTGAGGTTGTCGACGACCTGGTTGCTGCGGTCAACGCTGCCAACGACACCGTCTACGGGCTCAACGCCTCCGTCTTCGCCAGCCCCGAGACGGGCCACCGCATCGC
>NZ_JASLIP010000059.1 GCF_030152825.1 Corynebacterium sp.
CAGAGTAGACTGCATCATCATGTTCCAAGTCATGTATAAAAAATCAAACAATCCCACACACAAAGTGTGTCAGAACCGTTGATCTGCTTGGTTCATCACGCTATTGAGTTCTCAAACAACATATGCACACAACACTCCACAACCACAACACTGTGGCGCTTCACGTTGAGGCGGATTCCGAGCTTATCACCCACATGAACCAGAAGCAAACCGGAGAAAAACTCTCGATTACTCACCGTTCACCAAAGCTTGGTGACAAGGAAACAAGACCGAAGGGGAACCCAACCACCCGGTAATAACCGGCAGTCTTGCAGGATTGCTAAGCTACACCATCCAAGAACCAGATGCAAACACAGAAGCAAAACCCGTTAAGGATCTTGATTCCCCCGTGCGCATCGGCCTGTCGGCCTTGCTTGCAGATCAATAATTTACACACACTCCACAACAAACACAAAACCCCAGCTCACAGACGCTTTCGAACTGGGGCTCAGCTCTCGGCACGGACGCTACCCACCCAAGGTCTGGATGTGGCTGGAGTTCCGCGCGTCCTGCTTGAGGCTGCGTGTGTAGAAGACCTACGCAGCGATAACCGCATAGACCGCGGTGAGGAGGACACCGATGGCCGCTCGAGGTAGCGGATCAACGTCCCCGGTGAAGAACAGCTGGAAGCAGAGCACCGTCACCATTGCCATGCCGTAGGCGAGGAAACCGCCGACCGTCAGCGCACCAGCCTTGGGCCACCGTAGTGTGGCGAGCGCACTCAACAATGTGGTGCCCAGGATTTGGAAGAGCACGATCAGCCCCAGCATCGGCGCGCCCATCAACATCTCGTTAGCGCTGAACTGCTCCCGCAGCGTGCTCTCGCCATTCAACAACGCGGGGTAACCGATCAGGACGATAGCCAGGGGCACCGACCAGCAGGTCCTCACAGTCCCCACCAAAGCAGCTTCACGCCATGCCCGCCGGCTTCCGCCAAAGGCCAACCACTGGATGTAATTTTTCGGCAGCCCGTACGCGGTGAGCAACCACCTGCTGCCGATTAGCGCGCCAACAACCGTAATCCGTAGATAGGCCCCGATCGCATGCGCAGCCCAAGGCCAAAACGCCAACACGAGACCAAGCGCCAATGCGATGCTGCACTCCCATTTCGCCAGGGTTAGCCCAAGCAGGCGCAGCGGCCTGGTCACCGCAGCTTCGAGTGCCGTGTCTGCTTCGAAAGCCGCCCGCTCTTCGCGCCTCAAGTCTTCCGCATCCGAGACTGCCGGGCTAGCGGCTCCACCTTCAGAGCTCGACGCCACCTTCCGCGATTTCGCCTTCTCCGCTCGGACCAGGATGTCCTGCTCGCCCACCGCGTCATTGCGGATGTCCACATGGGCACTCCAGCCCTGGTAGACGGCGTAGGTGAAAAGAAGCAGATAGCCCACAAGGCAGGCGAGCAGAAGACTTCCCGAGCTCAGCATCCCGCCAGCGGTCCGAGAAATCACGACGACTATAAGGAGGTATAGCGCCGAGGCCGGGATCGTCAGCCCCCACATGGACACGGCGAGCCGGCGAATCTGAGCAGAGCTCAGCCCGAACACCCGCAACTCTTCGCCCTTCGCTTGGAAGACGAAGTTCACGCTGCTCACAGCGCCGCCGACGAAGAAGACATAAAAAAAGTTCATTGGCCGGTGCTCTACCTCGCCAACGATCGCGAGGAAGCTCATGAGCACTACGAAGAGCAGCGTCCAGAGCACGCTCCGCTACGACGCAAAGAGGAAGACCCGGCCCATCGCTCGGGTGTTTAGCCCCTGGACCTGGGACGAAGCCTCGCCCGCAACCCCCTTTTTTTCCGCCACCTTGATCCCACCGCCCAACGGCTGCGCATGACGATCACTCGTTTTATTGCTCATCCTGGGCCTCCTTTCCGGTCAGCGCGAGTACCGCCTGCTCCAGGTCCGTGGCTTGGAGCTGGACACCCGCGCGTTGCGCCGCCGCCGCGGCCTCCGGCGCCTCGGGGTCATAGCTGAGGGTCAGCCTGCGCAAACCGGTGCTGGTGACGTCCTTAATAAGGAAGGAAGAAGGGGCGACGGACAAGGAAGCAGACCACTGCTCGAGGAAGGCGGACACTGCCTGGCTGGGGCCGGAGACCAGGTGGATGCGGCTGGAAACGGTCTCGAGTGGGCCGAATTCCAGGAGCTTGCCCTCGTCGATGATGATCACCTGGTCCAGCAGTCAGGCGACGTCCCCGAGGTGGTGGGTGGAGAGGATCACCGTGCGGGGGTTGCGCTCCAGGTCGCACATGAGGAATTGGTAGAAGGCTTCGCGGCTCTGCACGTCGAGGCCGTGATAGGGCTCGTCCAGCAGGGTGATCGGGCACTGCGCTGCTAGGTCGAGGATGATGCTCACCGCCGAGCGCTGTCCGCGGGACATCGCGCGCAACCGCTTGCTGGTATCGATGCGGAAGGCCTGGATCATCTCCGCCGCGAAGGCCTGATCCCAGGTCGGCCAGCGAAGCTCCGCGATCCGCAGCACGCTATGCACCGGGAGGTCCTGCGGCCACGAGGCGTCCGGGCCAGCGAGAATGATGCGCTCCAGCGCCCACTCGTTATCGCGGATGGGCTGGCCATCCAGGGTCACCGTGCCGGAGCTGTTCAGCTGCAGCGCGATAGCCCGGAGCAGGGTGGTCTTCCCCGCGCCGTTTCGACCGATCAGGCCGTAGACCTGGCCTCCCGGGATCTGCAGGCTGATGCCATCGACGGCCGGGTGGGTTTTCTTGCCGAAGCTGACCGTCAGGCCCGATAGCTCGATGCTGGGTGCAGGCCCCTGTGGGACGCTCGTTCCAACGCTTTCTTTCAGGTGGTTCACGGTTGTGCCTTCCTGTGTGGTGGGATGCGCGGGCTTCGCTGCGGTGCTGGGTCAGTCATAAAGCCCCCGACTTTCGGCGACGTTGCCGAGGAGCTCGCGGAGCTCGCTGGCGGTCATGTCCAGTTTCGCGGCCTCGTCGACCAGCGGCACCAGGTAGCGGCCGGCGAAGGCCTCCTTGCGTTGTGCGATGACCTTCTCCCGAGCGCCCTCGGTGACAAACATGCCGATACCTCGCTGTTTCTGGAGCACCCCGGCGTCCACCAACAGGCTCAAGCCCTTGCGGGCTGTGGCCGGGTTGATTGCATGGAAGGCAGCGAGCTCGTTCGTCGACGGTGCCCGCTCCCCCTCTGGTAGGGAGCCATCCACAATGGCATCCGCCACGAGCTCGGCCACTTGCTGAAACAGCGGCGTGGTGGCTTCCTCCATGGCACCTCCCCTTACTCGTGTTCGATCCCCTCGATGGGGCGTGGTTGATGTTCACCGTCCGACCAGGTTGCGACTCAGCTCCGTGAGCCACCTATTTGGTTAGTTACTTGTGCAACCAACCATATAACAACTCTTTGATGCACACTAGAGGGGAAAGCGCCACGCGCACGGGCGCTCAAGAAGTACAGTGCGCAATGGATAATGCACTGAAAATTGTGAAACTAAAGAAACGGACAACCGACCCATCATGCTCGAGCGAACACAGATCTTTGTCGATACTTCTTATCTCCTAGCTAGCTTCTATAACTCCTGGGAAACTGGCGCCCGCGCGCAATTAGAGATCGACCTGCCGGAGGTCGTATGTACCTTGGGCCGAATCGCCCAGGACCAGCTCAAACAACCCATTCACCGACAATTTTGGTACGACGGCATCCCGGAGTCCGGGCCGCACCGCTACCAGCGTTCCCTGCGCAGCGAACCAGGCGTGCAGCTGCGCAGCGGCCAGCTCATCGAATGGGGCGACCGGCGCACGCAGAAGGCAGTGGACACCCGCCTCGTCGCGGACATGGTGCTCGCCGCCGTCCGCGGCAACGTCTCGGATATCGTCCTCGTCTCTGGCGATGCGGACATGCTGCCCGGCGTGGAAGAGGCCGTGAACGCGGGCATTCGCGTGCACCTCTATGGCTTCGGCTGGGATTCCATGTCCTCCCAGCTGCGCTTCGCCTGCGATACGACCACGATCCTCGACCCGCGCGAGGATTTCCGCGACACCATGCGCCTGCAGATCCTGGAGGGGCCGCTGCCCACCAATGCCAACGCCACCCCCCTGCCAGGCGAAACGCAGGGCGAGGACAGCCCATGCCCGGAGTTCAAGCCCCTCGGCGATGCGGAAGAGCCCGAAGAGCCGGGACCGAGCGTCATTCCGGATATGGAGCGCAGCAAACCGGCCACCAAGCCCGCGGCAGAAGCAAGCACCAACAACGCCCCTGGGGACGTCGCGCCAACCGAGACTGCCGCGGACCCGGCCTCGGCAGCTGCACCCGCGCAGGCTTCGGCCACCCCCGCAGCAACAGAAGAAGACCCGGCAAGCGGTGTACGGGCCAACGCTGCTGCGGCAACCACCACGACGGATGAGCAGGCAGCGTCCCCATCGGCCGCCCCAAGCCCCGCGGCGCACCCCGCCGCACCCAAGTCTGCGCCGAAGCCCGGGCCCAAGCCGGGTCCGGCACCTGCTGCCTCCACCGAACCAGCGACGACCGAGCCGACCGCCGAAACAATGGCGCAACCGACCCCCAACACCGTCGCCGCTCAGGAGCGCACCGCGCCGACCAATGCGGCACCGGACAACACGGCCGAGCAGGGCGAGGCAGCACAGCCCCAGGCAGAGGCGCCGGCCACAGCCACCGAGGACACCCCGGAACCAGCGCCGAAGCCGAAGCCAAATCCGTCCATGATGGCCCGCCACCGCAAGCTGCGCTCCCGCTACGTCCCGCTCCCCAACGAGGTCTGGGCGTCCGCGGGAGAGCAGAACCCCTACGACATCGGCCAGCAATACGCCGTCTGGTGGTTCGACAACGCCGCGAGCGAGGCCCAGAAGGACAACGCCCACCTGCTCTCCGGCGGCGGCCTTCCCCCGGAGATCGACCGCCCGCTCCTGCAGTTCGCTTGCGATACCCTCCACGAGTACACCCTGACGGAGGCCCAGCGCGTCGGACTGCGCGATGGTTTCCACAGCGGTATCCGCGGCATCATGCTCCGCGGCCCGCGCGCTTAAAACCGACCTTCGGCGTGCATGTGTTTTGATATACGCATGCACACCGGAACGACCGTCGAGCACAAACAAGCCTCCGTCACTGGATTCAGCACTGCGGAAACGCAGCCCGATGCCCTGAGCCCGCTGCGCACAATCGTGCACATGCTGGCCACGGGCGCGGTTGCGGCAGTGGCGACGGTCGCGGCCTGGTTCATCATGTCCAGGCCGAGCCTTCCGGCATATAACACCAGTTACGCGCTCAAGGCACTGAGCAGCGTCGGCTCCGTGCTCGTGATCCTCTTTGCCACGGCGTCGGTGTACTACGTGCTCCACCCTCGCCCCAGCTGGTCGAACTGGCAGCGCCGCGTTCTCGGCGTGCTGCTCTACCTGGCTCCGGCCGGCCTGGTGATCACCAGCATCGGTATCCCGCTGGCCGCCACCAGCCTGTACCTGGATGGCGTGAGCGTCGACCAGGCTTTCCGAACCCAGTTCCTGACCCGCCTGACGGACACCCCGGGCTGGGTGGACATGGCCTACCCGGACATGCCGAGCTTCTACCCTGGCCTGTGGTTCTTCACCGGTGGCCTCTTCGCCCGCATCACCGGGTTGGCGGGCTGGGCCGCCTACCAGCCGTGGGCGTTGATGACCCTGGCCGCGGCTTTTTCCATGCTCGTTCCCCTGTGGCGCCACCTCACGGGCTCGCTGGCCTCGGGCGCGACGGTTGCGCTGGTCACGGCGGTGGCAACCCTGCACGTGGCACCGGAGGAGCCCTATGCCGCCATCGTCGCGGTGGGTATGCCAGCAGCGATGGTGATGACCCGCCACGCGCTGCTGGGCTCCCGCTGGGCGCTGTTTGGCGTCATGGTCTACCTGGGACTTTCGGCCAACCTCTACACGCTGTTCACCGCCCTATCAGCGCTCTCGGTGGTGGTCATGGCCATCGCCGCAGCGATCCGAGAGAAGGGTATCCGTCCACTCCTGAAGCTGCTGGCCATGGGCATCGGTTCGATCCTCATCGCGTTGCTCGGCTGGCTGCCCTACCTGCGCGCGCTGCTGACCCAGCCGCACGGCCCGACCGGCAAGGCGCAGCACTACCTCCCCAAAGATGGCACCGAGCTGATGATGCCCTTCTTCAATGTTTCCGCGCTCGGTGTTCTCGCTCTGATCGGCCTAGTCTGGCTGGTCGCCCGCCACCGTCAGGACGACGCCCGCGCCCTTCTGGTCGGCATCCTCACCGCCTACGGTTGGGCGGTCGCCTCCATGGCCATGCCGCTACTCGGCACGACCCTGCTGGGATTCCGCGTAGCGCTGCCGATCGCGCTGCTGTTCGCCGTGGCCGGCGCGCTAGCGATCATCGACCTGCGGGGCGTGGGAATGCCGAAATTCTACCCGGCGACCGTAGACCCCGCGAAGTCGAGGGGTGTGACGCGCGTCTTCGCCGCGATCCTGGCATTCGGAACGCTCTACTACGCGATCGATATTCCGATGAACCACGAAAAGAAGATCGATACCGCCTACACCGACGCCGACGGCAACGCCGCGCGTGGGGACCGCATGCCTGCGGACGCCACCGTCTACTACGCCGAGATCGACGAGCACCTCGTCGAAAAACTGGGCAAGCGCTCCGGATCCACCATCCTCACCGATGAGCAGCATTTCATGAGCTTCTACCCCTATCACGCGTACCAGGCGATGACTGCCCACTACGCCAACCCGCTGGGGGAGTTCGAGCGGCGCAACGAAGCGATCGAATCCTGGACACAGATCACCGACCCCGACGAGCTGGTGGCCGCGATGGATCGGGCAGCCGAGGAAGAAGGCTGGACCGCACCGGACGCCCTCGTCCTCCGTGGCGAAGTGCCGGCCGAAGAAGGCGGCCCAGCGGGAAGCGACGCCACCCCGGTGGAGGAAGCGGAGTTCTCCTATCTCATCGCGGATGACATCTACCCGAACCAGCCGAACGTCCGTTTCCGCACCGTTCACTTCCCGGCGAGCGCGTTCCAGAAGCACTGGGATGTCACGCAAATCGGTCCTTTCGCTGTCGCAGTGCGTAACTAAGGCCACGCGCGTGCTAGTCCACATTTGACTGGCGGTAACGTACAGTTATTAGCCGTGTCTACGGTGCAGCAGCAGAAAAATAACCAGCCAGATCAAGGGCCCGGAAACGCGGTGAACCCCACCGCGCCGCCACAGGCAGGCTCGGCCCCGAAGAGTGGCGCCAGCAGTCGGATCATGACCCTCGCGATCGTCTCCGGCTTGCTGGGCTTCTTGCTTTTCATCGCCACTCCATTCCTGCCGGTGAACCAGCAGCAGTCCTCCTTCTCCTGGCCGCAGAACGGGGATCTGCGTAGCGTCACCGCGCCGCTGATCAGCTACTCACCGGAGAGCCTGGACCTTTCCATCCCGCTCTCCGAGATCGATAAGCTCAACGACGGCCAGAGCACCGTCCTATCCACCGTGCCGGAGGGTTCGAAGGAGGAGACGCTGCGCGGGCTCTTCGTCCGCAACACCGACTCCGGCCTGGACGTCATCATCCGCAACGTGGTGCCGCTCTCCCTCAAGGAGAAGGACCTCAAGGAGCTCTCCGAGGATGCCCTGCTGCGCATCACCTCGGATGCCGAGGCCACCCGCGTCTGGGTGGACGGCACCACCACCGACGGCGAAGAGCTGGACCCTGCGGTGTACTCCGGCGATATCGACCGGGATACCCGCCCGATGCTGACCGGCATCTACACCGAGTTCGAGAACACCCCGGAGAACGCGAAGGCCGCCGCCGATGCGGGGCTCAAGGCCGACGTCAAGGTGGATTCGCGCTTCTCGAGCGCCCCGACGCTGCTGAAGAACATCGTCATGTGGCTCGGCCTGGCCTTCATGGTCGTCGCGCTGTGGGCGCTGCACCAGATCGACAAGCTGGATGGCCGCGCCGGCTCCGGCCGCCTGATGCAGAAGGACTGGTGGAAGCCCCGCTGGGTAGACGGCTTCGTGGGCGCCGTGCTGCTGATTTGGTTCTTCATCGGCGCGAATACCGCCGACGATGGCTACCTGCTGACGATGGCCCGGGCCAGCCACGAGTCCGGCTACATGGCCAACTATTACCGCTGGTTCGGCGTACCGGAGTCCCCTTTCGGCTGGCCGTTCTACGACCTGCTGGCGCTGATGGTTAACGTCTCCTCCACCTCCCTCTGGATGCGACTGCCCGCCCTGCTGGCCTCCGCGGTGACCTGGCTGGTGCTCTCCCGCGAGGTGCTGCCGCGCCTGGGAGTGAAGGTCAATCAGCGCGCCGTGGCGCACTGGACCACCGCGGTGGCCTTCCTGATGTTCTTCATCGCCTTCAATAACGGCACCCGCCCGGAGCCGATCATCGCGGTCTTCTCGCTGCTGACCTGGGTCTCCTTCGAGCGCGCCATCGCCACCCACCGGCTGCTGCCGGCGGCGATCGGTACGCTGCTGGCCACCCTGGCGCTGGGCGCGGGGCCGACCGGCCTGATGGCCGTGGCGGCGGTGCTGGTCTCCCTGAATGCACTGATCCGCATCGCGGTGCGCCGCCTGCCGTGGCTGGGGGCTGAGAAGGGCGCGAGCCGCGGGAAGGTGATCCGCGGGATGCTCGCGCAGATCGCACCATTCCTCGCCGCGGGTACCGCAATCCTCGTCGGCGTGTTCGGTGACCAGACGTTCAGCACCGTGCGCGAGGCCATCGCCGTGCGCTCCGACCGGGGCCCGTCGCTGTCCTGGTACCAGGAATACGTGCGTTACACCTCGCTGCTGGAGCAGACCACCGACGGTTCCTTCGCGCGCCGCTTCATCGTGTTGATGATGATCTTCAGCCTCGGCGTAGTCGTGGCCTCCATGTTGCGCAACGGGCGTGTTCCGGGCGCGGCGAAGGCCCCAACCATTCGCCTGATTCTGGTCATCCTCGGCACGGTCTTCTTCATGGTCTTCACGCCGACGAAGTGGACGCACCACTTCGGCGTCTACGCGGGAATCGGTGCCGCGCTCATCGGACTCGCGGCGGTCGCCGCCTCGCAGTTCTCGGCGAGCTCCGCGCGCAACCGCGTGCTCTTCCTGGGCACCACGCTCATGCTCTTCGCACTGACGCTCTCCGGCACGAATGGCTGGTGGTACATCTCCAGCTTCGGTGTGCCGTGGTGGGATAAGACGATCCAGGTCGCTGGCATTGAGGCCTCGACGGTGATGTTGGTCATCGCCCTGCTCACCCTGCTGTGGGGCGTGCTACTCGGTTACCGCACGGACGCTCAGCGAGCGCGCGCCCAGTCCGCGGGCGAGGCTGCCGACGCCGATAATGGCACCGATGACGGTGCGGCGAAGGAGGTAGCGGAACGGAAGGGCAAGTACCGCATCACAACGGTGACCGCGGCACCGATCGGTGCGCTGACCATGCTGGCCCTGGTGTTCTCGATCGCGTCGATGGGCAAGGGCTTCATCTCGCAGTGGCCGGCGTATTCGATCGGTAAGGGCAACGCCGTCTCCCTGGCCGGGCACAGCTGCCAGCTGGCCGAGGATGTCCTCGTGGAGACGAATACGAATGACTCGCTGCTCAAGGTGGCCGATGGTTCACCGATCGGCGATTCCCTGACCACCGACGACTCCACCGGCTTCCTGCCGAACCGCATCCCGGCGCACATCGACCCGGATGGCCGTGGCGAGGATGCCGTGAGCCAGAACTCCGTCGAGACCGCGATGAAGCTGGATGGCGATCAGCCGAGCACCGGCACGGACCTGGGTGAGGAAGCCGGCCAGGCCAGCAACGAGGGCACGGACGGTACCGCCGGCGCCTCGTCCAATGACCGGAACGACGACGCCGCAGCCTCCGGTGACCGCAGCGGCGGTGCGGAGGCCGCGGACGGTGGCCAGGATTCCGGCACCGCTGGTGGCCTGCTGCCGAAGCCGGGCGTGAACGGTTCGCACGCGCGCCTACCTTTCGAGCTGGATCCCCAGCGGGTGCCGGTGGTCGGTTCCTTCCAGGAGGGGTCGCAGTTCTCCGCCTCGACGACGACCAAGTGGTACTCCCTGCCGGAGAACCGTGAGGATCACCCACTGATCACGTTGAGCGCGGCGGGCACCATCGGCCACTACGATTCCGACAATGTCTTCCAGTACGGGCAGCTGGTCAAGGTGGAGTACGGCAAGTCGACCGGCAAGGGCCAGGATGACTTCGAGCCACTGGGCGAGGATCTGCCACTGGACATCGGCACCGCCCCGCAGTGGCGCAACCTGCGCATTCCGATGGAGTGGATCCCGGAGGAGGCGGATCAGATCCGCATTGTCGCGGTAGACACGAACCTCACCCCGTCCGAGTGGCTGGCGCTGACCCCGCCGCGTGCCCCGCAGCTG
>NZ_JASLIP010000072.1 GCF_030152825.1 Corynebacterium sp.
CGGTCCTGCGCGCCCAGCGCGACCTCGGCATCGACGTACCGGACGGGGTGGTCGAGGCCTACGAGGCGGTCGTCGAGAAGGTGGACCTCGACTCGATCGCGGCGCGCGAGCGGGTCACCCGCCACGACGTGAAGGCGCGGATCGAGGAGTTCAGCGCGCTGGCCGGCCACGAGCAGATCCACAAGGGCATGACGAGCCGCGACCTGACCGAGAACGTCGAGCAGCTCCAGGTCCGCCAGTCGCTCGAGCTGCTGCGCGACCGCAGCGTCGCCACCCTGGCCCGGCTCGCCCGGCTGGCCGCCGAGCACGAGACCACCGTGATGGCCGGCCGCTCCCACAACGTGGCCGCGCAGGCGACCACGCTGGGCAAGCGGTTCGCGACCGTCGCCGACGAGATGCTGATCGCCCTGGAGCGGGTCGAGGAGCTGCTGGCCCGCTACCCGCTGCGCGGCATCAAGGGCCCGATGGGCACCGCGCAGGACATGCTGGACCTGCTGGGCGGCGACGAGGCGAAGCTCGCGCAGCTCGAAACACAGATCGCCGACGGCCTGGGCTTTAGCCAGGTCTTCAACTCCGTGGGCCAGGTCTACCCGCGCTCCCTCGACTTCGACGCCCTGTCCGTCCTCGTGGAGCTGGGCGCGGCGATGAGCTCGCTGTGCATGACGATCCGCCTGATGGCGGGCAACGAGACCGTCACCGAGGGCTTCAAGGAAGGCCAGGTCGGCTCGTCCGCGATGCCGCACAAGATGAACGCCCGCTCCTGCGAGCGCGTCGGCGGCATGCAGGTCCTGCTGCGCGGTTACCTTACGATGGCGGCCGACCTCTCGGGTGCCCAGTGGAACGAGGGCGACGTCTTCTGCTCCGTCGTCCGCCGCGTCGCCCTGCCGGATGCCTTCTTCACCTTCGACGGCATGTGCGAGACCTTCCTCACCGTGCTCGACGAGTTCGGGGCCTTCCCAGCGATGATCGAGCGCGAGCTGGAGCGCTACCTGCCGTTCCTGGCCACCACCCGCATCCTCATGGCGGCGGTGCGCGCGGGCGTGGGCCGCGAGACCGCTCACGAGGTCATCAAGGAAAACGCCGTGGGCATGGCGCTGGACATGCGCGAGCGTGGCGCGGAGCAGAACCTCATCGAGCGCCTCGCCAACGACGAGCGTCTGCCGATGAATGAGCAGGATCTCCACGACGCCCTGGCCGACCGCAAGGCCTTCATCGGTGCGGCCGAGTCCCAGGTTTCTCGCGTGCTGGACCGCGTGGCATCCATCGTCCAGGCCCACCCGGATGCCGCGGCCTACACCCCTGGCGAGATTCTTTAAACCGGCACCGCTCCCACGTATTTCGGTAAATTCGAAGGCGTGGGAGCATTGATTTGGTTTATCGCAGCCCTGGTCCTCGCCGGTCTTGAACTGGCGGCCGGGGAGTTCACCCTGCTCATGCTGGCCGGCGGCGCGACCGTCGGTGGTCTCGTGGAGTGGGCGGGCGCACCGACCTGGGCGGCCATCGTCGCCTTCGGCGTCGCCACTGCTGGGCTGATCCTGTTCCTGCGCCCCATTCTTCGCCGTAGGCTGCACGGCCCGAAGGCGCTCGATACCTCCCAGCAGGCCTTGGTCGGCGCGACCGCTGAGGTTCTGGAGGACGTCGGTGCCCGCGGCGGGCAGATCCGCCTGGATGGCTCCATCTGGTCTGCACGTTCGATGGACCCATCCGAGACCTTCACCAAGGGCGAAGAGGTCCACGTCATCGACATTGATGGCCCAACCGCTGTCGTGTGGAAACACGACTAGCGGGCAACGCAGTCCGTGAAAGAACCAACCAGGAAACGGTAAACACATGTCCGGCATGATCTTCCTCTTAGTTCTGTTGGCTTTCATCGCCCTCGTCGTGGTGAAATCCATCGCCCTGATCCCGCAAGGCGAGGCGGCCGTCATCGAGCGCCTCGGTAGCTACACCCGCTCCGTCTCGGGCGGGATCACGATCCTCGTTCCCTTTATCGACCGCGTCCGCGCCCGAGTGGATACCCGTGAGCGCGTGGTCTCCTTTCCACCGCAGGCGGTCATCACCCAGGACAACCTGACGGTCGCCATCGATACGGTCGTGACCTTCCAGATCAACGACCCCGCCAAGGCGATCTACGGCGTTGATAACTACATCGTCGGTGTGGAGCAGATTTCTGTGGCAACGCTGCGCGACGTGGTCGGTGGCATGACGCTGGAGGAGACGCTGACCTCCCGCGAGACGATCAACCGCCGACTGCGCGGTGAGCTCGACGCCGCGACTGCCCGGTGGGGGCTGCGCATCAGCCGAGTTGAGCTGAAGGCGATTGATCCGCCGCCGTCCATCCAGCAGTCCATGGAGATGCAGATGAAGGCGGATCGCGAGAAGCGCGCGATGATCCTCACCGCAGAGGGCCGCCGGGAGTCGGACATCAAGACCGCTGAGGGTGAAAAGCAGGCCCGCATCCTCTCCGCTGAGGGTGAGAAGCACGCCGCCATCCTGGCCGCCGAGGCCGAGCGCCAGGCGATGATCCTGCGCGCCGAGGGTGAGCGCGCCTCCCGCTACCTGGAAGCACAGGGTGAGGCGAAGGCCGTCCAGAAGATCAACGCCGCCATCAAGGCTTCCAAGCTCACGCCGGAGGTGCTGGCCTTCCAGTACCTGGATAAGCTGCCGAAGCTGGCCCAGGGCCAGGCGTCGACGATGTGGATGATCCCGTCCCAGTTCGGCGATTCCCTGGAGCAGTTCGCCAAGGCCTTCGCCAAGAAGGACGACGAGGGCGTGTTCCGCTACGAGCCGGCCCACGTGGACGAGGACACCCGCGAGAAGGCCGAGGCGGATGACACGGAGGAGTGGTTCTCCACGGCTTCTGACCCGGAGATCGCCAAGGCCGTGGCCGCGGCGAACGCGGTGGCCAATAAGCCGGTGGAGGAGGACCCGATGGATCCAACGCCCAAGCCGCAACACGCTCGTAAGGAGTTCCCGGCTGAGCCGGTACAGCAGCCCGCCCCGCAGAGCGTGGATCCGCAGAATATGTGGACGAACCCTACGAATTAGGGCGTACCTGGGGGAGGGCCTGGTGGGGGTCTAGCCGGGCCCAATCGCGGTGCTAGACTGTCTAGCCATGCGACCAGAATTGTCTGATTACGAGCACATTTCCGCGGGTAAAGTCCGCGAGATCTACGAGATCGACGCAGAGCACCTGCTGATGGTCGTCACGGATCGGATCAGTGCCTACGATTTCGTGCTCGACACCGATATTCCAGACAAGGGGCGGGTGCTCACCGCGATGAGCGCCTACTTCTTCGAGCAGATCGACTTCCCGAACCACCTCGCGGGCCCGCTGGATGACGAGCGTATCCCCGAGGAGGTGCTCGGTCGCGCCATGGTGTGCAAGAAGTTGGACATGGTTCCCTTCGAGTGCGTGGCTCGCGGCTACCTCACCGGCTCCGGCCTGAAGGAGTACGAGGCCACCGGTGCGGTTTGCGGCGTCAAGCTCCCGGAGGGCCTGGTCGAGGCCTCCAAGCTGGAGGAACCGATCTTCACCCCGGCGACGAAGGCCGAGATCGGGGATCATGACGAGAACGTCGGCTTCGACGTCGTCGTCAAGGACCTGGGGGAGGACCTCGCGGAAAGGCTGCGCACCGCAACCCTGGAGATCTACTCCCAGGCCGCGAAGATGGCCGAGGAGAAGGGCCTGATCCTGGCGGACACGAAGTTCGAGTTCGGCCTGGACAAGGCGGGCAACCTGGTGCTCGCCGACGAGGTGCTCACCCCGGACTCCTCCCGCTACTGGCCGGCTGACGGCTACGAGGAGGGCAAGGTGCAGCCGAGCTTCGATAAGCAGTTCGTGCGTAACTGGCTGACCGGCCCGAAGTCTGGCTGGGATAAGAATGACGGTTCCCAGCCGCCGGAGCTGCCGGGCTCCGTGGTGGAGGCCACCCGCGCGCGCTACGTGGAGGCCTACGAGCGCATCTCCGGCAAGCGTTTCGCCGACTGGATCGGCAGCTGCGTCTAAAACACGGCGTGCCCGGCAGGAAGCGCTGAACCCTTGGCTTAGCGCTCCCCGCACTCGCCGGGACGGTCGGAAAAGACCCGGGATAACGCTCAACCCCGCTCAACCATCACGGTTGCGCGGGGTTTATGCATTGCGCAGCGGATCACCGCGCTGCGCGGGCGGTGTGGCTGGCCTACTAGACGCGAGCAGCGTGCTTAGCGACCTCGGTGATGCCGTGGTGTGTGAGGTGTAGCGCCAGGTTGCGGTGCTGCGGGGCGACGTCGATGAGGCCGGTGATCCAGCGGTCGCGAGCGCACGTGTCGTGGCCGGCGGTCATTGGCTTAATGTCCACGAAGGTGGAGCGGGTGTCGCGGGAGGCATTCCTCGCTGCACGCTGCAGGGCATCCTCGACCGGACGAGCCTTGACGACCAGGGACGGGGTGCCCTGTGGCAGCGGGTTCAGGTAGCAGGTCTGGCCGGCCGGGTTGGTGATCTGTGGGTAGCCGATGACCTTCACGCGAGCGTTCGGGGCCAGGCGCTTGACGTGATTGACGGTGTTGCGGATGGATACGCGCAGGTTGTTCTCGATCTGCGGGACCGGCATCTTGTCGTTCAAGATGTACGGGTAGGTGTCGTTAGCACCGGCGAAGATGACGACCTCGCGGGTCGCGCCGTTGAGCTTGCCGTCCTGGCGGGCCTTGTTCGCCAGGCTGGTGATGTGCTTGCCGCCAGTGCGGAAGGAAGCGCCGGAACAGGAGTAGTTGTCCACCGGGGCACGCTTGACGGACGCGTAAGCGTGCTTGAAGCGGTCGTCGGAGGCGCAGCCCACGCCGTTCATTGGCTTCGGATCGAGTGGAACGCCGCGCTGGGTCAGGTAGTGCTGGACGGTCGGGTTGGCCATGATCGAGTCGCCGAGCAGCACGGTGTTACCAGGAGCTGCGGAAGCTGTGGCAGGTGCCAGCATGGCGCCGAGAACAGCAACCACGGAGAGGGCGAGGGCCTTGAGACGCATATTCATCCTATCTGTGGATTGGTGTAGAAGATTCGATGCTCGTTACAGCCGGATTGTATTTGCTTCCCAGGGAAAATGAAACAAATGAGCATTATTGGGAGCAAATTACAGAAGTTATGCAACGTATTGTGTCGCCCCGGTGGTTCTGGGACGTGCTCCTGCGCAGCTCACCGGGCTCGTGATCCGTGTCCGGTGCGGGTGCTAGCTTAGGGGCTTAGCGAAACCTGGAGCTGTGTGCGGACTGGTTGCCTGCCGGGGAGTGGTCCCCGCAGGTGGCGGCCGAACCTGGCTGCCATCCCAGCGCCAGTACAGCTGGCTCCCAGGTAACGAATTCATAACACTATCGTGTTTTGGCTAGAGAAGAAAGGTCAAGGGCTTTCGTGACTCAGGGCACTGAAGGGCAGCAGCAGAACCAGGGCGGCACCACGGCCGCTACCAGCGGGGACAAGCAGGCCCCGCCGCTAACCGCTCCTGTGGCCAAGAAGCTTGCCACCCAGCGCAGTTTCCATGGCCGTGACTTCAGCGATGACTACGAGTGGCTTCGGGATAAGGAAGCCCAGGAAGTTCTGGATCACCTCGCTGCCGAGGATGCATTCGCCGTGCAGGAGACCGAGCACCTGAAGCCGCTACGCGAGGCCATCTACCAAGAAGTGAAGTCCCGCGTGCAGGAGACGGACATGTCCCTACCCGTCCGTGCGGGCGACTGGTGGTACTTCTCCCGCTCGACGGAGGGGAAGAACTACGCCTCGATGTGCCGCGTCCCCGTCGAGAACCCGGAGGACTGGACCCCACCGCAGATCGACCCGGAGACCCCGCACCCGCGCGAGGAGGTCTTCCTCGACGTCAACGCCGAGGCCGAGGGGCACAACTTCTTCTCCCTCGGGGCGGCGAGCGTCACCCTCGACGGCACCCGCTTGGCCTACTCCGTGGACACCGCGGGCGACGAGCGCTTCACCATGTACTTCCGCGACCTGGCCACCGGCGAGCAGATCGGGGAGCCGATCCCGGATGTCTTCTACGGCGCGACCTGGGTCGGCCGCGACACGATCTACTACCAGAAGGTCGACGCCGCCTGGCGCCCGCACGAGGTCTGGCGCCACACGCTCGGCACCTCCGTCGAGGAGGATGAGCTGATCTACCGCGAGGAAGACGAGCGCTTCTGGACCGGCGTTGGCACCACCCGCTCTAAGCGCTTCCTGCTGATCGCCTCCTCCTCCAAGGTCACCAGCGAGATCTGGTACCTCGACCTGGAGGCCGAGGAGAAGGGCGAGGGCGCGGAGCTGACCCGCATCCTGCCGCGCGAACAGGGGGTTGAGTACGGCATCGACCACGCCCGCGTCGGTGGTGAGGAGTACTGGCTGGTCATCCACAACAAGAACGGCGTGAACTCCGAGTTGGGCTACCATCCGGTCGGCCAGATCGCCTCCCTGGACGACGTCACCGTCCTCGTGCCGCATCGCGACGACGCCCGCATCGAGGGTGTGGACTGCTTCCAGAACCACCTCGTCCTCGAGGCCCGCGAGAACGCCGTTTCGAAGAGCTACCTGATGGATATCTCCGACGGTTGGTCCGAGTTCCGCCCAGTCGACTTCGGCGAGGAGATCGCGACCGTCGGGGCCGCCGGGAATAGCGAGTGGAACCCGCCCGTCCTGCGCTTCGTCTTCTCCTCCTTTACGACGCCCACCCGGATCTACGAGCTCGACCTGGCTACTGGGGAGCAGATCCTGCGCAAGGAACAGCAGGTCCTTCCCGGGCCGGACGGTAAGGAATTCAACCCGGCTGATTACCAGGCCACCCGCATCTGGGCCACTGCGCCGGACGGCGCCCAGGTCCCGGTTAGCCTGATCCACCGCGCCGACGTCCCACTCGACCGGGAGAACCCGGTGCTGCTTTATGGCTATGGCAGCTACGAGTCCTCCATGGACCCGGGTTTCTCCATCTTCCGGCTCTCGATGCTGGACCGCGGCGTGGTCTACGCCATCGCGCACGTCCGCGGTGGCGGGGAAATGGGCCGGCTTTGGTACGACAACGGCAAGGGGCTGTCCAAGAAGAACACCTTCACTGACTTCATCGCCGTGGCCGACGAGCTGATTGCCCGAGGCATGACCAGCCCGCAGCGCATGGTCGCCGAGGGGGGCTCTGCCGGCGGCATGCTGATGGGCGCGGTGGCGAACATGGCAGGCGACCGCTTCGCGGGTATCGAGGCGATCGTGCCCTTCGTCGACCCGCTGACCTCCATGCTCATGCCGGAGCTGCCGCTGACCGTGACCGAGTGGGATGAATGGGGCGACCCCTACCACGACCCACAGGTCTACGACTACATGGCGGAATACGCCCCCTACGAGAACATCACCGCCGACAAGACTTATCCGCCGATTCTCGCTGTGACCAGCCTCAACGACACCCGCGTACTCTACGTGGAACCCGCGAAGTGGGTGGCTAAGCTCCGCGACGTGGCGGGCGCGAACGTCCTGCTGAAGATCGACATGGAGTCCGGCCACGGTGGCGTCTCCGGCCGCTACAAGGCCTGGGAGCAGGGTGCGTTCGAGACCGCCTGGGAGCTGGACCGCATGGGTGCCACCGAGCTGTTGGGCTAGGTTTTTCCACCTTCGGTCACGCTTTCCGCCGCCTTCGGAGGTGCTGTTTCATCTCCCCCGGCGGCGCCATTCCAATAATTCCTTGGCCTTTCAGCCTGGTGTTAACATGGGCACGTACTTAATGGATTTTTCCAACAGCTGGGAGCACTAGAGAACATGGCTCGTGTGGTTGTCAACGTCATGCCGAAGAAAGAAATTCTGGATCCCCAGGGGCAGGCCATCGTCCGCGCCCTTGGTCGTCTGGAGATTAGCGGGGTGCGGGATGTCCGTCAGGGCAAGCGCTTCGAACTCGAGGTCGATGACCAGGTGACCGAGGCAGATCTGGGGAAGATCGCCGCGGAACTGCTCGCCAACACCGTGATTGAGGACTACGAGGTCGTCACCGCGGAGGTTCAGCAGTGAGCCCTCGCATCGGAGTAATCACCTTCCCGGGCACCCTCGATGACGTCGACGCCCTGCGCGCCGTTCGTCTCGCCGGGGGCGAGCCCGTCGAGCTGTGGCACGCGGACGCTGACCTGAAGGACGTCGACGCTGTCGTCGTCCCGGGTGGTTTTTCTTATGGCGACTACCTGCGCGCCGGGGCCATCGCCGCGATCGCCCCAGCCATGCGCTCCGTCGTCGAGGCCGCGGGCCGTGGCCTGCCCGTCCTGGGCATCTGCAACGGCTTCCAGATCCTGCAGGAAGCAGGGTTGCTGCCGGGCGCGCTGACCCGTAACGAGGGCCTGCACTTCGTGTGCCGCGACATCGAGCTCGAGGTGGAGAACAACTCCACCCCATGGACCTCCGGCCTGGAGAAGGGATCCACCCTGCTGGTCCCGTCCAAGCACGGCGAGGGCCGCTTCCAGGCGGATGAGGAGACCCTCAAGCGCCTCGAGGGGGAGGGGCAGGTTGTCTTTCGCTACGTGGTGAACCACAACGGCTCCCGCAACTCCATCGCGGGCGTGTGCAGCGAGAAGGGCAACGTCGTTGGCCTCATGCCGCACCCAGAGCACGCCGTGGAAGAGCTCACCGGACCGTCCACCGACGGCCTCGGCATGTTCCAGTCCGTCCTTCACAGCCTGGTCTAGGGCCTCATCGGCTACCAGCGAGAACTTTTTCAAGAAAGTAGTTCAGGGAAGTAGTTCTATGACGAACAACCTCAACAACGGTTCCGGCGCCGCGGCCGACTCTGGCGCTGTCAAGGTGCACAACGACACGGTGGCGAACGCCGAGCAGACCCCGGATCTCGTCCAGCCGTGGGCGGACCTCGGCCTCAAGGAGGACGAGTACGCCCGCATCAAGGAGATCCTGGGCCGCCGCCCAACCGAGGCGGAGCTGGCCGTGTACTCCGTGATGTGGTCGGAGCACTGCTCCTATAAGTCCTCCAAGGTTCACCTGCGTTACTTCGGTGAGACCACCACCGAGGAGATGAACTCCAAGATGCTCGCCGGCATCGGCGAGAACGCCGGCGTGGTGGACATCGGCGACGGCTGGGCCGTGACCTTCAAGGTCGAGAGCCACAACTCGCCGTCCTACATCGAGCCCTACCAGGGTGCTGCCACCGGCGTCGGCGGCATCATCCGCGACATCATGGCCATGGGCGCCCGCCCGGTCGCCGTGATGGACCAGCTGCGCTTCGGCGCCGCGGACGCCCCGGATACCCAGCGCGTCCTGCCTGGCGTGGTTGCCGGTATCGGCGGCTACGGTAACTCCCTCGGCCTGCCGAACATCGGCGGCGAGACCGTCTTCGACGCCTCCTACGGCGGTAACCCACTGGTCAACGCCCTCGGCGTGGGCGTGCTCCCGGCCGAGGACCTGAAGCTGGCCTTCGCCTCCGGCACCGGCAACCGCGTCGTCCTCTTCGGTGCCCGCACCGGCCTGGACGGCATCGGCGGTGTGTCCGTCCTGGCGTCCGAGAACTTCGAGGAGGGCGCGGAGCGCAAGCTCCCGGCCGTGCAGGTCGGCGACCCCTTCGCGGAGAAGGTCCTCATCGAGTGCTGCCTGGACCTGTACAACGCCGGCGTCGTCGTCGGTATTCAGGATCTCGGTGGCGCAGGCCTGTCCTGTGCCGTCTCCGAGCTCGCCGCCGCTGGTGACGTGGGCATGCACGTCGTGCTCGACAACGTCCACCAGCGCGCCAAGGGCATGACCGGCGCCGAGATCCTCTCCTCCGAGTCCCAGGAGCGCATGTGCGCGGTCGTGGAGCCGGAGAAGCTCGACGAATTCATGGAGATCTGCCGCAAGTGGGACGTCATCGCCTCCGACATCGGCGAGGTCACCGACACCGGTCGCCTGATCTGCGAGCACCAGGGCGAGGTCATCCTGGACGCCCCGCCGAAGACCATCGCGGACGAGGGCCCGGTCTACGAGCGCCCGTACCAGCGCCCGGCCAACCAGGACGAGCTGCAGAAGCAGGCCGACCTGCCGCGCCCGAATAACCTGCCGGAGCTGCGCCAGCAGCTGCTGGACCTGGTCGCCTCCCCGGCGCTGTGCTCCCGCGAGTTCATCACCGAGCAGTTCGACCGTTACGTCCGCGGCAACACCGTCCTGGCGAAGGACGCCGATGCCGGGATGCTGCGCATCGACGAGAAGACCAACCGTGGCATCGCGGTCTCCGCAGACGCCTCCGGGCGCTACGCGCAGCTCGACCCGCGCATGGGTGCGAAGCTCGCGCTGGGCGAGGCCTACCGCAACGTCGCCACCACGGGTGCGACCCCGGTGGCTGTCTCCAACTGCCTGAACTTCGGCTCCCCGGAGGACCCGGAGGTCATGTGGCAGTTCCGCGAGGCCGTCCACGGCCTGGCCGACGGCTGCGTCGACGTCCAGATCCCGGTCACCGGCGGCAACGTCTCCTTCTATAACCAGACCGGTGACACCCCGATCCTGCCGACCCCGGTGGTCGCGGTTCTGGGAACCATCGACGACGCCACCACCCGCCTGCCGCAGCAGATCGCGGAGGGCTCGGAGTACGAGCTGATCCTGGCTGGCGCGATGACCAAGGAGGAGCTGGGGGGCTCCATCTGGCAGCAGGTTGTCCACGACAACCTCTCCGGCTTGCCGCCGCAGATCGACCTGCACGCCGAGGAGTGCCTGGGCAATGCCCTGTCCGCCCTGCGTGGCGTGGCAGCTGCAGCCACCGACCTCTCCGAGGGCGGCCTGGCGCAGACCATCGTCGAGCTGGCGATCCAGTCCAACACGGGTGTCACCGTCAACCCGGCGATGAACCTGGAGCCTGGCCTGGCGGCCAGCGATGACCTGCACGAGCAGCTCTTCGTTGGCCTGTTCTCCGAGACCGCCACCCGCGTGGTGCTCGCGGTGCCGAAGGCAAGCTACGGCAAGGCGATGGAGATCCTCGCCGACCACGAGGTTCCAGCCGCCTGGATTGGCCGCACAGGCAGCGTGGACGCCGAGGGTCGCCCGGAGGTCTGCTTCGAGGTTGGCGCGACCGGCAACCTGCCGGGCGATCAGCCGGGGCCTGCGGAGCAGGACGCATCCGAGGAGGGCGAGGTCGCACGCCTGGTCTTCAACGTCGAGGAGCTGCGCAACGTGTGGGAGGCAACTCTGCCCGCGCTCTTCGGCCACGCCACCGGCGCGAACTCCACCGTCTAGGTCGCACAAGCCCTAGCTAGGGGAGGGCTGGCCTAACTGCTAGCCCTCCTGATCGGCGAGCTGATACTCGAGCGCTTGAATGCGCTCCTTCAGCTCGGCGATATCTTTTCGGTATAGGCCCAGTGTCTCGTCGACCTGGGCCTTCGTCCATCTCGGCTGAATGTGCTTCGAGCAGTTCGCGTCGGTAGCCACCAGGTCCACGACCATGATGCGTTCGGAGGGCTGGCGGAGCCTTACGCCGCCGATGGTGGTCGCGGCCTCGGCGAGCTCGAGATCGTCGGTGGCCTCCACGATGCGGGCGTGGCCGAAGACCTTCAGCCGGCGCCGCAGTGGATAGTCGACGAAGAACAGGCACACCCGCCCGCCGTCCTTCCCGCCCCGGTCCACATTGCCCGTGGTGACGAACTGGTTATTGCCGTGGAACTCCGGCCAGAACAGTCGCTTGCCGTCCGCGCTGATGTGCACGAAGCCCTGCGGTCCGCCGCGGTGCTGCACGTACGGCCACCCGGTGCCAGTGACGGTGGAGATGTAGAAGTGCTGGGCGCTGCGGATCAGCTTGCGGGCCTTTCCGTCGAGCCCATCGAAGGGGCCGTCGGCGTGCCCCTGCTCCACGCCGGGCAGCTGCGTTTCCTCGCTGTGCTGTCGGGCGCGGACGAAGCGGTCGTAGGCGATCTTCTCGTAGGTCAGCTCATCGGTCATCAGCCGGCTCCTTCCAGGTTTGGTCGTACAGGGTCGCCGCGTTCGGCAGCCGCCCTAGGTCCGGCGGTCGCCTCTGACGATCACACTAGAGAAGTAGGACGTCTACCTCTTCGCCCTCGCCGGGGCCCGCGGATCTCGCCGGTATCACCACCATGCCATCCAGCCCCACGAGGGAGGCAACGAAGTGGGAGCCGAAGCGCTGGCCACTGAACGCATCCACCACAGGTTCGGTGCCGGAGTAGTCCACCCGGACGGGGGAGAGCAGCGTGCGCCCCGTGCTGGTTGGGAAATGTCCGCGGACCCGGGCGCGCACGCCCGGGCGGTTGAGGGCGGTGCCGTAAGCAGGCAGTCCCCGCATGCGGCGGAGCAGCGGGGCTACAAAGATGTGGAAGCTCACCCACACGCTCACGGGGTTGCCGGGCAGGCAGAGCAGGGGAGTGCCCGCCCACAGCCCGCCGCCCTGGGGCTTGCCCGGCTGCATATTCAGCGGGCCGAACCACATGTCCGTGCTGTTCTCTCCCGCGACCTGTTTGACCACATCGAAGGCCCCGGCGGAGATACCACCGGTGGTGACGATGAGGTCGTGGCTGACCGCGAGCTCGTCCAAGAGGTGGCGGAAGGCCTCGGCGTCGTCCCGGACCTGGTGAACGCTGGCGGTGACCCCGGTGCCCAGTGCCTCGGCGAGCTGGGCGGCCATCGGGCCGTTGGAGTCCGGGATGCGGGGTAGGCTGCTTTCAACTGATCCGGCCCCGGCTTGGCCGGTCTCGGCACCATTGGTCACCGCGACCTCGTCGCCCGTGGTGACCACGGCGACGCGCAGCGTGGGGTGGACCTCGACCTCATCCACCCCGGTCGCAATGAGGGCGGCGACGGTCCCGGCGTCGAGCTCGCAGCCTGCCGGGGCGAGTGCCTCGCCCGGGCGGATGTTGGAACCGGCGCGGCGCACGTGCGACTGCTCCGGGTTCAGCTCGTAGACCTCGATGGCCTCGGGAAGCGGGTGCGGGCCGGCGGGGATATTCGTCGCCTCAACGGGGATGATCACCACGTCGGCGCCCTCCGGAACTGGGGCGCCCGTCATGATGCGCTGGGCGTAACCTGTCGGCGGTAGTTCGGGGGCCGCGCCGGCGAAGACATCGCCGGAGACAGGAAAACGCAGCGGACTCGTGCGCAGGTCCCGGGCTTCCAAGTCTGGGGGCACGTCCGAGGCACGGATGGCGAAACCATCCATCGCGGAGTTCGAAAACGGTGGGACGGCCTGCTGGGCGTTCACCGGGCGCGCCAGCACCCGGCCCAACGCCTGGTTAAGCGGCAGCGTCTCAGTTCCACGGCCCGTCCGCTGCAGCCAGGCATCGGCCAGCGACTGGGTAAAGCGGTAGTGCTCGTCGATGGAACGCATATGCCCACCCGTGCCGTGGCAGGGGTGGGCGGCGGTCTTTGTCACTGGGCTAGTCGCTGAGCTTGGTATTACCCGGCAGGGGGGAGACCAGCGGCTTCGGCACGTAGGTGGAGCGCAGCTCGCGCAGCGTCATGGCGTGCTGCTCCAGGCGCTTATCCTCATTGGTCTGCGGCACGTACTTGCGGGCTGGCAGCGCGTGGCCGTCAACGTCCACCGCCACGTAGGTGAAGGAGGCGTGGATCGCGGTCGGCAGGTTCGAGGTGTCCTCGCGCGGGTCGCCCGCGCGCAGGTGGACGGAGACGGACATCGAACGGGCGTCGGTGCGGATCAGGCGGGCGTCCACCTCGATCAGGTCACCGATGGAGACCGGACGGTAGAAGCGGATGCCACCGGCGTAGACGGCGACGGTGCGCTCCCCGGACCAGCGCATGGTGCAGGCGGTCGCGGCCTCGTCGATCCACTGCATCGCGGTACCGCCGTGGACGTCGCCGCCCCAGTTGACGTCCGTGGGCTTAGCGAGGAAGCGGGAGGTGACCTGCGGCGCCGTGGAGTCGTCCGTGTAGGACTGGCGCAGCATTTCCTCCTCAATTGCCTTGCGCAGCTGGATGCGGGACAGCGCGGCCTCCTCGACGCGCTTCTCCTCCTCGGTCTGCGGGATGTACTTCGGCACAGCCTTGGACCGACGGTTCTCGTCCATAGCCACGAAGATCACCAGGCAGTCGCAGGCGCGGGTGAACTGGCCGTCGCGCGGGTCGGCAGAGAGCACTTCGTTGACGATGTGCATGGAGGAACGCCCGGTATAGGCGATGCGGGAACGCACCTCGACCAGGTGGCCGGAAGGAATTGGGCGGGTGAAGTGGATATGCCCCACATAGGCGGTCACGCAATAGGACTGAGACCAGCCCACGGCGCAGGCATAGGCCGCCTTATCGATCCACTCCAGCACACGCCCACCGTGCACGCCCATGCCGCCGGCGTACAGCACGTCGGTGGGGGAGGCGAGGAAACGTAGCGTGACGAGCGGCGATGGCCCCTCCGTGCTCGTCACTTCTGGCTGAGCCGTCAAGGCTTCATCGGTGTTTGCAGACGTCGCATCTTTACCCATGAAGGCCATGTTAAAGCATGGTCTGATAAAACACTCACACAGTGGCGAAATTGTTGCACAGAAGGCCGGGGAAACTGGTCATTTCCGCAGTTCAGAAGCGCGCTATGGGGTGCCTCACGTTGTTGCGAAAATGGCTTGTCCGCAGGCGTCATTAGGGTGGGGACTATGAGCCGAAAACTAAGTGGTCTTGAGCTGACTGCCGCGGCGACCGAGGCGATGGCCGCCGTTGCGGACTGGGTGGATGATCCGGAAAGCCAGCCCGTGCCCTCCCGCCAAACACTCGCGGATGCAGTCCGGCGCAGCGCTGAACTGCTCGCACAGGACGCGCCCGGAAATACCGTGGAGCTACGGGTGCCGCCCTTTGTGGCAGTGCAGTGCGTGGCCGGGCCGGTGCACCGCCGGGGGAATCCGCCCAACGTGGTGCAGTGCAGCCCGCTGGCCTGGCTGCGGGCTGCGGCCGGAGTGGCGTCCTTGACGGCTATGTCAGAACGAGCAGGTACCGAAGCGGTCGGCGGTCCGATGGGAAAGATCAGCGTAGAGCTTTCTGGAACCCGTGCTTCGGAGGTGGAGCGTCACTTGCCCCTGTTTGGAAGACATTAAAGGGCTGGTAATGTCGTGATAGTGGCAAAAGATACTGGCCTGAATTCTTTGAATGGGACCAACTCGGCACCGTCGGTGGACGCGGCACAGCCCGTCCAACCAACGGGCCGGGGGTACGACGATCACGGGGAGCAGCCTCCGCGCGAGGAATGCGGTGTCTTCGGGGTATGGGCGCCGGGGGAGGACGTCTCAAAGCTGACCTACTACGGGCTGTACGCACTGCAGCACCGTGGCCAGGAAGCGGCGGGCATCGGCGTCGGCAGTGGTGACCAGATCCTCGTGTATAAGGACCTCGGCCTGGTTAGCCAGGTGTTCGACGAGCAGATCCTTAACTCCCTGAAGGGACACATCGCGATCGGTCACACCCGTTACGCGACGGCCGGCGGGGGACGCTGGGAAAACGCCCAGCCGATGTTTCGCATGGCCTCGGACGGCACGGACGTCGCCCTGGGGCACAACGGCAACCTCACCAACTACCTGGAGCTGATGGCCGAGGCCGCGGAAAAGCGCCTCGTGGATCCCGCTGATGAGCCGAGCGACTCGGACGTCATGTGCGCCCTCATCGCGGACCTCATCGATGAAAACACCTCGATGGAGGAAGCCGCGCTCCAGCTCTTCCCGCGCGTCAAGGGCGCATACTGCCTGACTTTTATGGACGGCAAAGGCCTGTACGCGGTGCGCGACCCACACGGCGTGCGCCCGCTCAGCATCGGCAAGTTTGCCAACGGTTGGGTCGTCTCCAGCGAAACCGCGGCCCTGGACATCGTCGGCGCTGAGTTCGTGCGTGATGTCGAGCCGGGCGAGTTCATCGCCATCAACGAGGACGGCATCCGCTCCCGAAAATTCGCAGAGGCCACTCCGAAGGGCTGCGTGTTTGAGTACGTCTACCTCGCGCGCCCGGACTCGGTCATCAACGGCCAGCCAGTGAACGCGACCCGCGTGGACATCGGTCGCCGCCTGGCGGAGGAATGGCCGGCTGAAGGTGACCTGGTGATCCCGGTGCCTGACTCCGGCACCCCGGCGGCGGTGGGCTACGCCCAGGCCTCCGGCATCCCATTCGGCCAGGGGCTGACGAAGAACGCTTACGTGGGCCGTACCTTCATCGAGCCCTCCCAGACCATTCGTCAGCTGGGTATCCGCCTGAAGCTGAACCCACTGCGCCACGTGATCGAGGGCAAGCGCCTGATCGTGGTGGACGACTCCATCGTGCGCGGCAACACCCAGCGTGCTCTGATCCGCATGCTGCGGGATGCAGGCGCGGCCGAGGTGCACGTGCGCATCGCCTCCCCGCCGGTGAAGTGGCCATGCTTCTACGGCATCGATTTTCCGTCGCCAAACGAGCTGCTGGCCAACAACGTGGACCAAAACAACATGGTGGAGGCCATGCGGGAAGAGGTCGGTGCGGACTCCCTGGGCTTCGTCTCCACGGAAGCGATGGTGGAGACCAGCGCGCAGCCGCGGGAGACCCTGTGTGCTGCCTGCTTCGACGGCGTGTACCCGCTGGGGCTGCCGGCGGGTAATCCGAATGCGGAGCAGGTTCGCCTCAGGCAACGCCGCCTCGCGGAGGAAGCCGAGCAGGCCGCCGCGGGCGAGGTCTCAAGCAACAACCCCGAAGAAAACTAGCGATTGAACACCCTCGGCGCGAAGCCGGATTTCACAAGCAGGAGAAAACTCATGAGTGATGATCAGAAGACTCAAGCTGGGGCGTCTTACGCCGCCGCTGGTGTGGATATCGAGGCCGGCGACCGCGCTGTCGAGCTGCTGGCCCCGCTGGCGAAGCGTGCGACCCGCCCGGAGGTTCGCGGCGGGCTCGGCGGCTTCGCAGGCCTGTTCGCGCTGGGGGAGTACGACAAGCCACTGCTGGCCGCGTCCTCCGATGGCGTGGGCACCAAGCTGGCCGTCGCCCAGGCGATGGATAAGCATGACACCATCGGTCGCGACCTGGTGGCCATGTGCGTCGATGACCTCGTCGTCTGTGGCGCCGAGCCGCTGTTTATGCAGGACTACATCGCGATCGGCAAGGTGATCCCGGAGAAGGTTGCCGAGATCGTCAAGGGCATCGCGGATGGCTGCGAGGAGGCAGGCTGCGCACTGCTGGGCGGCGAGACCGCCGAGCACCCGGGTGTCATGGGCGAGAATGACTACGACGTCTCCGCCACCTCCGTCGGTGTGGTCGAGGAGGCCAAGCTGCTGGGCCCGGATAAGGTCCGCCCGGGCGACGTGGTCATCGCGATGGAGTCCTCCGGCCTGCACTCCAATGGCTACTCCCTGGCCCGCAAGGTTCTCTTGCAGGACGCCGGCCTGCCGCTCGACCAGGAGGTGCCGGAGTTCGGGCGCACCCTGGGCGAGGAGATGCTCGAGCCGACCCGCATCTACGCGAAGGACTGCCTGGACCTGGCCGCAGAGTGCGACGTCCACACCTTCGCCCACATCACCGGTGGCGGCCTGGCTGCCAACGTGGCCCGCGTGATCCCGGAGGGCCTGGTCGCCGAGCTGCACCGCTCCACCTGGGTGCCGGGTCCGATCTTCGCCAAGATCCAGGAGCTGGGTGGAGTGGCCCAGGAGGAGATGGAGAAGACCTTCAACATGGGCGTTGGCATGGTCGCCATCGTGTCCGAGGAGGACGCCGACCGTGCGCTGGCCATGCTGGCGGCCCGCCACATGAAGGCATGGCGCCTGGGCGTCGTCCGTTCCGGCGAGGGTGGCGCGACCCTGCAGGGCGAGCACCCGGCGGAGGGCTAAGCCGCTCTCGGGCGAAGCCCGTGGCGCCGGGCGTTGTCGGCAGCCACGGGCCAACACGAAAAGCGGCGTCGGCTCCACCGGGGGGGTTGGGGCGAGGCCGCGGGGCAAAAAATACGGCCCGAGCGCGACCGGATTTGTGAGGTCGTTGGCTCGGGCCGTATGGCGCGGGGACTAGTAGCGGTGGTCGCTCCAGTCGTCCCACTCGTCATCGCGCTCGGAGTACTCGTCCTGCTGCGGAGCTCCAGAAAGCTCTCGCTGCAGACGCTCCAGATCCATTTCCGGAGCCTGGTACTTCAGTCGGCGAGCTACCTTGGCTTGCTTAGCCTTTGCGCGGCCGCGACCCATGGCTGACCCCCTTGAGAGATCGTATGGCGACTCGAGGGAACGGTCGCCTTCTTATTGTTTAAGCATTTCCTGGTCTACACCATAGCGAATTTTTTTCGTGAATTCCGAACCCGGGGCCGCTCTGCCCCGCGCCGCGCCGTGGGAAACCATGGTCACGATGCGAGATGCATCGCAAAAGTGCAGGTCAGATAGGGTGGCGCGGCAGTGTCCGCGAAGATTAGCCGTTGCGCAGATTTTTGATTGCTGCGCGTCCCGGCTTTTCAGCGTCGTCCACTTTCACGTCCGCAGGGTCGATCGCGGCGTCCACCTCCCCGGCCTCCAGGGCTGGCACTGCCGCCGGGTCCGTCGCCAGCTTTTCCACCACATTGCGACGCACCAGCGCGAGGGCAACCGGCCCCAGCGTCGCGTCGTGTACGCTGCTGCCCACCCGGCCGATGCGGCGGCCACCCGCAGTAAGATCCGCACCAACCTCCGGGAGTGCGTTCCGGGAGCCATCGAGGTGGAGCAGCACCAGAGTACGTGGCGGCTTGCCGAGATTCTGCACCCGGGAGACGGTCTCCTGCCCGCGGTAGCAGCCCTTATTCAGGTGCACCGCATGCGCCGTCGGGCCCTCGCTCTCCTGGGCTAGCTGGGTCGCGCCGTGGGCGTTCTCGCCCAGGTACCAGGGGACCTCGTGGGGGATGGTCTTCTCGTCCGTGTCCTCGCCGATCACCGGCTGACGTGCAGCGATGCGCCAGGCGGTGTAGGCCATCAGCCCGGTTGGAGCGTAGCCGAGCTCTGCGGTTGCGTGATCCCAGCTTCCGATCTGTGCATCTGCCGGCAGCCACACGTCGGTCACCGCAATCTCCCCCAGTTTTCGGGTGCGCCAGGAGTGCGCATCCGGAAACGCTCCATCAGGGGTGGCTCCGAGCCCAGCCTGGTCATCCTCCGTCGACTCTTGCGCACCGGCCTTCTCCAGGACGGCCACCTGCGCCAGGTCTAGGCGCTCGACCTCAACCTTCGCCCAGAAGATCATGCGGCTGAGGTAGGTCTCCAGTCCCTCAGCCTGCTCTGCGGCGACGTCCAGCAGGATGCCGTCGTCCAAGGCAGCGACCCCGAATTGGTATTCCACGTGGCCCTGCACGTCCAGGATGAGGCCAAAAGTGGCCTGACCAGGCTGGATGGCGTTGATCTTCTGGCTGATCAGGTCGTTGAGCCAGGTCTTGGCCTCCTCACCGTGGACCCACAGGGCGACGCGGTCGAAGCGGTCGATGAGGCCGGTCGCGCCATCTTCGACGGCGTTCTGCTCACCAAGGGGGCTCCCGTAGTGCCAGGCGACAGGGTAGGTCTTGTCCTCATTGGTCGCGCTGGCGCCGGGGACGTGGCTCAACAGGGGAGAGCTGGGGGTGGTCATGAAGGGAAAACAACCTTTCTGCGCTCGTTAGTTACCCCGATGCTAGTAGGGAATCGCCACGGCGATCGACCAGGGCATATTCTTAAGATGGATCCCGGCTTTAGCCCCGCGCCCCCGCGCGTGCTGCGTTCGGCGCGAAGGGGGCTAGCCGGTTGCTGAGGTGGCTTGACGAAAAAGGAGTAGCTATGGCGATTGTCATTGATGTTCTCGGCGCCACGGAACCCCGCATCTGGGACGCTGAGCAGCCGTTCCTCTATGCCGACGACCTCGCGGCAATCCGCGGGGATGGCGTCTTCGAGACCCTGATCCTGCGCGAGGACGTGGTGCGCAACATGGACCGCCACGCCTCCCGTTTCCAGTCGAGCGCGGCGATGCTGGAGCTGCCGGAGCCGGATATTCAGCGCTGGACCGCAGCCACCGGGCTGGCGGTCAGCGAGTTCGCTCGCGTCTACCCGGAGCAGCACGAAGCGGCGCTGCGCTGGGTCTACTCGCGCGGTCGCGAATCGGGCGGTGAGCCCACCGGGTGGATCACGGTGACCCCGGTGGGCGAGGCACAGCTCGAAGCCCGCCGCGAGGGTGTCAGCGTCATGACCGCCGAACGCGGTTTCAGCCTCGATATTTCGGATCGCTCGCCGTGGGCACTGATCGGCGCAAAGACTCTCTCTTATGCGGCGAACATGGCAGCACTACGGGCAGCGAAGAAGGCCGGCTTCGACGACGTCATCTTCTTCAGCGAAGAAGGCACCGTTCTGGAAGGGCCGACGAGCAGCGTGATCATCGCCCGCGAGTCCGAGGGCGGCGGTAAACCACAGCTGCTGACTCCCTGCCCGCACACCGGGATCCTCCCCGGCACGTCGCAGGCTGCGGTGTTCCGGCTCGCTGCGGAGCGCGGCTGGCCGGTGGCCGAAGAGCAGCTCAACGAGAAGGACCTGCGCACCGCAGCGGGGGTGTGGCTGGTGTCCTCGGTGCGGATTCAGGCGCGCGTCACGGCCATCGACGGCCAGCCCATGCCACGGCCGGCCTTCGCCGACGAGCTCGAGGCCCTGATCGCGGAAGCCGTCACCGCGCAGGCCTAACTAGGTACAGGCCTAGCTAGGTACAGCGCTAGCCGCGCACCCGCTTGAGCTGCGCGGACATCCACGGCACCATTTCGCCGTCGATGAGGCGCTCGTCGACCCAGCCCAGGTCGTTGTTCGGCATGAGGCCGTAGAGGCGCTTGCCGGGGCCCAGGGCGCTCGGGCCGGTCTCGGTGGCCAAGGTGGAAGCGCTCTCCAGCTGCCAGGCGCGCTCGGTGAGCGGCTTGCCGTACATCAGCTCGATCATGCCGTCGGAGTGGGCGATGAGCAGCTCGATGTTGTCGTCATTGTCGATGCGCCAGAAGCCGGCCTCGCGGCGGAGCAGCTCGCCGACCTCCGGCTCGCCCGCAGCCTCAGTGCTAGCCTCGCCACCGTCCGCCTCAGCGCCCTCCTCGGCGGGCGGGTTGATCTTCCAGGTGCGGGACTCGAAGCCCAGGCGGTTCTCGCCATCGTGGAAGATGCTCAGCTGCTGGCCGAAGGTGAACTCCTCCTCGCCCGGGTGCGCAGCCTGGCCCTGGCCGCGCCACACGCCGACCAGCGGCAGGAGTGCGAGCAGACCGTCGTGCAGATTCGGGCCGAAGCGCAGGTTGGCGGTGTCCTCCGGGATCGGGAGGTCGCCGAAGACCGGCAGGTTCTTATCCGCGGTGCTCTTCGACTGCTCGGCGGCGAGGTTCACGGCCTGGTTGCCGTCCAGCTTCAGGCCGGAGTTGGTGCTTTCTGCCGGGGTGTTGGCACCCTGGTCAGGAGACTGATTATAAGCCTTATCGGAACTCATGGCCTCCACTCTATAGGGACGGCCGTTGCTCTTCCGTGAGGGGACGGGTCGGAGGGGTGAGGTCCCCGATGCTGACGGTGGTGTAGTAGTCCTCCGCCTCGATGAACACCGAGCCCCCGCCCACGTAGACGCGCATCGGGATCCCGGGGAAGGGGATGGAGTCCTTCTCGATCTTCAGCCGGAAGCCGTCCATCAGCGCCGCGGTGGTCGCCTCGTCCAGCTGATCAGCGGGGATGATCTCCGCGCCCTCCTTCTTGTTCACCGGTCCCTCGATGACGGTGACGGGGCGCAGGTAGACGTCGCCGCGCTTGATGCGGACCTTCATCTCGACGATCGCGGGGGCACGGAAGCCCTTCGGAGTGCCGCGGAAGATCGCTTCGGTTTCCCACCCGCCGCGCGGAGAGATGTCCGCCTTATTCGAGACGTCCAGGTCGGGGATGCCCATCAACTTTCCCAGAGGGACGACGCCCAGCTGGAGGCGGTGGAAGACCTTGCGCGCAGGAGCGTCGTGAATATCGCCCGTGAAGATCTGGGAGGCATTGACGTCGACGTACTGGGCGGAGGAGTGGACGGTGACGTCGCCGAATCCGGCGATGGGGACGTCCTTGGCGGTGACGGTGACGGCCTCCAGCTCCTTGGTGAGGGCCTGGGTGACGTAGGGGAATCCCGCGAGCATGACCTCCGGCGGCTTGGGCAGGTGCGAGCCCTCGTAGAGCTGCTGGGAGATCTTCGCCTCCGTGCGGGCGGCGATGAGGGAGTCCGTGAGCATGAGCGCGAGGAATGCGACCAGAAGACCGGCGAGAACCTTCCACAGGCGACGCCGGGGGCGCGGTGCTGGGGAGGGATCAGCCGAAATCTGCGGGTTTGCCATGAAGAACATTATGGCGCATCGACGGGCGCGGGCCATACCCGATCCGCAGCGGCGGGGTCTCGATGGCGAAATCCCATGTCTGGGTGCTTGCGTAGGGTGGATAGAACACCAAGCGAGATGAACCAGAATTTTACCGGGAGCGAGTTTTATGACCTGCACTTTCCACGCCTACGAGCAGCTTCACGCTCAGCCGGGGGTGGTCGCCGCGGTACACACCCTGCTCCGGGACGTCGAACAGGCCGACGGGGTGGCTGCGCTGAGCGAAGCCTTCCTCAAGGGCATCGATGGGGACCACGGGCACCAGCACATCTTGGCCATGACCGACGAGCGTGTGGTGGGCGTCCTGGCGCTGGATGGCGCCGTGACCGCCAGCGTGACCGGGGAGAACCCGACCGCAGAGCTAGCCGTCGCACCCGATGTGCGTCGCCAGGGGGTAGCCCGTGGGATGCTCGCGGCGGCGAGCGAGGACTTGGGGCTGACTGGCCCCCTGGATGCGTGGGCGCACGGGGATTTGGCACCGGCTCGCGCGATGGCCGAGGCAGCGAATGCTCGCCGCACCCGTGAGCTGCACAAGATGGCGGTAGTAGCCTCCCCAGGCAGCGACCGCGGCGAGCAGTTCCGCGCCGGGGCAGAAGATGTCGCCTCGAAGGTCGAGTCCCAGGGGCTGACGGTGCTGACCTACCCCGAGGCCGTCGAGCGCTTCGGAGAGGAGCTCGTGGACGAGGAATGGGTCCGCGTGAACAACGAGGCCTTCGCCTGGCATCCGGAGCAGGGCGGCTGGGATATCGATCAGCTGCGCAGCGCCCGCGACACCGCGTGGTTCGATCCCAATGGCGTGCTGATGGTCTGGTCCTGTGGGGAGGATGAGGACGCCGCCGGGCCGCGGTGCGCCGGCTTCCACTGGACGAAAATCCCCACCGAGGAGCAGGAGAAGCCAGAAGGCGAGCGCGCCGGGGAGGTCTACGTGGTCTGCCTCGCGGATGAAGCGCGAGGCAAGGGGCTGGGACCCGCGATCACGATGCTTGGCATCGGAGAGCTGATGAAGCGAGGCGTGGGAACCGTCGAACTCTACGTGGAGGGCGATAACGGTCCGGCGGTAGCAACCTACGAGGGCCTGGGCTTCGGGATCGTCCACACCGATGTGGTTTATCGTGGAGAATTAAATTAATTCCCTGCTCCGCAGCACTATTGCGGAACCTTAGTGAAAGGCTGCCTCGAAGATGTTGAAGAACAAGCCATTGATTGCGACGCCGGGTTCGCGACGCACCACGGTCGCGTTGGTCACCCTGCTGGCCGGTGGGCTCGCCTTGACTGCCTGCTCCGGTAGTGACGACCCGCAGACGGAGTCCGGTGACTCCACCACCGCCGCGGTAGAAAATCCGTACCCGATGGCGGACGTCTCGGGCACGGTGCGCGGCGCGGGGGCGACGTCCCAAAAGATGTTCATCGAGGACACGGTGGGCCCAGCGCTGCACCCTGACGGGATTGAGCTGGAATACCAGGCCACGGGCTCGGCCAAGGGGAAGGCGGCCTTTGTTGGCAAGCAGGCGGATTTCGCGAGCACCGACGTGCCGTTGAGCGAGCGCGCGACGAAGGATGCGCAGCAGCGCTGCGAGGGCAACACCGCCTGGCACATCCCGATGGTGCTGAGCCCCGTGGCAGTGGCCTACCGGCTGGATGGCGTGGACCAGGAGATTAACCTGCCCGCGCCCGTCGTAGCGAGCATCTTCGCGGGCAACGTCACGTCCTGGGATGACCCCCGGATCGCGAAGGCTAACGAGGGGGTGAAGCTGCCGAAGACCCCGATCAAGGTGGTTTACCGCGGCGACCAGTCCGGCACTTCCGAGATCTTCCAGCGCTTCCTTGCAGCGGCAACCGATGGGGTATGGAAGCCGCAGGGGCCGTCCTTCCCAACCGGCGTGGGCCTTGGCGCGAACGGCTCGGCCGGGGTGGCCGACCAGGCTGCCTCGGAAAACGGTTCCATCACCTACACGGCCACGCCGTTCACCAAGCCTGCCCCGCAGCTGAAGGCAGCGAAGGTCGACTTCGGCTTTGGCCCGGTGGCACCGTCCTCCGGGGCCGTCACCGAGGCACTCAAGGACGTGAAGTACCAGGGCAAGGGAAAGAACATGATCGTGGACGCCGACTCCCTCTTCGCCGATGCTGCGGAGGGCACCTACCCGCTGGCGCTGACCACCTACGAGGTCGTCTGCTCCAAGGGCTATGGGGAAGAGACCCGCGACAAGGTTAAAAACGTGCTGTACATGATGCTGGCCAACCAGCAGGGCGACTACGCGGATAAGGGCTACGTCCCGCTGACCGGTGAGATGAAGACCAAGGTGGAAGAGTCAATCGGCGCGATCGGGGCCTAGGGATTCGGCTCGCGGATTCCGTGGGTGAGTTGGGCCGTTCTAAGGCATAATTGAGGTTATGACGCAGCCCACCCAGGACAAGCCACAAAACCCCATTCACCTCGTGATCATGGGGGTCAGTGGTTCCGGTAAAACCACTCTGGCCCGGATCATCGGGGAGCGCACGGGTCGGCCCGTGCTGGAAGCCGATGATCTCCACCCGGCGGAGAACCTCGCCATTCTGGATCGCGGTGAGGTTCCCAGCAAGGCGAAGTACGTCAACTGGCTGGAGAGCGTGCGCGACTGGATGAGTGAGCATGGCCGCGCCGGCGAATCCACCGTGGTTGCTTGCCCGGCGCTGACCCGGGCTCACCGCGAGGTGCTCAACGAGGCGGAGGGCATCACATTCTTCGTGCACCTCTACGGCACCTTCGATGTGCTCTCGGAGCGCATGAGCCACCGCATCGGCCGCGATATGCCGCAGGAGCTCCTGGTGGCGCAGCTGGAGCTATTGGAGCGCCTGCACTCCGATGAGCTGGGGATCCAGCTCGATGTGACCCGCAAGCCGGAAGACCTCGTGGACGATGCCCTGGCGTCCGCGAAGTTCGCGGAGACCGCCTACGGCAGCGAGTCTTAAAGAAACAAGAACGAAGCGGGGCCCTCGTATCGATGAGGGCCCCGCTTTAGGCTGCTGATTCAGTGGCTGGTGGGCTAACCGCCGCTGTTTTCGATATCGGCGCCCACCGGCACGGTCTCGTCTTCGGGGTCGTCGAGCCAGCCATCGGGCAGCTGCACCTTCGCGGGGGAACCCTGGCGGCCGCGCGCGCCGTCGGCGTCGTTGGCGAGAGCCTCCGAGTCCCAGATGGGGTCGAGTACCTCGCGCAGCTCGGCCAGGGAGCTGACCTTCGAGAGGCTGCGACGCAGCTCGCCGCCAGCGGGGAAGCCGCGCATGTACCAGGTCATGTGCTTGCGCAGGTCGCGGCAGGCGCGATCCTCGCCGTCGTGCTCCGCGAGGAGCTCAGCGTGCCGCATGATGATGCGCGCCACCTCGCCCAGGGGTGGTTCAGCGGGCACCGGCAGGCCTCGCAGCTCGGCGGAGAGCTCGGCGAAGAGCCACGGCCGACCCAGGCAGCCACGGCCCACGACCACGCCGTCGCAGCCGGTCTGATCCATCATGGCGCGGGCGTCGGTGGCCTTGAAGATATCGCC
>NZ_JASLIP010000092.1 GCF_030152825.1 Corynebacterium sp.
CTCGGGAAGCGCCTCCGCTTCCCGATAGGCGCCGGTATCCACCCCGTTGGGGATCAGCACTGGGTCGCCGGCGAGCATCTCCACCTGCCAGCGCCGGGCCTCTTCAGAGACAGCAATGCCGGCGTGGATCTTCTCCAGAAATGGCCGCAAGGCCGGCAATGCGAGCTTCAGGATCTTCGAACCACTGGCCGAGGCGTGATAGGTCGCCACCATGGGGCCCTCGGCGACCGCGAGTGTGAGCATGGAATAGGACGGCGAGTTCGGCTCGTGGATGTGCACCACGTCGAAATCATTCCGCGCGATCCAGCGGCGCAGGTGGCGGCGCGCGCGCGGCCCAAAGCTCAAACGGGCCACGGAACCGTTGTAGCGAATCGGGATGCTGGGACCGCCGCACTCCAAGAACTCCGGCAGCCCCTCGCGCTGCTCACCCGGGCCGATGAGGCTCACGCGGTGGCCACGGCGCTGAAGTTCGGCGCAGAGTTCAATCGCGTGGATCTGCACCCCGCCGGGTTCGTCGAAGGAGTACGGGCACACCATTCCGATATTGAGGGGGCGCTCCCCAGTCACTGCGATTTGATCCTGGGTCACGGGGCCTCCCCCGCTGCGAGCCGAGCACGGCGAGACTCACTCAAATCGTCGTAGAACAGCGGCTGCAGCATATGCCAGTCGGCGGGGTGAGCAGCGATATTTTGCGCGAATCCATCCGCAATATCCTGCGCGACTTCCCTAAGCGGGCGGTCGGCATCGATCCTTGGCCCCACGGAAAAGCCCCACTGATCCGGCGCCGCGCCGAAGAAGCTGTGCGCTACGTGCAGAGCTGCCCCGGTTTTCTGGGCGAGCATTGCGGGCCCCGCGGGCATGGAGGTGCGCTCGCCGAAGAAATCCACGGGAATTCCCCGGCCGGTGAGATCCCGCTCCCCCATCAGGCACACGACACCGCCCGCGCGGAGAACCTCCTCGAGCCGGGCCATCGGCGGTTGCTGTCCACCCGTCAGCGGTAGAACCTCGAAGCCCAGCTGGTTGCGGTAGTGGACGAAAGCTTCGAAAAGCGATTCGGGTTTCAGCCTTTCAGCGACGGTCGCGAAACCGCCGTGGGTATGAACCAGCCACACCCCGGCCATATCCCAGTTCCCGGAATGCGGCAGCGTCAGGATCAGCCCTCGACCTTCCGCGACGGCCTCCGCCACGCGCTGCTTGCTGACTGGAGAGCCGAAGCCCTGGTCAAGTGTGGCGGCCAAATCATCACTGACCATGCTGGGCAGCCGGAAGGCCTCCTTCCAATACCTCAGGTAGGAGCGCATCGCGCGACGCACGAGGTCACGGGTGACGTTCTCGGGGCCGACGACGCGGGAGAGGTTGCGGCGCAGCTGTTCAGGCCCCTTCCCCCGCCCCGAGGCAGCGTCAGCGATCAGATCGAAAAGCACGGCAGCGACGGGTTCCGGCAGTCGCTTGGTCGCCGCCCAGCCCAGTTGATACGCCAGCGCGGAGAGATCCTCGCCGCTGGGGAGGGAAAGTTTCTTGGTCACGGGCTAAAACTCCCGTGCTCCCGCGGGCGCCGCGATGTGTTCGGTAGATGCCTCCGAACGGGAGGCCATAACGAGGCGCTGGACAACCGTGAATACGGACCCCAGGCCGAGCAGCCACAGGCCGATCAGGAGAACATAGGGCACGCCCAGGCCGGACAGGCCCAGGGCGACCAACGAGATGATGAGCCGTTCCGGACGCTCGATGAGTCCGCCGTCAACGGGCAGGTCGCTGGCCTCCGCTCGCGCCTTCACATAGCTGGTCACCTGTCCCGCGACGAGAATCGTAAGGGTCAGAGCGAGCAGCACCGGGTGGGACTCGGCGTCCATGGCGAACCAAAAAGCGAGGGCGCCGAAAATCGCGCCGTCCGTGACCCGGTCACAGGTGGCGTCCAGAGTGGCGCCGAATTTCGTGCCACCGCCCGACATCCGGGCCATGGTGCCGTCGACCATGTCCAGCGCGGTCGTGAGTCCGATCAGCACGGCCGCGGCAAAGTGATGGCCGGTGGGGATCAGCCACAGGGCGAGCACCACCGCGGCGACAGTCCCACCGAGCGTGACCGCATTCGGGCTCACGTGTGCTTTCTGAAGGGTGCGGGCGATAGGCTCGATGATGACGGAGGCAGGCCGACGGGCGTGTTCGCTCAGCATTGAGCCTTCCTTTCAGTCATCACGATCGTCCTTAGAACGGGTCCCCTACGCCCGGTATTATCCACTATTTTTGGTCCTCAAGCTCGCGCCACGCCCGAGAGAGCAGGGCCCTGGTATCGCGAAGTGTCTGCGGTAGCACTTTAGCGCCGGCGATCACCGTCATGAAACTCGTATCCCCAGTCCAGCGGGGAACTATGTGTTGGTGCAGGTGCGTAGGCACCGATCCCCCGGACGGACGGCCGAGATTCATGCCGACGTTGATGGCGTCCGGCCCCGAGACATAGCGCAGGGTCTTGATCGCGTGCTGGGTGAAGGTCGCCAGCTCAGTGAGTTCCGCCATTGTCAGGTCCTCGTAGTTGGCGACCTGGCGGTATGGGATCACCATCATGTGCCCGGGGTTATAGGGAAAGAGGTTGAGGACGCAGAAGACTTCCTTGCCGCGAGCGACGATGAGCGCCTCCTCGTCGGGAAGGTTGGGCAGGTCGAGGAACGGGTCCTCGGGCTTCTCCTCGCCGCCTTCGGGGCGTTGTGTCCCCTCCTGGGCGGGCTTCTTCGGCCGATCGGCGAGGTAGGCGGAGCGGTAGGGCGCCCAGAGCCGGTCCAGGCCACCGGCGAGATCAGGCTGCGAGCCCACCCCGGTGTCCACGACCCGGCCATTGGCCTCAGATGCCGCCTGGGCGGATAGCTCAGTCCCCGCGGGCTCCGCGGCTCCTCGTTCCGTGGAACACCGGCCCGCGGGATCCTGGCTCGGATCGCAACTCACTATCCTGGCACCCCTACCTTTATTCACTGTCGCCCGGCGATGCCTAGCCCAGCTCCGACGCGATGAGCTCCTTCGTCGGCTGCTCGTTGCGACGCTGGCCGATCCATTCCTTGATCGCCTTCGCTGCCTCCTCGCGCGGTACACCGTTGACCTGCGTACCGTCGTGGAAGCGGAAGCTGACCGCACCTTTCTCGACGTCCCGTCCTCCGACGAGCAGCATGAACGGGATCTTGCCCTTGGTGTGGGTGCGGATCTTCTTCTGCATGCGGTCATCGGAGGTGTCCACCTCGGCGCGGATGCCGTCCTTACGCAGATCGGCGACGAATTCCTCCAGGTACTCGGTGAAGTCCTCGGCCACCGGGATGCCCATGACCTGGTGCGGCGCCAGCCAGGCGGGGAATGCGCCGGCGTGGTGCTCCAGGAGCACGCCGAAGAAGCGCTCGATGGAGCCGAAGAGCGCGCGGTGGATCATGATCGGGCGCTTCTTGGTGCCGTCCGGTGCGGTGTACTCCAGGTCGAAACGCTCCGGCAGGTTGAAGTCCAGCTGCACGGTGGACATCTGCCAGGTACGACCGATGGCGTCGCGAGCCTGAACGGAGATCTTCGGCCCGTAGAAGGCCGCACCAGCCGGGTCCGGAACGAGCTCCAGGCCGGACTTCTCAGCAACGCGCTGCAGAATCTCGGTGGAACGCTCCCAGATCTCGTCGGTGCCGACGAACTTCTTCGGGTCCTTCGTGGACAGCTCCAGGTAGAAGTCGTCCAGGCCGTAGTCGCGTAGCAGGGAGATGATGAACTCCAGCACCGTCGTCAGCTCGTCCTCGAGCTGGTCCTCGGTGCAGTAGATGTGCGCGTCGTCCTGGGTGAAGCCGCGGGCTCGGGTCAGGCCGTGCACCACGCCGGACTTCTCGTAGCGGTAGACGGTGCCGAACTCGAAGAGTCGCAGCGGCAGCTCACGGTAGCTACGGCCACGGGAGGCGAAAATGAGGTTGTGCATCGGGCAGTTCATCGGCTTGGCGTAGTAATCCTGCCCCGGCTTGGTGACATTGCCGTCCTCGTCGGTCTCGCCATCAAGCTGCATCGGGGGGAACATGCCCTCGGCGTAGAAGTCCAGGTGACCGGACTTCTGGAACAGGTCGCCCTTCGTGATGTGCGGGGTGTTGACGAAGGAGTAGCCGCTGGCCAGGTGGCGCTTGCGGGAGTGCTCCTCCATCTCCAGGCGCACGATGCCGCCGTTCGGGTGGAACACCGGGAAGCCGGAGCCCACCTCGTCGGGGAAGCTGAACAGGTCCAGCTCCGCGCCCAGGCGACGGTGGTCGCGCTTCTCGGCCTCCTCCAGCATGTGCTGGTACTCGGCGAGCTTCTCCTTGGATTCCCAGGCGGTGCCGTAGATGCGCTGGAGACCCGCGTTATCCTGGTCGCCGCGCCAATACGCCGCCGAGGAGCGGGTGATCGCGAAGGCCGGGATGTAGCGAGTGGTCGGCACGTGCGGGCCGCGGCACAGGTCGTACCACTCGACCTCGCCGGTGCGTGGGTTGACGTTGGAGTAGGCGGTCAGCTCGCCTGCGCCGACCTCCATGGCCTCCTCGGAGTCCGGATCGACGTTGCCCTTGTCCTCGATGAGCTCGAGCTTGTACGGCTCGGCTGCATACTCGGTGCGAGCCTCGTCGTTGGAGCCATAGGCCTTGCGCTCGAAACGCTGGCCGGACTTGATGATCTTCTTCATCTCCCGCTCGATCTTCTTCAGATCCTCGGGCGTGAAGGGCTCCGCGACGTCGAAGTCGTAGTAGAAACCGCCATCGATGGCCGGTCCAATGCCGAGCTTCGTGCCTGGGAAAACCCGCTGCACAGCCTGGGCGAGAACGTGCGCGGTGGAGTGGCGGATCACGCCGCGACCCTCTTCCGTATCGGACGCAATCGCGGTGACCTCGGTGTCCACCTCCGGGGCCCACGCGAGGTCGCGGAGGTTACCCTCCGGGTCCTTCACGACGACGATGGCCTCGGGCCCCTTATTCGGCAGCTCCAGTGGGCGCATGGCCGCACCGGCTGTCTCGCCAGCCGGAACGAGGAACTTAACGGCAGGCTGTGCGGAAACGGGAGAGTTCAAGAAAATGCTCCTTCAAGCAACGACGTGGGCGGTCACATACCGGGTGACAGCCACTAACGACCTTTCAGTTTACCCCTCGAGGATCTGCTGGCCCCAGTAGGAGCCCGGTTCGGTGCCAGGCAGCACCCAGTAGACCCCAGAGCCGGTGTGGGTGATCCACTGATTAAGTCGGTCGTTCTCCGCGAGACGGTGCTGCAGCGGAGTGAAGGAGGTGTCCGGGTCCTCTTGGAAACAGATGAAGATCAGGCCGGAATCGCCGTGCTCATTGACCTCGCCATCCCAGTTGAACGGGCGCCGCAGCATGTGCTTGCCCTCCCCTGCCGTAATGCC
>NZ_JASLIP010000096.1 GCF_030152825.1 Corynebacterium sp.
TCCGGCAGCTCCACCAGGCCCTCGTTCGGCTCGATCGTGGCGAAGGGGTAATTCGCCGCCAGCACGTCGTTGCGGGTCAGCGCGTTAAAGAGGGTGGACTTTCCGACGTTCGGCAGACCAACGATTCCAAGGGTGAGAGACACTCAACAAGTCCTTACAGGTGCGTTTGAATACTGCCTTCTAGCTTGCCTGAAGTACTCCCCTTGGTTCAAACGCGCCACCCTACCCAATGTTGATCGAGAAAGTCCGTCAAAAATCACTTGGAATTAGCTGTGTGTTGCTAATATCCCCTTTTCAAGAGCGTGAGGTAGATCACCGGACCCGCCGGCGGCCTCCCGCTACTATCTTTTCGATAGGACGCACCACATCATGAGCTCCACAACGCCCGGTGGTTCCACAACCTCCCCCGGCGCACTCACCACCGACTCGCGCTCCCAGGCCCGCGAGACTTTCAACACCCGCCTGGTATTCCTCATGGCGGCGATTGGCTCGGCCGTGGGCTTGGGCAACATTTGGCGTTTCCCCTACGTCGCCTACGATTCCGGCGGCGGCGCCTTCCTCATCCCCTACCTGATCGCTCTGCTGACCGCGGGTGTACCGCTGCTGTGGTTCTTCTTCAGCATCGGCCACCGTTTCCGCGCCTCCGCACCGCTGGCTTACCGCCGCATGGATCGCCGCGCGGAGCCCATCGGCTGGCTGCAGGTGGGCGTAGCCTTCTTCATCACCATCTACTACGCCGCCATCATCGGCTGGGCAGGCCTCTACGCGTGGAAGTCGCTTTCCCTAAGCTGGGGCACGGACACCGAGTCCTACTTCTTCAACGACTTCCTGCAGCTGGACGCCGAGTCCACCCACTCGGGTAAGTTCGTTCTCCCAATCCTGCTGATGATCATCGCCGTGTGGGTAATCACCACCATCGTGCTGGCAGCAGACGTCAACAAGGGTATCGGCAAGCTCACCACTATCTTCGTCCCCCTGCTGATCGTCCTGTTCCTTCTCATGGTCGTTCGCGCTCTGTTCCTGGACGGCGCGCTCGACGGCCTGAACGCCTTCTTCACCCCGGACTGGGGAGCACTGACTGACTCGGGCGTGTGGATCGCGGCCTACGGCCAGATCTTCTTCTCCCTGTCTATCGGCTTCGGCATCATGACCACCTACGCGTCCTACCTGAAGCCACGCACCAACCTGACGAACACCGGTATGGTGACCGCCTTTGCGAACTCCTCCTTCGAGCTGCTGGCGGGTATCGGTGTCTTCGCGGCGCTGGGCTTCATGGCTCACCAGACTCAGACCAACGTCTCTGAGGTTGTCAGCGGCGGCATCGGCCTGGCCTTCGTTGCCTTCCCGACGATCATCAACGAAATGCCTTTCGGTGAGGTCTTCGGAATCCTATTCTTCGTCTCCCTGTTTATCGCCGGCCTGACCTCCCTGATCTCCCTGATGGAGGTCGTGGTCTCCGCGGTCAAGGACAAGTTCAACCTGGAGCGTAAGACCGCCGCGATCATTATCGGCGCCGTTATGGGCACCATCTCCACCCTGCTGTTCTCGGCGACCACCGGCCTGGTCGCTCTGGACATCATGGATAAGTGGACGAACAACATCGGCATCATCTTCTGTGCCTCGCTATCCCTGATCCTCACCGCCTGGGTGTTCAAGCGCCGCGTGGAGATGACCCAGCACCTCAACGCCGTGTCCTCCGTGAAGGTTGGTCCGATCTGGCAGTTCTTCGCTTTCGTCCTGACCCCGATCGTCCTTCTGTACACGATGGTTTCGGAGATCATCGGCCTGATCAAGGAACCTTACGAGGGCTACGCCACCGGTCAGATCACCACCTATGGCTGGCTGGTGCTGGCGGTCATCGCGATCGCCGCGATCATCATGACGGTCGTTCCGTTCCGCCAGGGCATCCACCTCGACGGTGTCCCGGGCTCGGACTACGGCGTGCCGGCCTTCGGCCGCAAGAGCAACGAGCCAAACACCCTGGCCGCTGCAGCACAGAGCCCAGCTGCCACCACCGCATCGTCCAACCCCGCCAAGAAGGGAGACAACTAACATGACCGCAATCGCGCTGATCATGATGGTGCTTTTCATCCTTGTCATCTGGGGCGGCCTCGTCGGATCCATCATCATGCTGACCAACAGCACCGATGAGGAATCGGGCGAGCTGGGAACCGCCCCAGGCACCCACGACGAGGCGCTCGCCGCCGTTCGGGTGTCCTAGCCCCCGCCCGCGTTAACAGCTAACCCCACCGGCAAATCCATGATTTGCGGTGGGGTTAAACATTGTTTTGGCGCACCTTTCAGGCATGATGGACACATGAAATCTTCCAAAGATCCGCACAATGGCGGGCGTGGCGAGGGCGATCACCTCCCCGACCACGACAGCGAGCGCGACTTCGCCGACTTCCTCGCGGGATCCCGGCGCGCGGACCACGAGTCCACGCTGCCTCTGCCCGAGGATCAAGGCCGCAACCGTCACAGCACGGACACCACGTCCACGCAGAACGAGGACAGCGACGCTGAGGGCGTCAACGTCGACGGAGCTGTCCCCACCGTCCCGGAGGACATGGCGGATGACGAAAGCGATGGCAACGAGCACTCCGGCGGCAAGAACAAGCTCGCCGAGAAGCTGAGCGAAAAGTCTCGCGAGTTCCACAAGAAGCATCCGCACCTCCACGACGGCTCGTTGGATAAGTACACCAGCCTGGATGAGGCCGAGGACCTCAACCCCGAAGTGCGGGACCGTGCCGAGGTGCTGGGCACCTCTGTGCGCTGGTTCGCGGGCTGGTGCCTGCGCCTGCTGATCATCGCCCTGGCCGCCTACGTGGCCTCCAAGGCCTTCGGCCAGCTGTGGGTAGGCATCCTGCCGGTTCTGCTGGCGCTCATCGTCTGTACCGTGCTGTGGCCAGTCGTCCGCGTGCTGCGCGAGAAGCTACACTTCCCGAACGCGCTCGCGGTGGCCACGACGATCATCGGCTTCTTCGTGGTGATCGCCGGCCTGTTCGCGCTGATCATCCCGCCTGCCGTGGATCAGTCCCGAGAACTCGCCACCCAAGCCAATGAGGGTATCCGCACGATCCAACGCTGGCTGCAGGGCCCGCCGGTCAATCTGCAGGAGAGCCAGTTCAACGATGCCTTGAATCAGGCGACGAACTGGCTGCAGAACCAGTCGGGGCGCATCGCATCCGAGGTCGCCGCGGGCGCGTCCGCCACCCTGTCTGCCCTGATGACGCTGTTCATCATGCTGGTGCTGACCTTCTTCTTCCTCAAGGACGGCGAGAAATTCTTGCCGATGGTCCGCCGCATCACTGGCCGTCGCGTCGGTTGGCACCTCACCGAGGCGCTGACTCGTTGCTGGCAGACCCTCGGCGGGTTCATCCGCACCCAGGCACTGGTCTCCTTGATCGACGCCGTGTTCATCGGCGGTGGCCTCTTCCTGATGGGCGTTCCGCTGGCGGGTCCGCTGGCGGTGCTGACCTTCTTCGCGGGTTTCATTCCGATCGTCGGTGCCACCGTCGCCGGTGTCCTCTCGGTCCTGATCGCCCTAGTGGGCGTGGGCTTCAAGACAGCGATCTTCACCCTGATCCTGGTGCTGGCTGTCCAGCAGCTGGAGGGCAACGTGCTGTCGCCGTGGCTGCAGGCCAGGGCGATGAACCTCCACCCGGTGATCGTGCTGCTGGCAGTGACGCTGGGTGGCACGCTCTTCGGCATCATCGGCGCGTTCCTGGCGGTGCCGGCTGCCGCGATGATCGCCGTCGTCCTGCGCTACATGGGCGACCTGACGGATCTGGCGACGGGCGAGAAGTCCATGGAGGATATCGAGTTCGCCACCACCGCGGGGTCTCTGTCCGGTGCGCAGTCCCAGCGCAAGGCGGAGCAATGGCTGGCGGGCCAGCGGGGTGCGATGAAGGTCACCAAGGAAAAGCTGACATTCAGCAACCTTCTTAACCCGCTTCGTAAGGGCGATAAGTAACATCAATGGCCGTGTCTGATACCTCCCCGCATAACGCAAGTTCCCGCTTCCCCGTCTGGTCGCCCCTGCTGGTGATGACCGCGGTGTTGCTGACTGGGCTTGTCATCGGCTGGGGCAGCACGACGCTGCCGACGGGGTATTTTGTGCTCTTCGCTGCCGCCATGGTGGTCTGCACCCTGTTCGTGGAGCCGCGTGGCCTGTTCCTGACGGTGGCCTCGTTCCCCCTCTGGTTCACTGTGGGGACGTTCATCGTGGCCCGCATCGCAGCCCCCTCCGGCGGTTCGGCCAAGGCGAAGTTGGCGACGTCGGCCTACCCGATCGTCCAGCATTACCTGTGGCTCGCTGTCACGATGCTGATCTGCGTGCTGCTCGCTGCGGTGCGGTGGTGGCTGTACCGGGAGAGCGTCGACCGTGCGCGGGCCAGGGCCACGCAGCGCCGTCGCCGCCAGTCCGACGCCAACCGCTCCAACGAGGAGCTTTCCCAGCGCGCTCGTTCTCGTGCCGCACACCGGCGTTCGGCTACCAGCGGGAAGAATGTGCCCTTCGACCCGGCGCGATTCCAGCAGCGCCGTACTGAGGGAACTCGTAGCTATAGCCGTGAGGATCTGCGGGCCTCCTCGGAGCGCCGCCGCGGTGTCCCGGGCCGGGCGGATGAACGCTCGGCGCCGCGCTACCCCTCTTCCGAGTCCTCATCCCGGTACTCGACTGGCTACTCCTCCCGCACCGAGGGCGCATCGCGCTCTGGGCGCTCGGAGTACGGCAGTCGCCGCAGCCCTCTGCCGCGGAGCCGCCACACCGACGCCGGGCGGGAGTCCACTGAGGACCGCGACTACTAGAGGGAACGCAGTGGGACTAAAGATCAGGGCCCGCCCCGAACCTCCACTCGGGAGGCAAGCCAGCTGATCTAGCTTTCGGCTTGCGCCTTTCAAAAAGCAAAACCCGCCACGACCATGGTCGTGGCGGGTTTTCACATCACGCCGGGGTGGATCTCTCTCCTCCCCGGCCTCGACGTTCGGTGACTAAGCCTTCCGGCCGGCGGTGCGGGACGGGCGCAGCTCGCGCGGCAGGGAGAAGATCAGATCCTCCGTGGCGGTGGTGACCTCCTCAACCTCGGCATAGCCACGCTCGGCGAGCAGCTCGAGAACACCGCGGACGAGGATCTCCGGCACGGAGGCACCCGAGGTCACGCCGACGTTCTCAACGCCCTCGAACCACCCCGGCTTGACCTGCTCGGCGTAGTCGACGAGGTGGGCGTCCTTCGCTCCGTTCTGCAGCGCGACCTCAACGAGCCGCACCGAGTTGGAGGAGTTCTGGGAGCCAACGACGATCATCAGGTCGACCTTCGGCGCAATGGCCTTCACGGCGACCTGGCGGTTCTGGGTGGCGTAGCAGATGTCATCGGACGGCGGGTCCTGGATGTGCGGGAACTTTTCCCGCAGCATCTTCACGGTGCGCATCGTCTCGTCGACGGAGAGGGTGGTTTGGGAAAGCCAGACGAGCTTCGCGTCATCCGCGAACTCCAGCTTGTCGACATCCTCCTGGTCCTCGACGAGGTGGACGACGTCCGGGGCCTCGCCTGCGGTGCCTTCGACCTCTTCGTGGCCGTGGTGGCCGATGAGGATGATCTGGTAGCCCTGCTTCGCGAAGCGGGTGACCTCGTGGTGCACCTTGGTGACCAGCGGGCAGGTTGCGTCGAAGGTCTTCAGCTCCAGCTGGAGGGCCTGGTCGCGGACGGCCGGGGACACGCCGTGGGCGGAGAAGACGACGTTGGAGCCGCGGGGCACCTCGTCGGTTTCATCGACGAAGATCACCCCGCGTTCCTCGAAGGTCTTGACGACGTGCTTGTTGTGCACGATCTCCTTGCGGACGTACAGCGGCTCGCCATGCTTTTCGAGCGCCTTTTCTACGGTCTCAACGGCACGATCCACGCCGGCGCAGTAGCCACGCGGTGCGGCGAGGTAAACTTTCTTCTTCCCCGCGGTGTCCGCTGGGGTGGCCACGGTGGTCTCGTCGTTTTGTCGGGTGTCGGTAGTACCAGGCAAAGTCATGCTCCCCACCTTAGCCCAGCTGCCAAATCAAGGGCTTTTCCGCGGTTCCGTCGCGGCCGTTGGCACGGACTTCGAACGTGTTCGCCGGTAGCCAAGCGCGCGTTGTCTGCGAGGCCTCCCGGGCTTGTCTGCAGCGATCTCTACAATGACTCGCATGAACGCGAACTCACCGGAGCAGCCGTGGCCCGTGTCCATGGTCAACCAGAAGATCAAGGGGTGGATCGAACGCCTCGGCTTCTTGTGGGTGGAGGGCCAGATCACGCAGGTCAACATGAAGCCGACGTGGAAGCTGTCCTACATCACCCTGCGTGATGTGGAAAAGGACCTCTCCATTCCGCTGACCATGAACACCCGCACCCTGCAGAACCTGCCGACCCCGTTGCGTGATGGCGACCGGGTGGTGGTCTACGGCAAACCCGCTTTCTACGCGGGCCGGGGTTCCTTCTCGCTGTGGGTGACCCAGGTGCGTCAGGTTGGCGTGGGCGAGCTGCTGGCACGCATCGAGCAGTTGAAGCGGGCGCTGAGCGCCGAGGGGCTCTTTGATCCTCGCTTGAAGACCGCTCCCCCGTTCCTGCCGAAGAAGATCGGCCTGATCACCGGGCGGGGTTCTGCCGCGGAGCGGGACGTGCTGAGTGTCGCCCAGCAGCGGTGGCCGGCCGTGCGCTTCGAGGTGATCAACACCGCGGTACAGGGGCCGAATACGGTGCCCGAGGTGGTCGCTGCACTAGAGCGACTCGAGGCCGACGAGGACGTCGACGTCATCATCGTCGCCCGTGGCGGTGGCTCGGTGGAGGATCTGCTGCCATTTTCCGAGGAGGCGCTGGTCCGCGCGGTGGCAAGGATGCGGACCCCGGTGGTCTCGGCGATCGGACACGAGCCGGATAATCCCGTGCTCGACCTGGTTGCCGATGTGCGGGCCGCAACCCCCACCGACGCAGCGAAAAAGGTGGTGCCAGATGTGCTCGGCGAGCAGCAGGCGATCACGGAACTGCGCCAACGGGCCGTGGGTGCCCTGCGCAGTTGGGTGCGCTCGGAGCGCCGGCAGCTTGAAGGGGTCCGCTCCCGGCCAGTGCTGGCTGACCCGCTGATCCCCCTGCGCAGGCAGCGGGAGATCATCGAGGAGGCAGTGGGGCGGAAAGATCGCGCGCTCGGACTGCTTGTTCGCGACATGCGTTCCCGCATCACCTCGCTGCGCGCCCAGGTCAACGCGCTAGGGCCGTCCCAGACTCTGGCCCGCGGCTACTCGATCATGCAGGTCATCCCCCGGGATGGGTCGGGCCCTGCCGTGGTCACCACGGTGGCGGATGTCAGCCCCGGCTCGCAGTTGCGCATCCGAGTGGCGGATGGTTCCGTGACCGCCGCGGCGATGGCGGTGGAGCGAGCCCCCGGCTCAGAAGCTTCAGATACGACGCAAGCTAACGCACCGACAAACACCGAAGAAGAATAGTTTTTAAGGATCAGTGAAGGAGCAGCCATGAGTGAGCAGCAGAAGTTTCGCCCGATCGACGAGCTGAATTATGAGCAGGCCCGCGACGAGCTGGTAGAGGTCGTTCGCATCCTCGAGCTCGGCCAGATGAGCCTCGACGAGTCGCTGAATTACTGGGAGCGAGGCGAAGAGCTAGCGGCGTACTGCGAGAAATACCTGGATGGGGCAAGCACGCGCATCGAAAAAGCCCTGGCCGCGCGGGAAAACGCAGGCCAGGGCGGTTCGCCTCAGGATAATGCGGGACAGGGCTCTTCGGGGCAGGGCGGCGACGGTCAACAGACCGGCGCGCCGAGCAGCTCTTAATCCCTACCGGGCGTCGCCGGCTGCACCACCGGTGGCTCCGTCCGCAGCACCGTCGCGTCCGGGAGCACCCTCGGTCGGCTGGGAGTTAGCCGAGACCTCCAGCGGCTTGGTCTTCGCCGTGATCTCCGCGGCGGTTGCCATGTCCTCGTGGCTGGCCATCCCCTCCAGAATCAAGCGCGTCTCACCGGTGTCGGCGACCCAGATTGGGCGGGCGTCCTCCCCCTTGTAGACGTGCCAGGTCAGCCCGCCGGCTTCCTCAGTCCCCGCAGCCTCGCGGAAGTGCTGATCCGGCTGGGTTGCGGCCTTAAAGTCCGCAGAGGTCTGACGCAGCGAGATGTACCGCTCCCCGTCGATGACCCAGCCCACCAGCGGCGCAGGTTCTGCCCCAACCTGGGATCGGCGGGCGGAGTTCGGCACCCAACCCTCTGGCATCTTGGGCTCCCGCAGCGGGAAGTTCATACCCCGTGCCTCCAGGGTGAGGAAGGAGTGGGCATCCACCTCACGGACCGGGCCGGACTTGTCCGGCCCACCCGGGTTGAAGGAACACAGGCCGGTAAAGCCCACCGTGAAGAACGTCACGAGGAGGAGGACACCGAGGGTCAGCAGGATGTCCTTCGTGGACTGAAACAGACGGGGCTTTTCGATACGCACGCCGGTCATTATCCCAAAAGCAGGCGGAATTGGTAATTCCCACTCGCACTCGCAATCACGGGGACTGCCCGAGTTAGGGCAGTCCCCACGTCGCTGCCGACCTCTGTGTGCGGAGAGATATAAAATGAGGGCCGTACAGGGCTGCACTCTGCCGGAACTACAAAAACGTGGCGGAGTCGATCAGCACGCTCAGCCCGCACGATCCAATCGAGTGAAAGAGTTGGTTTAACACCATGTCCGCCGATAATTCCAGCGCCACCCCACAGTCGACCAAGCAGGCCCCCGATCGCAACCTCGCCATGGAGCTCGTGCGCGTGACTGAGGCTGCCGCACTTGCGTCCGGAAAGTGGGTCGGTCGCGGCCAGAAGGAGTCCGGCGACGGCGCCGCTGTGGACGCGATGCGCATGATGATCAACTCCGTCGCAATGGACGGCGTCGTCGTCATCGGCGAGGGCGAGAAGGACGAAGCACCGATGTTGTTCAACGGCGAGTCCGTGGGCACGGGCAAGGGCCCGGCGGTGGACATCGCCGTCGACCCGGTGGACGGCACCACCCTGATGGCAGAGGGCCGCCCGAACGCGATCTCCGTCATCGCAGCGGCGGAGCGCGGCAGCATGTACGACCCATCCGCGGTGTTCTACATGAAGAAGATCGCCGTCGGCCCGGAGGCCAAGGGTCTGATCGAGCTGGACGCACCGGCTTCCCACAACATCCAGGTCGTCGCAAAGGCCAAGGGCATCGCCCCCGAGGAGGTCACCGTCGTGGTCCTGGACCGCCCGCGCCACCACGACCTGATCCGCGAGATCCGCGAGGCTGGCGCGAAGGTCCGCCTGATCGGTGACGGCGACGTCGCCGGCGCGGTCGCCGCCGCCCAGGACTACTCCACCAACTCCGTGGACATCATGATGGGCATCGGCGGCACCCCGGAGGGCGTCATCACCGCCGCAGCCATGAAGTGCATGGGTGGCGAGATCCTGGGCCAGCTGTGGCCGAAGGACGATGAAGAGCGTCAGAAGGCCATCGACGCCGGCCACGACCTCTCCAAGATCCTCACCACCGATGACCTGGTGAACTCCGAGCACTGCTACTTCGTCGCCACCGGCGTGACCGACGGCGACATGCTGCGCGGCGTGTCCTACCGCAACCGCTCCGCGGTGACCCGCTCCCTGGTCATGCGGTCGAAGTCCGGCACCATCCGCTTCCTCGAGTCCCAGCACCAGCTGGGCAAGCTCCAGGAGTACTCGGTGCTCGACTACATCTAAAGCACGCGTCGAGCTCTCCTCGAGCGCGTGTCAACCGCCGCGCGACCCGGCCTCGCAAAGCTCGGTAGAATGTTTTGTGGCATGGGGAGCGCCTGAAGCTCCCCGCCCCAGCTGGGGCGCGCGATAATCCGAACTATTAATTCTTCAGAAAAGAAGGTAGCGATTATGACCGATCAAGAGTTCCGCATCGAACACGACACGATGGGCGAGGTTAAGGTCCCGGCGAAGGCCCTGTGGCGCGCCCAGACCCAGCGCGCAGTGGAGAACTTCCCGATCTCCGGCCGCCCGCTGGAGAGCGCACAGATCCGCGCGATGGGCCTGCTGAAGGCAGCCTGCGCCAAGGTCAACATCGAGCGCGGCCTGCTCCCAGAGGAGAAGGGCCAGGCCATCGTCGACGCCGCGCTGCGCATCGCCGATAACGAGTTCGACGCCGAGTTCCCGATCGACGTCTTCCAGACCGGCTCCGGCACCTCCTCCAACATGAACACCAACGAGGTCATCGCATCCCTGGCTAAGCAGGCAGGCGTCGAGGTCCACCCGAACGACGACGTCAACATGGGCCAGTCCTCCAACGACACCTTCCCGACCGCGACCCACGTTGCCACCACCGAGGCTGCGGTCAAGGACCTCGTCCCGGCCCTGGAGAAGCTTGAGGCTTCCCTCCTGAACAAGGCCAAGGAGTACAAGAACGTCGTGAAGTCCGGCCGCACCCACCTGATGGACGCGGTTCCGGTCACCCTGGGCCAGGAGTTCGGTAGCTACGCCCGCCAGATCGAGCTCGGCATCGAGCGCGTGAAGGCTACCCTGCCGCGCGTCGGCGAGCTGCCTATCGGCGGCACCGCAACCGGCACCGGCCTGAACACCCCGGCGGACTTCGGCGCGAAGGTCACCGAGGAGCTCAAGAACCTCACCGGCCTGGACGTCCTGAAGGAAGCCGAGGACCACTTCGAGGCTCAGGCCAACCGCGACGGCCTGGTCGAGATGTCCGGCGCTCTGCGCAGCGTCGCCGTCTCCTTCTACAAGATCGCCAACGACATCCGCCTGATGGGTTCCGGCCCGTTGACCGGCCTGGGCGAGCTGCACCTGCCGGACCTGCAGCCGGGTTCCTCCATCATGCCGGGCAAGGTCAACCCTGTTCTGTGTGAGACCGCAACCCAGGTCTCCGCGCAGGTCATCGGCAACGACGCCGCGATCGCTTTCGGCGGCACCCAGGGCCAGTTCGAGCTGAACGTCTTCATCCCGATGATGGCCCGCAACGTGCTCGAGTCCATCAAGCTTCTGGCGAACACCGCCACCGTCTTCGCCGAGCGCCTCGTCGACGGCCTGGAGGCCAACGAGGAGCACATGAAGCTGGAGGCCGAGAAGTCCCCGTCCATCGTGACCCCGCTGAACTCCGCGATCGGTTACGAGAACGCAGCTAAGGTCGCAAAGACCGCGCTGGCTGAGGGCAAGACCATCCGTCAGACCGTCATCGACCTGGGCTTCGTCCCGGAGAAGCTCTCCGAGGAGGAGCTGGACAAGCGCCTCGACGTGCTGGCGATGGCCAACACCGACCGCGACCGCTTCTAAGAAGCACCCCGCCGCGCTGAACTGGCATTTGACCAGTTCACGCGCCGCGTCGCCGGCCGGGCTTCGGATCACCGTGGCCCGGCCGGTTTTCTTGCACCTGCCCTATGGCCCGAAGTATCGGCCATCTCACATATTTTTGCATTGCGTGCAATAGTGCACTGAGCGTAATCTTCTTCGGGTGACACAGCACCAAGATCCCGAGCACACCGGCCCTCCGACCGGACGGCGTGAGCGAAACCGGCTCCAAACCACGCTGACCATCGAGGACGTGGCCACCCGCCTCTTCCTCGAGCACGGCGTGGATGCAGTGACCGTGGAGCAGATTTGCGAAGGCGCAGACATTAGCCGCAGAAGCTTTTTCAACTACTTCGAATCCAAGGCCCAGCTGCTGAGCGGCCCGTCAGCCAGCGTCATAACTCCAGAACTGCTCGCGGAGATCAGCGAATTGCCTGCCGAGACCGCCCTCCCCTTCCCGGCGCGGGTTGTGGAGCTGGTCGGCAGGGCGCATATTGAGGTCCAGACACGGCGGCATGCCCGTTCGATCGACCCAGCGCTCTCCCGGGAGATCGCCCGGCGCCGTGCTGTGCTCCTTCGCACCTCCCCCGAGCTGCTCTACGACCGCCATCGTTCGCTCCATGAGGCTAAGGAACGCCTCAAGAAGGCCATTATCGCCAACCTGACCGAGCATCCCGCCAACCGATGCTTGCGGGATCTGCCGCTCGAGCAGGAAGCGCGTCTGCTGGTCAACATGGTGACCTCCACGGTGTGGTCCGCGTTCGCCCTGGCACACAGTTCCGATAGCGGCATCGCCGACGCCGAGGCCTTCACCGCCGCTACCCGCGCCCTCGGCACGCTCCATGGTGGTTTCGACCGGCTGAGCTTTGAGTGACCGAGCTTGCAGGCGGGGACGTCGTCCCCTCCCCAACCGACACAGACATCACAACAACGAACCCAACAGCAGGAAGAAAAGATGACAGATACCGCGTCCACCGCCCCCGGAAAGGACTACCGCCAGCAAAATAACGTCCCGCTGGTTTTCGCATCGCTGATGATCGGCATGCTCATGTCCTCGCTGGGGCAGATGATCTTCGCCACGGCACTGCCGACGCTGGTCGGCGAGCTGGGCGGGGCGGACAAGATGAGCTGGGTCATCACCGCGTTTTTGGTGACGATGACCATTGGCATGCCGATCTACGGCAAGCTCGGCGATCAGCTCGGGCGCAAGCCGCTGTATCTGTTCGCGATTGCGGTCTTCCTGCTCGGCTCGGTGATTGGCGCGAATGCGCAGTCCATGGGGATGATGATCCTCGCCCGCGCCGTACAGGGCGTGGGCGGTGGTGGCCTGATGGTGCTCTCCCAGGCGATCATTGCAGACGTTGTCCCGGCCCGTGAGCGCGGCAAGTACATGGGGCTGATGGGCGCGGTGTTTGGCCTGTCGAGCGTGCTTGGTCCCCTGCTGGGTGGATTCTTTACCGACGGACCCGGCTGGCGGTGGGCGCTGTGGTTCAACGTGCCGCTGGCGGTCATTGCGTTCACGCTCTCGGCTTTCGCGCTCAAGCTGCCGCGGCGCGGGCAGCGCGCGCCATTCGACTGGTTCGGCGCCCTGCTGCTGGCTGCGGCAACGAGCACGCTGATCCTGGCGCTGACGTGGGGTGGCCGCGATTACGGCTGGACCGATCCGGTCATCCTGGGGCTGCTGGGCACCACTATCGTGGCCACCGCATTGTTCCTGGTGGTTGAGCCGCGGGTTGCGAACCCGGTGCTGCCGACGAAGCTTTTTGGGGTGCGCAACTTCGCGCTAACCACGATCTCCAGCATTATCGTTGGCGTGGCGATGTTCGGTGCGATGGCTTATCTGCCGACGTATATCCAGATGATTCACGGCCTGTCCCCCACGGCTGCCGGGCTCATGATGATCCCGATGATGGCCGGAATGCTGATCTCCTCGACCACATCGGGGCGCTACATCTCGAGCACGGGAAAGTATAAGTACTTCCCGGTCGTGGGCCTGGGGATCGCGACGGTCGCGTTGGTGATGGTGGGGCGGCTGACCCCGGATTCCTCGATGCAGTACCTGGGGCTGTGCCTCGCCGTGTTCGGCGTGGGGCTGGGTCTGACGGTGCCGATTCTGACGCTGGTGGTGCAGAACACCTTCCCCATCAAGATTGTTGGTACCGCGACGGCGGCGAATAACTTCTTCCGCCAGATCGGCGGTTCGGTGGGCGCTGCGGTGGTGGGCAGTCTGTTTAGCCACCGGGCAGGCGAGTTTATGGCGCAGCGGCTGCCGGAGGCGCTGGCTGCGATGGGCCCTGCGGGGGCGCCGTATGCGGAGAAGTTCGCCCACGGTGGGCAGCACAGTTTGACGCCGCATGCGGTGCACGAGCTGCCGGATCCGGTGCGGGATGCTGTGGTGGGCGCCTATAACGATGCGCTGGTGCCGGTGTTGGGATGGTTGGCGCCGGCGATGCTGGTGGCGGGGTTGGTGCTGGTCTTCATTCGGCCCCAGCGACTCAGCGAGACGCTAGACTAATAGGGCGTCTCAGCTGGGCGCGACATCAAACACAGCGGCTCAGCGAGACGCTATCCAAGCGGGGCGTCTCAGCTGGGCAGGGGGATTATTCGCCGTTGCGGGCGGGGCCTTCCTCGAGGACGAGCTCGTAGACCTGGTTATCGCGCCAGGCGTCCTTCTTGGGCCCGTAGCTCATCTTTGCCATGGAGTGGAAGGTCCCGACGAGTTCGAAACCGCGGGAGACGTGCAGCCGCACGGAGCCTTCGTTTTCCGGGAAGATGTGGGAGTGGATGGACCAGCGGCCTGCCTTGGTGGCCTCGGCGATGAGGGTGTCAAGCAGCTTGCCACCTACGCCACGCCCCTTGGCGTCGCTGGACATGTAGATCGAGTCCTCGATCACGCCGTGGAAGACTTCGCGCTGGCTGGCTGGGGAGGCAGCGATCCAGCCGAGGATCTTGCCGGTGGCTTCGTCTTCGGCGACGAAGGTCAGTTCCAGCAGGCGGGCCGCCCGGAAGTCCTCCCATTCGGGGGCTTCGGCCTCGAAGGTGGCTTCGCCGGTGTTCATGCCTTCTTGCAGGATAGCGCGCACCTCCGGGTAGTCCTCTTCGCGGAGGTTGCGGATGATGATGCTGTCTTCTGCGCGCTTCGGGCTTTCGACGTCCTGGATCTTCGGCTCGGATCCGCCCGTCGTCTCTGGAGTGTTCTTACCCACGGTCGTCATGGCACATGATTCTGCCTTAGTGCTGGCGGCCTTTCCAATTTTTTTTGCCGCTTTTCTTGCGCGCACCCGTGCGTCCGCGGGGTCGGGGCGGGGTGGCTACCGACGACGTCGCGGTTCTTTGGGCGCGACCGGCCCGTTTCTGTTCCGCGCCGCTGAGTTCCCCGCGGCTGCTTCCAGCCTTTCGGCCGCGGCAGATGCCGACGAATTCCTGGACCTCTTCGGCGTCCCGCTCTTTCAGCCAGACGACGGCGACGACGGTCGTGCCTGGCCACTCTGAACCGGGCGCGGTGCTCTCTTCCTCACCGCTCTTCGCCGTCTGATCGACTGAACCTGCTTCCGAATCTTCGTCCCGCGGTGCGGGGAGCAGGAGTTCGCGGTTGACCACTCCCCTGGTTCTCAGGGCCCGCAGGAGTGGGCGGGGTGCGACGGCGATTCCGACGTTGGCTGCGACAACACCCAGCATTTCGCGGAGTTTGGGCAGGTCGTCGATACCGTCGGCGGGGGTGGTGTACATGAACATCTCTTCGGAGAGTTCGGCCCACTTGACCCGGTCCATCACCTCGATCGGGTGCTCCTTGGGGGCGGCCACACCCATTTGTTCCTCATAGAGGGTCACGGCGTGGAATTTATCCTTGTCCACGCCCCTCTGGCCGAGACGGACGATCGCAACGTCCGCTTCTCCCCTGTTTATATATGTCAGCGGGTCGTCCGCGGCGGCGCCGGCACTTCGCCAGCCGGGGACGCGGTCGTCGAAGCGAGCGAACCACTTGTCCGGGTTGATGCCGGGGCTGAAGACGACGCGGAGGTAGCGCGGGGCGAGCTGAGCCATGGGGACATACTATCGCGAGGCCACGCGGGTGCTTAAGGAATGTCAGGCCAGGTTGTCGGGAGGCGGGGTTAGCAGGCACTTGGCTCTAGGATGGGGATGGGAAAGTTGAGTATGCGCAGCGCCGCTACTGGCGGCGCGCGGACGAGAGAAATACCGGCTCGGACAGTATGTCTGAGCGATCAGGAGAGGCAATGACAGAGAAGAACGTCTCAAAGGGACCAAAAATGAAGCCAATGACGGCGGCAAAGAAGCTGGGGATCTACCTACCGGCCGCCCCGGAGGAGTTTCAGAACACCCCGCTGGCCCACGAGGAGTTCGTGGAGCTGCAGCAGAACCCACCTGAGTGGCTGCAGCAGCTGCGCCTCGAGGGCCCCCACCCACGCCCTGAGGTGGCACGGAAGCTGGGCATTACGATCACCGCCCTGCGCAAGAATGATCTGGATAAGCCGCTGACCACCTCCGAGATCAAGGAGCTGCTGGAGAATCAGCCGGAGTGGCTGCGCGAGGCTCGGAAGTCGCTGGCGGAAAATCGCCCCGGCGGAAAGAACTAGGTCATCCGCCCTGGGGGGAACGACTTAAGGGAAAAGCTCAGGCGGGGCTTAAGCACTGTGATGCTTAAGCCCCGCCTGAGCTTTTGGTACCCGTGCGACGACACCGGGTGTACCCGTTATTTACCGCCGTGGGTGACTAGGCCACGGCAGCTTTTCAACCCGTCGCTTCCATTCGCGCCGTGACAAGTTGCTCGGGTGGGGCGAGAAGAGGAGCCTTCCCGAGCGACGCGGCAGAAAACGACTATCCACTACTGGCGCACCTCGTGAGATCATCCCCCGTGGGCGCTGATTTGAGGTTAGCATTACCTAAGTTTACGCACAAGGGTTTAAAAATATTTCTTCATAAATAGGTGACTGAGACCACAAAGCGTTACTATGAACATAAGCATTAAGAGTTCTGGATCACAGTGCGAACTGTGCCGGCTCTTTCACCGAACATCCCCCGACTTCCGGAGAGGACAACATGAAGAACTACCTTCCGCGCACCCTGTTCAACGAAGAGCACGAGATGTTCCGCGAGGCCGTCCGCGGCTTCGTGGAGACCGAAATCCACCCGAACGTAGAGCGCTGGCATGACCAGGGCTACGTCGACCGCGAGATGTTCAAGAAGGCCGGCGACATGGGCCTGCTGGGCATGGAGGTCGACGAGCAGTGGGGCGGCGGCGGAATGAACGACTACCGCTTCAACGCCGTGCTGACCGAGGAGCTCGCCAAGGCAGACTCCGGCTCCATCATCGTGGGCATCCAGACCATCAACGACCTGGTCATCCCATACCTGCAGCGCTTCGCCAACGACGAGCAGAAGGAGCGCTTCCTCAAGCCACTGTGCTCCGGTGAGAAGATCGCCGCAATCGCCATGACCGAGCCGGAGGCCGGCGCCGACCTGGCTGGCATCCGCACCCTGGCCCGCGACAACGGCGACGGCTCCTTCACCGTCAACGGCGCGAAGACCTTCATCTCCAACGGTGTCCAGGCTGACTTCACCATCATCGTCGCCATCACCGACCCAGAGAAGGGTCGCGCAGGCATCTCCCTGCTCATCGTCGAGGACGGCATGGAGGGCTACACCAAGACCGGCCCGCTGAAGAAGGTCGGTCTGAAGTCTCAGGACACCGCCGAGCTCTCCTTCGAGAACGTCCAGATCCCGGCTGAGAACCTGCTGGGCGAGCGCGGCGCTGGCTTCGGCTACCTGCGCCACAACCTGGCTCAGGAGCGCCTGTCCATCGCCGTGGGCTCCATCGCAACCTCCCGCCGCGCGTTCGACCTGGTGTACCAGCACTCCCAGGACCGCAAGACCTTCGGCAACCGTCTGGTCGACCACCAGGCCTACCGCTGGGAGCTGGCCAAGATGGTGCAGGGCCTGCAGGCTGCACAGTCCTTCGTCGACGCTTGCATCGAGGCCAAGGTCAAGGGCGAGCTGGACGAGACCACCGCTGCGATGGCGAAGTACCACACCACCGAGCTGCAGATCGATGTCGTGAACCAGGCACTGCAGATGCACGGCGGCTACGGCTTCATGCTGGAGTACCCGATCGCTACCCACTACCTGGACTCCCGCGTCCAGCCGATCTACGGTGGCCCGAACGAGATCATGCTGGAGATCATCTCCCGCAAGCTGGCTAAGGGCGAGTAAGCCACTCCCCCCTTGCCCCCTCACCGGGCGGGCGCAGCTTAAGCGCCCCACCCGAATGAGTTAGACATAAAAGAACCCGATGGTTTCCACCATCGGGTTCTTTTAGCTTTCAGTCGCGACTGCGGCTATTTCACCCCGACGCCGGCCTCACGCAGTTCGGCGAGGGTCGCTTCCTCCCCCGCTGCCGATACCGGCGCGCACAGGCGCGGGATGACAGTGACGTCAAAGCCCTCGGCCTTCGCATCCAGGGCAGTGGCACGCACGCAGAAGTCGGTCGCGATGCCGACCACGGTTACCTGACCAATCCGGCGGGAACGCAACCATTCTGCGAGCAGCACCTTCGGGTGATCCTCAGCAGCAGCGCTCTTCTCTCCCGCTGCAGCCAGGGAGTCCGCAAGGTGGCCCTCGAAGCCCGAGTAGGCGGGCTCGTACTCACCCTTGTGGAACCACGCCTCGACCTGGTCGGTCGCCAGCGCCGGGTGCGACTGCGCGCCAGTGGTCCCGGCAACGCAGTGCACCGGCCAGGTGTCCTGGTAGTCCGGCTCCGTGCCCTCCGGGGCGAAGTGCCCGGCCGGGTCGATGTGCCAATCCTTGGTGCCCACGATGACGTCGTAGCGGTGCAGACCAGCAATGTGCTTGCTGATCGCCTCGGCGGCCTGTGCACCACGTTCGGTGGCCAGGCTGCCGTCGACGAAGTCATTCTGCACGTCGACGATGATCAGCGCGTGCCCCGCCCCAGCGGACTGGGACGCGGAGCCAGCCTGGCTGCCCTGCGGGTTCACAGCGGATTCCGCCATTGTTAGACCAGCTTCCAGTCTTCGAGGCCCTCGTACAGCGGGAACTGCTCAGCAACCTTGGAGACACGAGCGCGCAGCGCGTCGACGTCGGCGTTCTTACCCTGTGCCAGCGCGGTACCGATGACGTCCGCGACCTCGGTGAAGGCGGCGGTGTCCAGGCCGCGGGAAGCCAGGGCCGGGGTACCGATGCGCAGGCCGGAGGTGACCATCGGCGGGCGCGGGTCGAAAGGAACGGCATTGCGGTTAACGGTGATGCCAACCTCGTGCAGCAGATCCTCCGCCTGCTGGCCATCGAGCTCGGAGTGGCGCAGGTCAGCCAGCACCAGGTGAACATCGGTGCCACCGGTGAGCACCTCGACGCCAGCACCCTTGGTGTCAGCGGCGGACAGGCGCTCAGCCAGGATCTTCGCGCCCTCGAGGGTGCGGGCCTGGCGGTCACGGAACTCGTCGGTCTGGGCAACCTTCATGGCCACGGCCTTCGCGGCAACGGCGTGCATCAGCGGGCCACCCTGCTGGCCCGGGAAGACTGCGGAGTTCAGCTTCTTCGCCCACTCCTGCTTCGCCAAGATCAGGCCGGAACGCGGACCACCCAGGGTCTTGTGCACCGTGGTGGACACGACGTCAGCGTGCGGGACCGGGGACGGGTGCAGGCCGGCAGCAACCAGACCTGCGAAGTGGGCCATGTCGACCCACAGCTTCGCGCCGACCTCGTCCGCGATGGAGCGGAAGGCAGCGAAGTCCTGGTGGCGCGGGTAGGCGGACCAGCCGGCGATGATGACGGTCGGCTTCTCCTTGAGGGCCTGCTCGCGGACCTTATCCATGTCGATGCGCATGGTCTCCGGGTCCACCTCGTAGGCGATGGCCTCGTAGAGCTTGCCGGAGAAGTTCAGGTGCATGCCGTGGGTCAGGTGGCCACCGTGAGCCAGGGACAGACCCAGGATCTTATCCCGCGGGCTAGCCAGCGCCATGAGGACGGCGGCGTTGGCCTGCGCACCAGCGTGCGGCTGCACGTTGGCGAACTCTGCGCCGAAGACCTGCTTCGCTCGGTCGCGGGCCAGATCCTCGATGATGTCGACGTGCTCGCAGCCGCCGTAGTAGCGGCGTCCCGGGTAGCCCTCGGCGTACTTGTTGGTCAGGACGGAGCCCTGCGCCTGCAGCACTGCGCGCGGCACAAAGTTCTCACTCGCGATCATCTCGAGAGTGTTACGCTGGCGAGCCAGCTCGCCGTCGATGGCGCGTGCGACATCCGGGTCGAGTTCAGCCAGCGGCACGTTGTGCTGGATGGTCTGTGGAGAATCGGACATAAGTTTCCGTCGGCCTTCCTTCAAAAGGGTGTATACCACCAAGAATGCAGACCGATCCTTGGGGTAGAAGGTGTTGTTGCGTTGCGCCCCACATCTTAGCGTCTGCCCCGGACGCAGGTCACAGCGCACCTAGCACATTTGGGTTATCTCCCCCCACACAGGCACAATGAGGCCATGAATCGTACGCCCCAGCGCGCCTCCGCGGACGCGGCTGTATCGCCCTTCATCGAGCTCAAGAGGAGCCAGTGGCGCAAACTCCGCAAGTCCATGCCACAGGTCTTGAGCGAATCCGAGCTCGACCAGCTGCGCGGCATCGGCGACGAGATTGACCTGGACGAGGTCAGCGAGGTCTACCTGCCGCTCTCCCGCCTCATCAACTTGCGGGTCGAGGCACAGCGAAGCCTGAATCAGGCCACCGAGACCTTCATCGGCGAGCCGATGCCTCCCACCCCGTACATCATCGGTGTGTCCGGCTCTGTGGCCGTCGGGAAATCCACCACCGCGCGTGTGCTCCAGGTGCTTCTGCAGCGCTGGGAGTCCAGCCCCAGGGTGGACTTGATCACCACGGATGGCTTCCTCTTCCCCACCGCCGAGCTGGAACGCCGCCGCCTGCTGCACCGCAAGGGCTTCCCTGAGTCCTATGACCAGCAGGCGCTTCTGAACTTCGTGACCAAGGTGAAATCAGGCGCCCGCAACGTCAAGGCACCGGTCTACTCGCACGAGGCCTACGACCGGATCGCCGGCGAGTTCGAGGTCGTCGACCAGCCCGACATCCTCATCGTCGAGGGGCTCAACGTGCTGCAGACAGGTCCCACCCTCATGGTCAGCGACCTCTTCGACTTCTCCGTCTATGTCGACGCCCGGGTCGAGGACATCGAAGACTGGTACATTTCCCGCTTCCTGCGGCTGAAGAACACCGCCTTCAAGGATCCGGACGCGCACTTCCACCACCTCGCTGGGCTGAGCGATGCACAGGCCTCCCAGGTGGCCCGGGAGATCTGGCAGACGGTGAACCTGCCGAACCTCATGGAGAACATCCTGCCGACCCGGATCCGGGCCAGCCTGGTGATGCGCAAGGGCGCAGATCACCTCGTCGACCGGGTGCGAATGCGCAAGATCTAACCCCCCCGCACGTTCCCCAGCTGGCACTGGCCCCGGCTCCGTCCGTAAGGGCGCAGGGCGATGAGTACAGCGCTGGTCTAGAGCCCGAAGCGGCGGTGACGCTGGGAGTACTCCCGCAACGCGCGGAGGAAGTCCACACGCCGGAAGGCTGGCCAGTAGGTGTCCGTAAACCAAATCTCGGAGTAGGCGGACTGCCACAGCAGAAAGCCCGAGAGCCGTTGCTCCCCCGAGGTCCGAATCACCAGATCCGGGTCCGGCTGCCCCTTGGTGTACATGTGATTACCCAAGGAGTCGACGGTGATCTTCTCGGCGATCTCGTCCGCCGGAGTGCCATCCGCAGCGAGTTCCGCGACGGTGTCTCGCACCGCGTCAACGATCTCCTGACGTCCGCCGTAGCCGACGGCGACGTTCACGCACACGCCCGTGTTATTGGCGGTGAGCTGCTCGTTGTATTCCAGGCGTTCCCGAAGCTGCTGCGGCAGCAGCTCGAGGTGCCCCACCGAGCGCACGCGGAATCCGGCCTTCGCCCGCCCGAGCTCGTCGGCGACGTCCCCAATGATTTTGACCAGAAGCTCGAGTTCCTCCGGTTCGCGTTTGAGGTTCTCTGTGCTGAGCAGGTAGACGGTCACCGAGGCGATGCCCATCTCGTCGCACCAATTGCACATCTCGGCGATCTTCCGGGCGCCCACGCGATGCCCATGGGAGACATCGGTGAAGCCGTTCTCCCTAGCCCAGCGACGGTTACCGTCGGCCATGATTGCGATGTGAGCCGGGCGTGGCAAATCCCGTAGAGAGCGAGCCAGCCGCGCCTCGTAGGCGGGATAGAGCAGGCTGGCGAGCCTCTTCAGCGGCTCGGTTCGCCCGATCGCTGCCGCAAGCTTTGGTAGACCCACGATTGTTAACCCTCTCGCTTAGCGTGCAGGATTCTCGTCTTCGTCTTCTTCCTCGGCCTTCGCGCGTTCCGCGTCGATCGCGTCGGGCCCGGTGAGCTGCGTGCCGATCCCGGAGGCCGGCTCGAAACGAGCATCGGTCTGCGGCACCTCGGTGCGGGCGAACATCGCTCCGCCCTTCGCGTACTCCTCGTAGCCGCTCTCCTCCATGGCCTTGTTGAGTCGCTCCTCATCGAACACGTCGATGCCGTGCTGCTCGGCGAAGGCGCGGCGGCGTTCCAGGCGGCGCAGCCTGCGGTTCATTCCGAATCCGATGACGATGACCACGAAGAGCAGCCCCAGGATGACGAACAGCCCGACCGGCGAGGCCTTGCCGAATTCCTCGCCGCGCGGGCCCGTATTGGGGGTTGGGCCCTGGGCGATAACAGTGGTCGTGTACGCCGCCCCTGCGGTCACCAGATCCGCTGCTGGCAGAGCAGGGGTCGAAAGAGCTGCGATCATGTCATCCATTCCCTTCGGCGGCGGTCAAGCCGTGTGTGAGTACTGGGCTAAAAATTCTCTAGCGGAAATCCTACTGCTCGGGGCGCACCGGCACCTCTGGCGGCTGGCTCTGGCTGAGTTCATCGGCGCTGCCCACCGGAGGCAGGCCCGCGGTGAGTTCTCTCTCTGGCAGTGTAGTGGCCACCCGGGTCTTCGCTAATTCGAACTCCTCCGTGGGCCACGTCTCGCGCTGCACGTCCACGTCCACGCCGAAGAACGGCCCGTCCGGGTCGATCTGGGTGGCATGTGCGGTCAGCGCCGCGTCGCGGCGATCGAACCAATCGGCAGCGTTCACGCGGGTCGTCACGCGAGGGTAGACGTCCTGCTTTGCACGCCAGAAAGCCAGCTGCGTCATGGTGTGCTGGTACTCGCGCAGGGTCATCGCGCCGTTGGCCTGTCGCTGTGCCACCGCCTCGGCGAGCATGTTAAAGCGGGTCACCACGAAACCGTGCGTGTAGTAGAGCTTCAGAGGAGCCCAGGCCTCGCCCAGATCGGGCCGATACTCTGGGTCTCCCGCGAGCTCCCAGGCGCGCATGGACACTGCGTGCACCATCAGGTGATCCGGGTGCGGATAGCCACCGTTTTCGTCATAGGTGATGATCACGTGCGGCTGGAACTCGCGGATCTGTGCAACCACCTCGGCGGCGACCTCGTCGACGTCCTGCAGCGCAAAGCAGCCTTCCGGGAGGTCCTCCCGCTTTCCGGATTCCGGCAACCCGGAGTCCACGTATCCCAACCAGCGGTGCTCCACCCCCAGGATCTCTGCGGCTCGGGCCATTTCCTCCCGGCGCACGTCCACCAGGTTCTCGTGCACCTCGGGGCGGTCCATCCTGGGGTTGAGGATGCTGCCTTCCTCGCCGCCCGTGCAGGTCAGCACGCGGACTCGGTGGCCTTCGTCGATATAGCGAGCCATCGTCGCCGCGCCCTTGCTTGATTCATCATCCGGGTGGGCGTGAATCGCCAGCACGCGATAACCGCCCTGGGCGCCGCTCGTCGTCGAATCAGTCATACTTCCATATTGTTCCACGCGCGATGAAGAGAAGTCACAACGCACCGCCCCACCGCGCCCCAACCACAGGAGGAGGTCGAACGGGCAAGAAGAAATCTGCTTTTACGGGCGCATTGCCTAGAATGTAAAACACCATGACCTCTGATGCTTCCCCTTCGGTTCCCAACTCCCGCCCGGGTGATGCGCAGATGCCCGCGGACGATGCCCTGAAGGCCCGCTACGGCGCTGAACGCAACCGCCCCTTCGCCGGCAAGGTGCTAGTCATCGCGCTGGGCGTCCTCATCGCCGGCGCGATGGCTTACGCGGTCAGCCAGTTCATGAACGCGTCCTCGGCGGACGTCACCGCGGTCGAGTCCGGCGGCTCCGTCGTTTCCGACAACCGCCTGAACATGCGCGTCGACGTCACCCGCGAGGATCCGTCGCAGCCGGCTTACTGCATCGTCACCGCGATGGACTACGACAAGAATGAAGTCGGTCGCCGCGAGTTCTACGTCCCAGCCGGCGGGCCGAAGACCTCCCGCCACTCGGTGGATATCAACACTCGCGTGCCGGGCTACGCCGGGAAGATCTACGGCTGCTCCTCGGTCATCCCCTCCCACCTGAAGCAGTAGCCCACCGAGGAACGGCCAACCGACGACGCGTCGGCTGAAGTTTTCGCACCTATTCGGTGCTAGAATACGCCCGGACAAGCGAGAACCGGCAGGCGTCGGCGAAACCGTGGGACTATTCCTGCAAAGCTATCGCCACCCAAGGCGCTACCGCCGGGGACGGTGCATGGACCGTGATTGCCCGGATTAGCTGAAAATTACTGACATTAATTTCCAAGGAGGATGGCGCAGATGGCAGACAATCAGACCACCTGGCTCACCCAAGAATCCTACGACCGACTCAATGCGGAACTGTTCGCCCTGAAGGAGAACCGCCCGGTCCTGGCCGCCGAGATCAATGAACGCCGCGAGGAGGGTGACCTCAAGGAGAACGGTGGCTACCACGCCGCCCGCGAGCAGCAGGGCCAGGAGGAGGCGCGCATCGCCTACCTCGAGGAGCTACTGGATAACGCCACCATCGGTGAGGCTCCGCAGGAGTCCGGCGTCGCGCTGGTCGGCACCGTCGTGCACGTCTACTACGACGACGATGAGGAGGATAAGGAAACCTTCCTGATCGGTACCCGTGGCCTGGAGTCCTCCAACCCGGAGCTGGAGACCTACTCCACCGACGCCCCGCTGGGCGCCGCCCTGGTTGGCGCGAAGGTCGGCGAGACCCGCGAGTACGAGACCCCGACCGGCGACACTGTCCGGGTGACCCTCGTGGAGGCCGAGCCGTATAACCCAGATCTGGATATTCCGCGCGCGATGCAGAAGTAGTTCTGACGCGGCGCTGCCCCACTGTGGCAGGGAGAAACCCTCGGCCCTGGATTTTCCAGGGCCGAGGGTTTCTTTGTGCCTGGCCGAAACTGCTGGCTGCTGACGGCCTTAACGCTCCGGCTGCTCCGCCGAGCCTTCGTCGGCACCGGGCGACGCTGCATCTGCGGAGTCAGCCGACGTATCCGCGGTGTCTTCCTCCTGGTCCGCCCACCTCTTGGTCTCGTGGTCGTAGGCGATCTCTTCGCCCTCCTCATCCACGCGCTGGTACCAGTCGGTGACGTTCTCAGAGGAAGAGTCGAAGTGAGCACCCGCTCCCCTGCCCTCCGGCGCGGAAGCGACGGTGAACTCGAAGTCATCGCCGTGCTCCTCCAGGCCACGGACCACCGCATTTTCCACCGCGGTGCTGGCGTAGTCCTTACGGATCACCGCCGGGTCGGTGCGGAGATCCTTGAGGAAGGCCATGGTCATCACCAACAGAACGATCGAGAACGGCAGCGCGATGAGGATCGTGAGGTTCTGCAGCGCCGTCAGCGCGGTTTCCCCGCCGGCCAGCAGCATCACCGTGGCGATACCCATCATGCACGCACCCCAGAACACCACGACCAACTTGTTCGGCGCGGGGTTGCCCTGAGAGGACATGGTTCCCATCACCACGGATGCGGAGTCCGCGGAGGTGACGAAGAAGATCGTGAGAACGGCGATCAGCAGGAACGGGGTGATCGTGTTCAGGGGCAGCTGGTCGAAGAGAGCGAAGAGAACCTGCTCGGAATTCGCGGAGCCGTCGAACATCTCTCGGCCTTCCCGGCTGAACGTGATGGAGGCGCCACCAAAGATGGTGAAGGCCAGGACCAGAATGGTGGTCGGTCCGGCGATCGTTGCCAGCGCGAATTCCCGGATGGTTCGGCCACGGGAGATCCGGGCGATAAACATGCCGACGAACGGGGTCCAGGCGATCCACCAGGCCCAGTAGAAGGCCGTCCACGCGCCCTGGAACTCGAGGGTCTCCTGACCCCAGGACAGGGACTTGCCCATCATCGGCAGCAGCTGGTCGATATAGGTCGCGACCCCGGATGGCACCAGGTTCAGCAGGAAGAGGCTCGGGCCGAAGATAAATACGAAGGCGACGAGCAGCAGCGTCAGCGTGATGTTGATATTCGACAGGTAGCGGATGCCACGGGCCACGCCAGACACGGCGCTAACGATAAAAGCAACGCCGAGCACGCCGATGATGGCGATAACCGCGTTGTTGGCCAGCGAACCTGCCCCGGAGATGATCTCCACACCTTGGGCGATCTGCAGGGCGGATAGACCCAGGGTGGCGGCGGTGCCGAAGAGGGTGGCGACGATCGCCATCATGTCGATCACCCGGCCCGCGATCCCCTCATTCGGCTGGGTTCCCAGCAGGGGTCGGAACACGGAGCTCAGGAGAGAGGGCCGCCCGCGGCGGTAGGTGGAGTAGGCCAGCGCTCCGCCCACCAGTGCGTAGAGCCCCCAGATGGATAGTCCCCAGTGGAAGTGGGACTGGGCCAGCGCCTGGTGCAGGGCGGCGGGGGTTTCCGCGGCCACGGTTTCCGGCGGCGGAGAGAGGTAGTACGCCAGGGGCTCGGAGGGGCCGAAGAAGAACACGCCCACTCCGATACCGGCACCGAACATCATCGCGATCCAGGAGTACCGGGAGAACTCTGGCTCCTCGTCGTCCCGGCCCAACGGGATCTGGCCGTAACGGGAGAATGCCAGGTAGAGCATCACGATGATGCCCAAGCTCATCACGAGGTTGAGCAGCCACGCGGCGTTATTCATCGCCCAGTCGTAGGCGGCAGCCGACGCCGTGGATACCGATTCTGGGGAGGCGATACCCCAGGCGATGAAGGCCACGATGAAGGCAGCGGTGACGAAGAAGACGATGCGGTCCAGCGAGAAGTTCTTGTTTTGATCTTCGACGCTTAAGCCAGGGACCAGACCCGGGTGTAGATCGTGCGGGTACAAGCCGACTTGGGAACTTTTACCGGCCTTGAGTAGTTCGGCCGCAGGCTGGGGCTTGGTGGGACGGGGGTTTTCGCCGAGACTCATCGGCGCTCCTTGCTAGCTGGGCCAGTGCTTAGGCGCCCAGCTGTTTTACAGTCGTTGACCTGATCACGCTATCAAGGCCTGGAGACACGCAGGCGCAGCCCCCTGAAACCGGCACCGTCCATACCCATGAGAAGAGCCCTTGGGGAGTTTCCCCAAGGGCGAGTGTTCTCGGGCCGGTTCGTATCACGCACCTCGGCCGATCGCGGCTGCCGCTAGTCCCTATTGATGTAGGACAGCAGGCGCAGGATCTCGGTGTAGAGCCAGACCAGGGTCACGGCCAGGCCGAGGGCCACGCCCCAGGCCATCTTGGACGGCGCACCGGCGCGGACGAGGCGGTCGGCGGCGTCGAAGTCCTGCAGGAAGCTCAGCGC
>NZ_JASLIP010000017.1 GCF_030152825.1 Corynebacterium sp.
CCGAAGGCCGCGGCGGGCAGGCCACCGGAGACGACCTTGCCGAAGGTCGTGAGGTCGCCGGCCACGCCGTCCTTGCCGAACCAGCCCTGGTAGCCCACGCGGAAGCCGGTCATGACCTCGTCGACGATGAGCAGCGCGCCGTTGGCGTGCGCAATCTCCTTGAGCTGGGCATTGAAGCTGGTGCCGTCCGCGGTGATGGAGGAGACGGTGCCCATGTTGCCCGGGGTGGCCTCAGTGATGATGGCGGCAATCTGGCCCTCGTTCTCCGCAAATGCCTTCTTGACGGCCTCGATGTCGCGGTACGGCACCACGACGGTGTCGCTGGCGGCAGCCTTGGTGATGCCCGGGGAGTCCGGCAGGCCGAAGGTGGCCACGCCAGAGCCGGCGGCAACGAGCAGGGAGTCCACGTGGCCGTGGTAGCAGCCCTCGAACTTCAGGATCTTGTCGCGACCGGTGAAGCCGCGAGCCAGGCGCACGGCGGACATGGTGGCCTCGGTGCCGGAGTTGACCAGGCGGACCTTCTCCACGCTCGTACGGTTGACGATTTCCTCGGCCAGGTCGACCTCCAGGGAGGTCGGGGCGCCGAAGGACAGGCCACGGGAGGCGGTCGACTTCACAGCCTCGACGATCTCCGGGTGGGCGTGCCCGTGGATCATCGGCCCCCAGGAGCACACCAGGTCCACGTAGGGCAGGCCGTCAGCATCGTGCAGCTGGGAGCCGGAGGCGGAGGTGATAAACGGGGAGGTCCCGCCGACAGAGCCGAAGGCACGCACCGGGGAGTTCACACCCCCTGGGATGAAGCGGCGTGCTCGCTCCATCGCCGCCGCGCTCTCGTGGTGGCGCTCCTCGGCAGCCGCGTTGTCGTTGGTGTTGGTCGAACCCATCGCCTACATCGCCCTTTCTTGTGAAGATTCCTCGTCGGTTTAATGCACTACGCCCCTCATCCTACCGATGGCCCCGGACACCCCTGCTGGCCCGTGGGCCCGCCTGGCCAGCAGGCCTCTGGCCTAGCAAGCCGACTGCGCCGGGCGCGGCTGTTCACCCCGGCGCGCAAATATCTCGCCCCCTAGCGGCTGGCGACGCCGGGGCCGGTGATGTGCTCCTGCAGTTCGCGGCCATCCTCCGTGGCGCTCAGGCGTGCGCTCTCCACGAACTGCTCGCGCTGCTCCGCCCGGCGGCGGCGCTCCCGGCGGCTGCGCAGCCGCTCGACCCAGCCCTGCCAGGTGTGCGTGTGCCGCATCGTGGCGGCGTTGTAGTTGTGACGCAGGATGCGGGAGCTGCGCCACTCGATCATGGTGGAACTCAGCAGCATCACCACCGTGGCGGCCATCGGATTCATCACGCCCGCCACAGCCAGGGTGATCGCGATGGCGTTATACGCCCAGGCCAGCCACACATTCCAGTCCACGGTATTGCGCACGTGGCGGACGAAGTTAATCAGGGTGGGGATCGCCATGACGTCGTCCCGAAGCAGGACCACGTCCGCGCTATCGGCATCCGTCCGGCTCGGGGAACCCATGAGGATGCCCACATCCGCCACCCGCAGTGCGCCGATCGAATCCTGGTCGCCGACCATCGCCACCCGGTGCCCGCGGGCATGCACACCGCGCACGGCCTTGGCCTTCTTGCCTGGCACCACGCCGGCCAGCACCGTGGACACGCCGATGGAATCCGCGAGGTGGCGGGCCACCGGGTACATGTCGCGGGACATCATCAGCGTCTCCACCCCCATCGATTCCAGCTCCTCGATCGCGAGGGCGGCGTCGTCCTTAAAAGCATCGGCGACGTTGATCACGCCGCGGTCCTTGCCCTTCCAGGACACGACGACGGGGCTGCCACCGGACAGCGCCGCGGAAGCCAGGTGCGGGTCGCGCACCTCGCCCAGGTCCTTCGGCCGCCAGATCCGGGCGGTGACGCGACGGACGTTCTCGTCATCCGTCAGGTCCGGGGAGGCCGGCAGCTCGTGCCGGTCGCGGCGCACCACGTCCTTATAGTTCTTCCCCTTCGGCGGGACCGGGACGTCGATGGAGCCCACGAACGTGCCCTCCGCGTTGACCTTCACCTCGCCGGTTTCCAGCCACACGGGGATGGTGTCGAAGCCGGAGTTCGCGTCGCGGGTCTCTCGGTCCGCGCGGACGATCGCCTTGGAGACCGCGTGATCGGATTCCATCATCAACGAGGCCGCGACGCGCAGCACCAGCTCCGGGTGCTCCCCGTGGGCGGCCGTCACGTTCACCACATTCATCGGCGCCCGGGTGAGCGTGCCCAGCCGGTTGAAGATGATCGAGTCCACGCCGGAGAGCCGGTGGATCGTCGCGCTATCGCGCAGCAGCATGCCGTAATTCGCCGCCCGAGCAAGCCCCAGGCGCAGGGCCAGCGGCGCGGAGAGGGCCAGCGCCACCGGCCCCACCGCGGCGAGGACGGAGAGGCTGGTCGCCACGGCGGCGTCCAAGGAGCCGTTGAAGATCAGCCACATGCAGAAGTCCACCACCGCGATGGCGAAAGCCCACGGCACCAGCAGGCTGGCCGAGCGGTTGGTGATCTGCGCCATCCGGTTCTCGTCCTGCGCGGCGTGGGTAAACCAGCGCCCCATCGCGGCCAGGCGGGTGTGCGAGCCGGTGGCGTGGGCCCGCACCTTGAGCGTCTGCCCGTGATTCGTCGCCCCGGCGTAAATCCGGTCGCCGACCACGAGCTCCTTCTTGCGGTCCACTCCCCCGACCGGCCCCATGTCCACGACGCCGCGGCCGCTGATGACTTCGCCGTCCACCGGGCACGTCATGTCCGTTTCCAGCAGGACGTCATCGCCACGCCTGATCTCCGCGGTGGAGATGACCTTCTTCTCCGACTTGTTCTTCCGAATGACGGTGATCGGCTCGTTCTTCGGCGGTTGCAGCACCGCTAGCACGGCCCGGGTGCGGATCTGGTTCCGGCGGGAAAGGAGGCGACCGAAGAGCAGCAGGATCGTCACGCCGCACGCGACGTCGAAAAAGATCGCGCCTTCGAAACTCGGATCGGACCAGGTGCGGGCCAGCCACACGGTGCTGGCCCGCCACGTCGGGTCAGAGGCGGAGGTCGTGATCAGGGAGAGCACTGAGAAACCGTAGGCCAGCAGGATCGCCAGGCTGCTCGCCCCGTCGAGGGCGGACATGCTGCGGCGCACACCGGCGACCATCGCGCGGTGGAAGGGCCAGGCCGACCAACCCACCACGACCGTGGACAGCGCCAGGCACACCCACTGCCACCAGTCGAACTGCAGGGAGGGGATCATCTGCATCGCCACGACAGGCAGGCCGAAGACGATCGCGATGATGAGCCGCCAGGCGGTCACCAGCTCGCGGGCGGTGTGCAGCACTTCACCGGCGCGGGCCTCCCCACGGCGGCGCGCACCCGCCCCCTGCTTGCGGCGCCGGGCGGCCATGATGGCGCGCTCGCGGGCGGATTCGCGGCGGGAGCGGATGCGCGGGTCTTGCTTCGTCAGGCGGGTGGCGCGGCGGCGCAGCGAGGAGGCGGTGAGATGCCCGCGGATCCCGGCATCTTCGAGGTGGCGCTGCACCTCGTCGGGCCGCACGCTATCCAGCGCGGAGATCCACACCATGTTGGCGGAGTACACCACCACTGCCTCGACCCCGTCGATGGCGTTGAGTTCATATTCTAGGGAGGTGGCCTGCGCCGCCGACTCCAGATTCTCCAGGTGGAATGCGTAGGACGTCAGTCCGTTACCCGTGCTGAGCACGTTGCTGTGTTCTTCGGCGTCGAAATTTTCGACGTCCACGCCGGCCGCTTCGGCCGCGGTGCGGGCCTGCGCGATAGCCAGGTCGAGTTCCTGGATATCGTCGCCCCGCCCGGGTTGGGGTGTGGAGAATTTTCCAGCCATCGGCTCAGCTTAGGCCTTATCTTCGCTATCGGCGTTCTCATCCTGGGACTTCCCCCAGGGAGCGCGACGCTTCTTTCCGCCCTTGTGCTTATCGCGTTCGCGGCGAGCCTGCTCGTATTCCTCGGCGTAGCGCTCGACCTCTTCGCGGCTCGGGATGCCGAACCACTCCTCGTTGCCGGGTCGGGACATGAACCACATGCCCACACCCGCGGTCACACCGGCCAGGATGCTGAGCACGCCGAGGGCGAGGACGAAGCCCACCGCCATCGTCGGCGGCCCGGAGGACAGGCTCATCAGCACCGCGGTGAGCATGAGGTAGACGGAACCCACGTTGAGGAACATGCGGGAATACACCGCGCCGCGCCCGGCGCGCAGGGTCAGCCACGCGCAGATCAGGGCAGCGATGACGAGCCAGGCGGCCGTCAGGGCATTCGTCCCCAGGACGAGGGTGTCGATGGAGACGTTCTCCGTCACCTCGTCAGGAACACCGGCCCCCTCCTCGATCGTCTTGGTGACGGTGCGGCGCAGGTCGCGGTCGTCGCTCAAGTTCGCGGCGAACTGGACCAGGGCGTAGAGGATCTGCAGGCCGCTGACCGCCAGCCAGGCGCGCACGCCCAGGCGGACGTTCTCCGGCGCGTCCTCGAGGCTCGGCGCCAGGCCATCCGGGCGCCCCACCTTCGGTGGCTTGGGCAGCTCCGGGGGCGGGCCCGGGTTCGGGCTTCCCTGATTCTTAGAGCCATTGCCGGACTGCCACTGATTGCCCCGCCCCTGAGGGTTGTTCCAACCGGGCCCGACCGGGCCGCCGTCCTCCGGCTTGGGGTAGCCGGGGATGTGCCCGTTATCGGGGCTGGCCTCCCATTGCCGGCCCTGCTGGCCACGCGGCCGCGGCGGACGGGACTGCCCGGAGGGAGTGGGAGAAGAAGAATTGCTCATAAATCGCAGATCAAGGGGTCGAGTGGAGAAAATACGTGCCGACAATCAGCGGAATTGTCGGCACATCCTTCGGCTAGCCGCGCAGCATCTTCGCGACGGTCGTCGCCCAATAGGTCAGGATGATGTCCGCACCGGCGCGGCGAATCCCCGTCAGGGACTCCATGATCGCCGGCTCCAGATCGATCCAACCGTTCTGGGCTGCTGCACTGATCATCGCATATTCACCGGACACCTGATAAGCGGCGACCGGAACCGGGGACATGTCCACGACCTCCCGCAGCACGTCCAGGTACGGCATCGCGGGCTTGACCATCACCATGTCCGCGCCCTCGTCGATGTCCATCTGGGTCTCCAGCAGGGACTCCCGCCGGTTGCGGGGGTCCTGCTGATAGGTGCGGCGGTCGCCAGTCAGGCTGGAGCCGACGGCCTCGCGGAACGGGCCATAGAAGGCGGAGGCGTACTTCGCGGAGTAGGCCATGATGGAGACGTCCTCGTGGCCGGAGGCGTCCAGGGCCGCGCGGATGACCGCGACCTGGCCGTCCATCATTCCGGACGGGCTAACGATGTGGGCGCCGGCATCCGCCTGGGCGACCGCGAGGGCGGCGTACTGCTGCAGGGTGGCGTCGTTGTCCACGATCTGCTGGCCGAAGGCGTCCTCGCCCTGCACCCCGCAGTGGCCGTGGTCGGTGAACTCATCGAGGCAGGTATCGGCCATGACGAGGATGTCGTTGCCGAACTCCTCGCGGATCGCGCGGAGGTTCTTGTTCAGGATCCCCTCCGGATCCACGCCCACGGAGCCGGTGGCGTCCTTATCCTCGTCGAGCGGAACACCGAAAAGGTCGATGGAGCCCACGCCCGCCTCCGCGGCTTCCTCGACGGCGCGCAGCAGGGAGTCGGTGGTGTGCTGGTAGACCCCCGGCAGGGAGCTGATCGGCTTTGCCTCGCTAAGGCCGTCCGCGACGAACATCGGCAGGACGAACTGGCTCGGGTTCAGGCTGGTCTCCGCCGTGAAATCGCGCATCACCGGGTTGGTGCGCAGGCGGCGCGGACGGCGGGGAATATTGAACTGCAGCTGGGAATTCTGTGCGGATTCAGACATAGCACCGATGGTACGCCACGGGGCAGACACCACCGTTGGCCCAGCCCGCTGCCTCCCGGCTGGCTGCGGGGGTACCGGCGGTTGCGCGGGTTCCGTGGCTGACTGAGCCTACGGGGTGGGTTTTAGTCGGTGGCTTCATCGGCCAGACGCACGGCCCAGGTCACGGTCTCGTCGCCTTCGTCCGTGATCCACAGGGCTTCGACGGTGGCCCGCAGCCCCGCCGAACCTTCCGCCTCAGCGAGCAGCTCCGCGGGCGGGTGGATCATCGTGCCGAGCAGCGTGCGCCGCACCTCCGCCCCGGCCAGCGCCTCACCGGCCTCCGCGATGAGCAGTGGCTCGCGCGGTTCCTTAAAGTCCGGGGTGCCCACCTCGCCGCGCACGTGCAGCCGAACCTCGCTGGGCACGTGCGGGCTGGCGATCACGAACGGGTCTGCGGCGTTCACCGCGGGCAGCTCGCCCCAGGCTGCCAGCCCGATCTGCTGCTTCTGCCCCTTGGGTCCGCCCCATGCGCTCGTCGCGAGGATCGGGGCGTCCTCCCCCTGAGCGAAACCCTCCGGGAGGCCGTCGAACTCAGCGAGCGGGCGGACCGGGACCACGTTGCGGGTGTCCTGCGACGGTGTACCACCAGCTGGGTTGGAACCGCCGTGCTTCTTCTTCGCCGCCATGGCTCCTACTTCACCACAACATGCCCCGTCGCGCCGCGTTCGGCGTCCACAAAGCGGTGGTTGACGAAGGGGTACGTCCCCGCCTCCGGGAATTCCGCCTCCACGAATCCGCCCTGCGCGGGCTGAAGGTCGAGTGCCTGCCCCGCACCGCTCGGCTGGTTGCGCACCGTGTAGGAACCCTCCTTGTACATCACCGGGAATTGCGTACCCACGATATGGAAACTCTCGGCGATATTCGGGCCAGCGTTGAGCAACCAGAACCGCGCCCGCTGCCCCGGTTCCAGGCGCAGCGGGGACTGGACGTACTGGTTCTCCAACCCGTTGAACACCACCGCGCTCGGTTGGGCGGTCTGCAGGAGTTGCTCGTCCACCGGCTGTTCCGAGTCAGAGACCAGACCGTAGACCTCCGACTGCACCAGCAGGAACTCTTTATCCACCGGATCCAAGTCCGGCGGATCGATGATCACTGCGCCGAACATACCGGCCGCCACGTGCAGGCTCATCGGCATTGTCGCGCAGTGGTACATCCAAATCCCGGCGTTATCCGCGGTGAAGCGGTACGTCAGCTGCTCCCCCGGGGCGATGTCCCGCATGGGCTCGTCCGGGGAGACGATGCCCGCGTGGAAGTCGATGGAGTGGTTCATCGTACCGGAGTTCTTCAGCACGATTTCGAAGGTATCCCCGACCTTGCCACGCAGGGTCGGTCCCATCGGCTTGCCGTTGAAGGTCCACCAACCGCGGGTAGCTCCGCCCTCGTGCGGGGTGCCTTGAACCTGCTGGACGTCGATCGTGATCCGGTGGGTGCGGTTCGCGCTCGCCGGAGCGAGTTCCGGGTCCCGCATCCACGCCGGATCGAGCGGCGTATCGGGCACCTCCTCACCTGCATTTCCGGAACCGGCACCTGCGGCAACGTGTCCCGGCCGGGCTCCTGCACCGGGAGTCCGCGCCCCCTCGCCATCACCGCTGGTGTGAACCATGAAGGTCATGCCCTGCATGCGGTGGCCCGCGATGGTGCACCACCCTTCCACGTCCGCGCTGATGAGTCCGGCGTCGAGTACACGGGTCTCGCCCGGAGAGACGCGCCCCGTCTCGGCCCCACTTGCGAGCTTCAGATCGTGGTCCTGTTTGTCATCGTTGGTGAGCACGAGCTCGAGTTTGTCCCCGGGCGCCACGGTCACGCTGTTGGGATGGAAGGCCATACCCTTGGCGGAAACCTCCACCCGCACGGTGTTACCCGTGGGGGCAACCTGCGAATCGGTAGCAGTATTCGTGGAACCAACCGATCCCCCGAGGGCAGCCCCGCTGGCCAGCACCAGAGCAATCGTCGCGATGGCAGCAGCCACTTCGGCGACTCCACCGCGCCGTGCTCTCTCTGTCGGGCGCTCGCGGGTGTCCAAAAACTCCGCGGTCTCCTCGCCGAGCTGATCCGCCCGCTCGATCTCAGGGCGCTCGGCATCTTTCTCTCGGTGCTCGCGCGCGAAGGCGGCCAGCTGTGCACCTTGATCCTTCACAGCCCGGGGAATCAGTGGCAGCACGAGCGCGAGTGGCAGAAGGGTCAGCACCGATACAGCAACCTTCAGCCAGCTGCTGATCGGCAGCAGCCACACCGCCAAGCCCAGGTTTAGCAGCACCGTGCGGAACGTCCCAGCCCAATCCAAAGCCTTCAGGCCCGCGTTGACGGCGGGACGTGGGCCGCCGATCGTGATCGGCAGCAGATAGCTCATCACCCCCAGCAGCAGCTGGGCCGCAAACCCCACGGTCAAAGCCAGGGTGGGCAGCGTAGCCTCGCTAGCCGGGGTTCCGTTGGCGATCTGGCCTGCGAGCCACAGCAGGCCACCAATGAGCCACATCGGGGCAGCCACCATAGCCACGCCCGCGAACACCGGCGCGTTCCCGCTAAAGATCCCGCGCAGCAGTGCTGGGGCATAAGCAGACAACAGGATCACCCAGGCGGCCACATAGGCGACGAGCCCGCCAAGGACCACGAAGCGCTGGTCAAGAAGCGCACCACCGCCGATGGTGAGGACTCCTATCCCCTGCAGGATGATCACGAACCACAGTCGCCCAGCCGCATCGCCCAACCCGGTATATCCGTCGTGCTTCTTGCCACTGCCCAACGCGCCCTGCAGCTGTGGGGCAAGGAAAGTCAGGCTAGCGGACGCGGTGCAGCCCAAAAAGCCCAGAACGTTCACCGCGGTGTGCGCCAGGAGGAGTCGTTCTTGCCACGGCGAGGGCATACCCACTGCCAGGAGCGCACCCGCGATTGCACCAATCGGTAGGAACAGTGCCGCGAGAATGTACGCGCTGACGGGCACCAGTGGCAGAGTGTGATCCATGCTGGCCCGGGCTTTTTGAGCCTCCCGCAGCAGGCTTAGTGCATGTGAACTCAAGCTCAGTCCCACGACCGCAGCACCAACAACCGTGATGCTGTGCGCGATCGTCAGCGCGGCATCGAAAGCGCCTTCAACCCCCGTGCCGAGCTGGCCGATCATCGTCAACGCAATGCCTGCGTTGAGCACCCAGATGCGCCTCAGCTGGCGAGGCCGGGCGGAATCCGGGCATCGCTGGTCCAGCAACTGCTCGGTGAAGCGTTGGGACCACACGACGATGGAGTTGGTCACTGCGCCCAGAGTAAGTAGGTGAATGAGCACCCAGCGGTATTCGGGCAGAGCAGGGTGAACTAACCCGGCGACCAGCAGGAGGCTCAGCCAGATGTTGACCGGACGCCCGGCTCGCCGGTGCCACGACTTCCGCCCACTATGCAACCCGGTTCGGTCTTTCGCCATGTTTTCCAGCCTACTGAGAAGCACAAACCCGCCGGCATCACGTGCCGACGGGTTTCATGGCTTCTCCCCTACTTCGCCGCTGTTTGCTCGCTGCTCTTCTTCCGACGACGGCGGCGCTTGCGTGGCGGCGGCAGCTGCCCCTTCGCACGCAGGTCCGCCACGTGGGCGGCCAGCGCATCCACCAGCTCCGGAACGCCGGCAACCTCCGGCATCACGTCCACCCGCAGCCCGTGCTCCCGGGCGGTCTGGGCGGCCATCGGCCCAATGCAGGCGATGATGGTGCGAGAGTGCGGCTTACCGGCGATGCCCACCAGGTTCTTCACCGTCGAGGAGGAGGTAAAGCACACCGCATCGAAGCCACCGGACTTGATCATGTCGCGGATCTCCGGGGCCGGTGGGGCGGCACGGACGGTGCGGTAGGCGACGACGTCGTCGACCTTCCAGCCCAACTTCAGCAGCCCCTCGACCAGGACCTCCGTCGCGATGTCTGCGCGCGGCAGCAGCACCCGGTCGACCAGGTCCAGGTCCGGGTCGCGGGCCGGGAACACGTCCACGATGCCGGAGGCGTTGCGGGCGTCGTCCTTGGGCAGCAGCTCCGGGGTAATCCCCAGGGCCTGCACTGCGCTGGCGGTCTTCGGGCCCACCGCGGCCACTCGAACCCCGGCCAGGGCGCGGGCGTCCAGGCCAAAGTCCTGAAGCTTCTCCCAGGTCGCCTTCACCGCATTGACGGAGGTGAAGACCACCCAGTGGTAGTGGCCGTCCACGAGGTTCTTGATGGCGCGCTCCATCTGCGCCGGGGTGCGCGGCGGCTCCACGGAGATCGTCGGCACCTCCACGGGAATCGCGCCGTGACTCGCCAGGCGCGTGCTCATCGGCGCGGCCTGGGCCTTCGGGCGCGGCACCAGCACGGTCCAGCCGTACAGGGCGCGGTTCTCCCACCAGGAGTACTTGCTGCGGTTGCCCGCCTGGGAACCGATCGTGACCAGCAGCTGCTCCGGCAGCTCGCCGTCCTTCGCCGCAGGGCCGGAGGCGGCCGCGACGGACTTTAGGGTGTCCAGGGTGACGTCGTAGCTGCGCTGCTTGCGGGTCGTGCCGTGCAGGGTGACGGTGGCCGCGGTCGAGCCCGGGATGTTGCGTTCCTTCAGCTCGCTGGCGATGGTGGCCAGGTCGCCCGGCGCGGCGGTGAGGATCAGCGGCAGTCCGGCGGAGGCCAACTGATCCCAGTCCGCGCCGCCGCGCACGTCGGCCTCCGTGAAGTCCGAGCCCACTCCGATGCCCGTGAACGCAGGCACCGCAACCGAGCCGGTCATGCCAGGCACGACCTGGAAGTCCACGCCCAGGTTCGCGACCTCCTGCAGCTCCATCATCACGGCCTGGTTGGACAGCGGGTTGCCAGCCACCAGGCGGATGACGTCCTCGCCCTCGCGGGCCAGCGAGACCATCTCCTCGGCGATCTGACGCGCGCTCAGCTGCTGAACCGGCTCGGCCTCCCCCTCTGCCACTGCGCCCTCCCCGACGAAGGGCGCGGCGATCCGGATCTCAGCGGCGGTCGGTGGCGCGGGGCGGGGTGGCTTACGGCGAGCGCCCGCCTCCTTCGCCGCGGCGACTTTGGCCTGCCACTCGGCCTCAGCGGCATCGATCTTGTGCTGCGGGACAGGCACCCTAGCGCCCACCAGGGCGCGCACCCCCTCCAGGACCTCGGGGTCCACCCACGCGTGAGCGGTGCTCTCCAGGGCCTTCTGGGCGCGAACGGTCAGCAGTTCCGGATTTCCGGGGCCGGCACCAACGAACAGGACGCGGCCTGTCCCCTGCGGGGTAAGTCCGGAGGTAGTCATACTGATCTTTTCCATGTCATTTCGGGGCAGTTCCGAGGGGAACGCTCTTTCGGGCGGCGGGGTGAGGCGGCTCGCGGTACCCCACCCTGGGGTTCTGCGAGCCCACTGTTAGCTCTCGCGGGCCTCCGCCACGAGCTCTGCGGCTCCAGCGTCCAGCAGGATCCGGCCGATCTCGGCGCCGACGCCGGCGGCAGCCGCGCGCCAGTCGCCCGCCAGGTCAATGTCCACGGTGCGGGTCTCCAGCAGCTTGCGGGAGCCGTCGATGGCGAACACACCACCGGTGACGGTCAGCTGATTCTGCTCATCATTCAGGGTCGCGTGCGCGGCCACCGGGGCGGAGCAGCCCGCCTCCAGGGTGGAGAGCACTGTGCGCTCGCCGACCACGCAGGCGTAGCTCGGGATGTGGTTCTGATCAGCCACGGAGTTCCAGGCCTCCTCATCATCCGCGCGGACCTCCACGCACAGCGCGCCCTGTGCCGGGGCGGGCAGGATGAGCTCCGGGTCGATGGACTCGGCGGCCTTGTCCAGCCAGCCGACGCGCTCCAGCCCGGCGCGGGCAAGGATCACGGCGTCCAGGTCGTCGCCGACGCGGCCCATGCGGGTACCGATGTTCCCGCGCAGCGGCAGGATCTGCAGGTCCGGGCGCAGGGCGCGCAGCTGGGAGACGCGGCGCGGGGCCGAGGTGCCGACCTTCGCGCCCTCCGGCAGCTCCATCAGCTTCTTGTTATCCACGCTGATCAGGACCTCGCGGGAATCCACGCGCTCCGGAACTACCGCGCGGAAGCGGGCGTCCGGGGCGGTCGGCAGGTCCTTGAAGGAGTGCACCGCCACATCACATTCACGATCGTCCAGCGCAGTGCGCAGCGTCTCGGTGAACACGCCCACACCGACCTGTGCGACCGGGATCTGGGAGGCCTGGGAGGCGTCGCCCGGGGTGTGGACGATATGCAGCTCAGCGTCGTAGCCGGCGTCGATCATGCCCTGGCGGACATGGCCTGCCTGCGTAGTAGCCAGCGTGGAACCACGCGTGCCGACGAGCAAACGGCGATTATTAGTCATCGTCTTTCCCTCCTGGGGTCGAGGCCTGAGTCAGGTCCTGGTAGGTCGAGCGGTACACGGCCCGCGCGGTGGATACTCGATTTTCTTGCGGTTTTTGCTTCTTCCGCTCGTTCGCACCTTTCACCACGCTGACCTGCTGGGTCATGCCGGTCGGCAGGTTAAACAGCGCAGCCAGGGCATCTGGGTAGCTGACGAACTGGCCCGCGGCGGAGAGCTTCTTAGCCTGCACCGTCGGGGTGTGCAGCAGTTTCTCAACGAGGCGGCGCATCGAGCGGTTCACGGCCTCGCGGTCCTCGTCGGACATCCCCGGCGTCTGTCGCTGCAGCGCGATCATCTCATTGCTGAGCGCATCCATGGCCTGCTGGCGCAGCGCCTTGACGGTGGGGACAACAGCCTGGGCGCGCTGCTGCTCCAGGAAGCTTTCGAGCTCCTCGGCGACGATGCCGCGGGCGGCGTCCTCGTCCTCGATGGTGTCCTCGGTCATCCCGGTGAGTTCTTCGATATTGATCAGCGCAACCCCTGGCACGTCGGCCGTGGCCTGTTCGATATCGCGGGGCATGGACAGGTCGATGAGGACCTGCTGGTGACCATCGCGGACCCGTTGCGCGGCCTTGATGTCCGCCGCGCTAACGACGGTGCCCACCGCACCCGTCGCGGAGACGACGATGTCCGCCCCCGTCAGCGCCGCAGGCAGTGCGTCCAGGCCGATGCCGCGGGCCGGCACGCCAGCCTCCACCGCGTGGGAGGCCAGCTGCTCGGCGCGGTCAACGGTGCGATTGGCAACGGTCACGTGCTCGATACCGAGGCGTCCGAGGTGGGTGGATGCGAGGGAGGCCATCGCTCCGGCCCCGATGACGACGGCGCGGCGCCCGCTCAAGGCGTCGCTGCTGGCCTCTGGGATCCCCAGCACGGTCAGCGCCCGGTCGAGGGCGAAGCTCACCATCGAGGAGCCGGCGGAGTCGATCTCCGTCTCGCTGTGGACGCGCTTGCCAGTGCGCAGGGCTCGCTGGGTCAGGTCGTGGAGCGTACGCCCGACCGTGCCGGCACCCTTCGACTCCTCATAGGCGCCACGGAGCTGGCCGATGATCTGCTGCTCCCCCAACACCATGGAGTCCAGGCCGGAGGCCACGTTGAGCATGTGCTCCACCGCGGCGTCGGAGTAATGAACGTACAGGTGCGGCTCCAGGTCACTGTCGTCGAGGCCGGAGTAGGTGGCGATGGTGTCCACGATGTGGTCAAGGCCGGGGTGGAAGGCGTTGGCGACCGTGTAGAACTCCATCCGGTTGCAGGTAGATAGCACCAGCGCCTCGGAGAGGGAGTCGTGATCAAGCAGGGCGTTTTCCAGCTTGGGAAGGTCAGTGTCGACCATGGAGACCTGCTCGAGGAGTGAAACCGGAGCGGACCGGAAGGAAAGCCCGACGAGCAGCACAGCGGCGGAACCGGTATGGATGTGCCCAGCCATCGGTCTTGCCTCCTCGCGAACCCGGCTCATTGCCCGGGTCTTGGGGCCGCCGACGGTGGGCCGAATGCTCCCCCCGTGGTGAGGGGTGATGCACCGCAGCCGACGAGGTCGGTAGCCAGATGCTGCTGATGGGCGCAGCTCCCCTGCCGACGCTTGTCATCGGCTCTTTAACAGCTACCTACGGTATCCCTTAACCGACCCCTATGACAAAACAGCCACAGCCGGCTGTTATAGGGGCGGACAGCGCGAGGTGATCAATTCGACTGCCACACCCCCTCGGCGCGCCACGCTCGGCGTTTTAGCCCTCGAGCGCAGCCGCGAGGTCCTCGTTGTCGACTTCCCAGCAGGCGAATTCCTCGTCGTCGAGGAGCACGACGGGCACGCGGTCACCGAATTCCATCTTCAGCTCCGGGTCCTCGTCGACGTCGACCCGCTCCAGCGTAGCGTTTTTTGCCGCGACGACCGGCCGGATCTGCTCCCAAACCCGGGCGCAGGAGCCGCAGGTTGCGCGGGTCAGGAGGGTCACGATTTTCTTCTCATCACCAGTCACGGATTCAACGGTACCTTGGTAGCCGTGGGCGAGATTAAGTCATCAGCTTTCCGTATCAGTCAACCCATCCAAATCATTCAACCGACCCAACACAACTTTTCCCCCGTCACCCCAACACAGTTAGAAAGCGGCCGAGCCTCCGTCCATGGGGCATGGTTGGCCGCGGGCGGCACACTGAGGTTGTCCCCGCCCAAAGCGGATGTTCCGCAAAACCCCAGCACCGCGGCATTCTTCGACCTGGACAACACGATCATCAAGGGGGCGTCCTCCCTCTGGCTGGCGCTGGGGCTGGCCTCCCGGCGCTTCTTCACCGTGGGAGACATCGCGGGCTTCGCGTGGAAGCAGGCGAAGTTCATCCTCTCTGGCACCGAGAGCCAGCCGGATATCGCCTCCGGCAAGCAGCGGGCGCTCGAGATCGTGCGCGGCCGCAGCGAGGCCGAGGTCGTGGCCCTCACCGAGGAGATCTGGGAGAGCACGATTGCCCAACGGATCTTCCCGGGTGCCCGCGAGCTCGCCGAGGAGCACCTGGAGGCCGGTCACAGCGTGTGGCTAGTCACCGCAGCTCCGGTGCAGCTCGCGCAGGTCATCGCCCGGGCCCTGGGATTCACCGGGGCCTTGGGAACGGTGGCGGAAGTCTCCGATGGGAGGTTCACCGGCCGGCTGGTGGGAGATATCCTGCACGGCCCCGAGAAGCGGGACGCCGTGGCTGCCCTCGCGCAGCAGCAGGGCTACGATCTTTCGCGCTGCGTGGCTTACTCGGATTCCTATAACGACATGCCGCTGCTTTCCCTGGTCGGCCAGGCCGTCGCGGTGAACGCTGATCCCCGCCTGGCGGAGGCAGCCCGAGAGCGGGGCTGGCCGACGGTGGAATACCGCAAGCACGATCCGAAGCGCACGCTGCGGGCGGCCGAGGCCAGCGCGACGGCCGCGGGCATGCTGGCGGCCGGGGCGGTGGGGTGGCTCCTCCTGCCCGCCCTCGCCGGCGCGCTCGCCCGGCGCTAGCCCCCGTATTTGCGGTCCCAGCATTTGTGGCCTTCATTGGGCTTTCTCAGTGCTGGGCCGCCAGGCCCTTCTTCGCTTCAGGCGCCTAGGCAGCACAAAGCCCCAGCGGGGCCGGTTGGCTCCCACTGGGGCTCGTGCGGCAGCATCGCAGCCGCCTCGTCGCGAGCGCTTCCTCGCGAACCGCGAATCGGGCGCACAGCCCGGTGGCGGCTTACTTGCCCAGCTTGCGACGCTGCACGCGGGTGCGCTTCAGCATCTTGCGGTGCTTCTTCTTGGACATGCGCTTGCGGCGCTTCTTAATCACAGAACCCATCGTGGGCACCTCACTTCAAATTGTTGAAAACTCGTATGCCGCGCCATCGCGACGGTTCCGCAGCCCCGGTAGGCGGCTGCCGTCCGGAAGTCAGCGAACAAGGCGAGCCCTACGCTTCAGTGCTTAATCGCCGGGGCGACCCGGGAGCTCACATAGGACACGAATTATTAAATTCTACCGCTCCGGTGGCTGAGCGCACAAAAATCGGCCCATTAGGGCCGGTTTCTTACACCGCGGTGGCGGCACTAAACCCCGACTGTCACGGCGCTGGGGCCGCTGTCGGGAAAGCTTTTTCTAACCAGTCTGCCCCTCGGAGGCGTCGTAGACGGACGCACCGAGGTACTCGCTCACTGCCTGCTCGTGGACGCGGAAGGAGCGACCCACGCGCACCGCCGGCAGGTCGCCGGCGTGCACCAGGCGATACACAGTCATCTTCGACACGCGCATCAGCTCTGCGACCTCAGCGACGGTCAGAAAGGTTCCTTTGTCATTTCCACCCATTGGGTTAGCCATAAAGTCTTATCTCTTTCTTCACACGACCCCGCGCTGCAGACTTCCCCTTCTGCAGGACATCACGCGGCCACGCTTTCCTCACCACTATAACGTGAACCAAGTGACGCTTGCGCATTCAGGGACGATTATGTCGAAAGTGCTATTTGTTTCTTTTTGTGACTTGGGTTGACCAGTGCAAACAGTTCGGCACCCACCACCCCCAACCTCAAGTTTCACCTAAGACTCTCCCCGTCCCGGAAGTCTTGAAATTACAAAAAGAAGCCCGCCGCGCACTGCGGCAGGCCCCGTGGTGCGCCCCCTCACGCACTATCCTTAACCCCCTTACGCGCTATCGCTCCACACCCCCACGATGCGCCGCCTCCCCCACGGCGCCCCTTGGCGCCCCTAGTCCCCCTTCTGCGGGGCACCGAGCTCCACGGAGCGATCCCGGCACGCCTCCATCGCGCGGAAGAAGGCGCGCCGTAGCCCCTCCTCCTCCAGGGTGCGGGTCGCCATGGAGGTCGTCCCGCCCGGGCTGGAGACCTTTGTGCGCAGCTCCACCGGCCCGTCGCCGCCCTCGGCAAGGCCATTGGCCATCATCTGGGCCGCACCCTCCGCGGTACCGATCGCGAGCTTCTCGGCCAGCGCCCGTGGGAGGCCCAGATTCACGCCTGCGTCAACCATCGCCTCGGCGACGAGGAAGAAGTAGGCCGGGCCGGACCCGGAGACCGCCGTGACCGCGTCGATGTCCTTCTCCTTGACGATCACCGCGGTGCCTACCTTGGCCAGCAGCTCGCGTACTGTTTTCAGCTGCTCCTCCGTTGCGAAGCGGCCACCCGCGACCGCGCTGGTTCCCTTGCCGACCAGCATTGGGGTATTCGGCATCACGCGCACCACCGGGGTGCCTGCGGGCAGCACGTTTTCCATCGCACCGATGGTCACACCGGCGGCGACGGAGACCGCGACCGTCGTGGCGTCGTTATCGTCCAGCTGTTCCGCGACCTCGTCGAAAACGGAGAGCGTGCCGTCGGGCTTCACGCAGTTGAATAGGACGTCCGCCTCCACCGCGGCGGTAACCGAGTCCTCCGCGGTCAGCACGCCGTAACGGTCCGCCAGCTCGGTGAGCCGGTCCTCGCTGCGGTTCGCGACGATGATGTTCTTCGGGTCAATTCCGTCTGCGACGAGCCCGGCGATCAATGCTTCGCCGATGTTCCCGCCGCCGATAATTGCGATTCGAGTCATGCCCTCCAGGGTGCCAGCCCGGCGCGTCGATTGCAGCGCTTGCGTGCAGCTCCCCCGTTTTCGGTGGTCCCCCATCCAGTTGTGAGGACGTCGCCCTCCGGCGCCACAGCACCCCGCCCGAACGTGCCCAGTCACCCAAAAAGAAAAGCGCGCCTCGCGGCGCGCAGAAACTTAGATGCTCATGATCAGCCGTGGGCCGATGGTGAGCACCAAGCCCACCACGAAGGTGAGGATCATGATGAGTTTGTCGCGGTGGCGCAGCAGTGCGTGCACCACGCCGACCATCACGAGGGTCACCGCGAGGGCGAGCACCAGCACCAGCACCGCTGGCAGGGAGCCCCACAGGAGCTTGAAGCCCAGGAAGACGCCAATCCCGACCAGGATGGCCGCGATGGCCTGGCCGATGAGGGCTGGCCAGGAGATGGTGTCGTCCTCGTACTCGATGACCTCGTCTTCGCCGAGGGTGCGCTGCAGCTCTTCGAGCTCCTCAGGGCTGTGGAACTCCTCCGGAGCGGGCCCCTCTCCCTTGCGCTCCGCATCGGAGCCCCGCGTGGCGGCGGCAGTGCCGGCAGCACCGGTGGTGGCAGCAGCCGCTGCGGCCCCGGCGCCAGAGCCCTTCTGGTCAGCGTCCTTACGATCAGCGCCCTTGGCCGGCGCCTTCGCAGCCGAAGCGTTCTTCGCCGCAGGCTTCTGCGCAGCCTCGGTGCCCTCAGCCTGATCCGCGGTGACCTTTGTGATCAGGGCCGTCTGCTCGGTGGACGGCTCGGTGTTCTTCTTTGCCGGCGCGGACTTATCGGTGACAGCCGGGATCTCGGAGGTCTTTTCCTCCGGACGCTGCGCCGGAGCCTCGCGGCGGTCGACAATCGCGGAGCCAGCGGCAGCCGCGTTCTTGGGCTCAGGCTTCTTCTGCTCGGGCTTCTTCTGTTCAGCCTTCTGGGCCGCTGCCTTCTTGGCCTTATCTTCTGCAGCCTTCTTGGCCGCAGCCTCTTCTTCAGCCTTCTTCGCCGCGGCCTTTTCCTCAGCTTCCTTATTGGCGGCAGCTTCCTTGGCCTTCTTCGCTTCGGCCTGCTTGGCCTTTTCGGCCTCGGCCTTCTTAGCTTCAGCCTGTTCGGCAGCCTTGGTCTGCTTGGCCTGCTCGGGCTTCTCTGTCTTTTCAGCCTTATCGGCCTGCTTTGCCCCGGCCTCAACCCGATCGGCCGTGGGCTGCTCACGCTTGTCAGCGCCCGCTGCGGGCGCGGTGGAAGCTTCGCTCTCGGTATCCTCGACGACCGGGATCGCGCCGGTCAGCTCGGCAACGGAAATGCCACCCTCGTCGAGGCTGCGACGGCGCCGGCGGCGGCCGCTATCAGAAGAGGTGCGACCGCTGCGGGCGAGCAGTTCCGCGACCGTAAGCTTCTCACTCATCGAATGTTCCCATCAATGTCCACGTGAACATACAAATAACTGTTTCGCATAGTATACGAAGCGCCATTTTTGGTTTTGTTCATTCCACACCCTAATGGCGCTAGGAAACTAAGAAAAATCTTCGAAAGCCACGTCCGTGTGGTGGAAGATCATTCCCTCACGCAACGCCCACGGGCAAATATCCAAGGAATCCAGGTCCAGCTTGCGCATCGCCGCCTCCGCGACCAGCGCGCCAGCCACCACCTGGTGGGAACGTTCCTGGCTCACGCCCTCCAGCTCCGCTCGGTCCGCCGCGGTCATGCGAGAGATGAAAGCGATGAGCTGCCGCAGGCCAGGCTGGGTCAGGGTTCGCTTCACCCGTGGTCCCGCGGAGCTCGGCGCCGCACCGGTCAGGCGGGCGAGCATGCGGAAGGTCTTGGAGGTTCCCACCGCCACGTCGATGGGGCCGGCATCCTGGAATTCCTTGATATTGGCGTCCAGCTGCTCCTCGATGAACTCCCGCAGGTTCTTCACGGACTTCCGGGACGGTGGATCGCTGTCGAACCATTCCCGGGTCAACCGGCCCGCGCCCAGATCCAGGCTCAGCGCCACGTCCGGGCTCTCTGTGGTCCCCACGGACATCTCCAGGGAACCGCCGCCAATGTCGAGGTCGCAGATACGGCCAGCCGACCAGCCATACCAGCGGCGCACCGCGAGGAAGGTCAACCGGGCCTCTTCCTCGCCCGTGAGGATTTGCAAACGCACGCCGGTGGCATCCTCGACGGCATCCAGCACCTTCTCGGAATTATTCGCGGAACGGATCGCCGACGTCGCAAACGGCAACAGCTCCTCGCAGCGGAACTGTTCCGCCATCTCCGAAGCCAGACCCACGCCGCGCGTGAGCTTATCGATCCCCTTCGAGTTGATGTTCCCCTTCTTCGAGAGGTACTCCACCAACCGCATGGGGGTTTTCCAATTACTCATGGGAGTTGGCGGGCCACCGTACTGGGCATCCACAACCACGAGGTGAACCGTATTACTGCCAACGTCCAAGACACCTAATCTCACGTTTTCAGCCTATCGGGTCTACGGTGGATTGCGTGAGAAATAGCGAGCCAAATTCCCCCCACCCCATCGCGTCCGGCTATCCAGACGGCACCCCAGCTGACCTTTCGGTACGCCGCGGCGTCGAGCTGCCCGGCGATTACCCCCGCGAATGGCTGGAATTCATTAACCCGGCGGACTCCGAGCACATCATCCAGATCGACCTGACCTGGCTGATGTCCACCTACCGCTGTCGTTTCGGCACGGAGGCCTGCCACGGCATCGACGTCGCTGCCGACCCGGGCGTAGCCTGCTGCGTCCACGGTGCTTTTCTTACGGACGACGACGACCGCGCCAACCTCAACCGTGTGGTCCAGGAGCTCAGCCCCGAACAGTGGCAGCTCTACACGCCGGGCGAAACCCCGGGAGGGAAGGAGCAGGCTGACGGGGAACTCGAGCCGTGGCTCGAGTGGGACGAGCTGGAAAACGACGAGGGCGAGATGGAGCCCGCGCTGAAGACCAAGACCGTCGACGGCGCCTGCATCTTCGCCAACCGCGCGGGCTTTGAGGGCGGCATCGGCTGTGCGCTGCACATCTGGGCCGCCGAGAACGGTGAGTCCATCGTGGAGTCCAAGCCAGAGGTCTGCTGGCAGGTGCCGCTGCGCCGCCTGGAGGACTGGGAGGCCCGCCCCGATGGCCAGGAAATGCTGCGCACGACAATCACGGAGTACAACCGCCGTGCCTGGGGCGACGGCGGAGCGGACTTCGACTGGTGGTGCACCACCGACCCGAACTGCCACGCGGGCAGCGCCGAGGGGCAGGGCGGGCCGGCAGATGCCATGTGGCGCACCCACAAGGACGAGCTGGTGGAGCTCATCGGCGAAGAGTCCTACGAGGTGCTGGCGGAGCACTGCGAGGCCCTGGAAGCGCGCGCCGCGGCCACCGGCGAGCAGAACGAGGCGGGGGCTCCGCTGGCACCCAGCGGCTTCCCGCTGCTGACGATCCACCCGGCGACCCGGGCGGCCCGCGAGCGCAAGCTCTAGCCCGCTCAATCGCGCTTCAGTGGGGGCTCCCGCCCCGAACAGAGTGCGACCACAGCCCACGCGTCGCAAGAACGCCCCAGGAAGTTTTCCTGGGGCGTCTCGCTTAGGTGATGAGCCTTAGGTGGTGAGCTCAGCGGAGGGGGTTACTTCTTACCCTCGGCGGCCACGGCGGCCGCACCGGCTGCTGCAGCCTCCGGGTCGAGGTACTCGCCACCCTTGACCTTGACCGCACCGTTGCTGTCGAACTTGTAAACCAGCGGCATACCGGTCGGCAGGTTCAGCTGGGCGATGTCCTCGTCGGAGATCTCGTCGAGGTGCTTGACCAGCGCGCGCAGGGAGTTGCCATGCGCGACGACGAGGACGGTCTCCCCCGCCTTCAGGCGTGGCTCGATCTCGGCCTCGTAGTACGGGACGAGGCGCTTGACGACATCCTGCAGGCACTCGGTGCGCGGAACCTCCGGCAGGTCGGCGTAGCGCACGTCGTTGGTCTGTGCGTACTCGCTGTCCACGTCGATCTGCGGCGGCGGGGTGTCGTAGCTGCGGCGCCAGGACATGAACTGCTCTTCGCCGTACTTATCGCGGGTCTCGGCCTTGTTCAGACCCTGCAGCGCACCGTAGTGGCGCTCGTTGAGGCGCCAGTCGCGCTGCACTGGGATCCAGTGGCGGTCTGACTCGTTCAGCGCGATGTTCGCGGTCATGATCGCGCGACGCAGGAGGGAGGTGAACAGGACGGTTGGCTCGACGGCGGCGTCCTTAATCAGCTGGCCGGCCCGCTTGGCCTCGGCCTTGCCCTGGTCGGTGAGGCTGACGTCCACCCAGCCGGTGAACTGGTTCGTTGCGTTCCATTCGCTCTGCCCGTGGCGGAGGAGGATCAGTGTTCCTTCAGTGTTGCTCATACCTCCATTTTGCCATGAAACGTTGCGGCCCAGGCGGCAGGTGGCCCCGTTCGCGGGGCACACTCCCGCGCTGTCCCGGCGCGCGGCCCGCTACTCCGTGTCCTGGCCGGTGGACTCCTTGCTCGCCTCCCCCTCAGCCTCGGCCGGCGCGGCGGCGGCCTGCTCGGCCACGACCTCGCGCGGGGACTTGCCGGGCATGGGTGCCAGCTGGTCGACCTCCTCGTCGGTGGGGCGGAGGCGCTGGAAGGCCCCCAGGTTAAAGGTCGGCTCGCCGCGGGAAAGCCGCCAGGCCCATTCGTGGCGGATGGAGGATTCGAAGCCGCGTTCCAAGATGCGGTTGAAGTCCCCGTCCGCGCGTTCCAGCACCTGCCCCAGGATCCGCTGGATGTCCTCGGCGGTGGTGGATTCTCCGAACTGTCCGACCAGGTAGATGTCGTTATTGCCGTCGAGGGTGTAGTGCACCCCGTAGGTCCGGCGGTTGGCCTGCAGCAGCAGCCGGTAGACCTCCTCCTGGGCCTCCTCCACCGCGCGGCACACGAAGGCCTCGACCCGAAACATGCCCTCCTGCGGGATGAAGAGGCAGTTGGTCTTGAGCCTGCGTTCCCCCGGGAGGACGACGACCAGGTTGCCGCCGGATTCGACGTAGTCGACGTCGGCTTCGTCTAAGAGCGCAGAGATCTTTTCGAGGTTCATGCCCCCAACCTACCCCCGCAGCCGAACCTCGTAAGGTGCGAGCGCTAATTCGCGCTGCCCGCCGGGTGGCGCTCCGCGGGGCCTTCCTCCGGCATCGTCGGGAGGCTCCGGTAGAGCTCCACCAGCTGCTTGGCCGTGTTCTCCCAGCTATAGCGGGCGGCGTGCTGGGGTGCGTATTCCGCCATCGCGATGCGCTGGTCGTCGTCGGAAAGCAGCTGGCCCAACGCATCGGCCCACACTTGCGGGTCCTGGCCGTCGACTAGCAGGCCGGACTTGCCCTCCGCGACCGCGGCCTGCAGCCCACCGACTCGGGTAGCGACCACGGGCGTGCCGGTGGCCTGCGCCTCCAGGGCGACCAGGCCGAAAGACTCATTCGCACTAGGCATCGCCACCACGTCCGCGGCCTGGTAGATCGAGACGAGTTCCTCGGGCGGACGGGGCTGCAGGAAGCGGACCGCGCGCGTGATCCCCAGTTCCTCGGCGAGCTCCTCCAGGCACTTCGGTCGCTCCAGCCCGGAGCCGCTGGGCCCACCACAGATCAGCACGCGGATCGGCATGTCCGGGTGGCGCTCGATGAGGGTCGCGGCGGCCCGCAGCAGCACGTGCGGGCCCTTGAGCCGCTGGAGGCGCCCCACGAAGCCGATCACCTTCGCGGAGAGCGGGATTCCCAGGGCTCGGCGGGCGTTTTCAGTGGCGCGCTCGGTGCCGGGGGTGAACTTCTCGATATCGGAGCCGGGGGTGACCACCGCGATGCGGGCCTTATGGGAGTCGTAACCCTCCTCGACGTCCGCAACCTCGGCCTCGGTGTTGACGATGAGGACGTCGGCGTTGTCCACGATCTGCTGCTCACAGATGCGGCGCGACTCCGGCTCCCGGTTATCCCCCTCGGAGAGGTAGTTATTTTTCACCGCAGCCAGCGTGTGCGGGGTGTGCACCCAGCGGATATTCCACAGATCCCGCAGCAGCCACGCGACCTGGCCGGAGAGCCAGTAGTGGGAGTGGATGAGGTCGTAGCTCAGCCCGTGTTGCCGGGTGAAAGCGAGCACGGAGCCGGTAAACGCGGCCAACTGGGTCGGCAGTTCCTCCTTGCTCAGGCCCTCATAGGGTCCGGCCACGCAGTTGATCACCCGCACCCCGTCCCCAAGCTCCACGACCTCTCCCTGCAGCGGCCGGGTAGCGCGGGTAAAGATGTCCACGCTCAAGCCCAGTTTGGCTAGCTGTTCGGCGGTGTTGCGGATGTAGACATTCATTCCGCCGGCGTCGCCGGTTCCCGCCTGTTCCAGCGGGGAGGTGTGCATAGAGATCATCGCGATGCGCATGCTTTCAGATCCTACGTTCCCCCACTCGCCCAAGCCCCTTTGAGGACGCCTCCCCGCCGGCGTTAGTATTCCTAGCGAGTTATTTGTTTTCACACACAAATGTCATCGAAGCGGCTAGCGTTAGTGAGACTCGCATCACATTCCTTGTTTCGGACCCCAAGGAGGCCAAAGACATGACCGAAACCCTCGCCCCCAATTCTTCCGCGGCGAACGAGGAAGGCAAGAAGCCTGAAGGCCGCGCTTGGCGGGAGAAGCCGTACCTGAAGTACTACAACTCCTGGACCCCTGCGGAGATCGAACTCAGCGGCGACACCCTGGTGGACATGTTCATCAAGGCCAGCAACGAGCACGGCAAGGATGTGATGCTTGATTTCTTCGGCGGCACAACGACCTACGCTCAGGCCCACGTGCAGGTCCGCAAGGTCGCCGCTGGCCTGAAGGCACTCGGTGTCCGCCGTGGCGACCGCGTCGCCATCTGCCTGCCGAACTGCCCGCAGCACCTGATCTCCATCTTCGCGGTGCTGTACCTGGGCGCGACGGTGGTGGAGCACAACCCGCTGTACACCGCCCGCGAGCTACAGGGCCCGTTCATCGACCACGGCGCGAAGGTCATCATCGCTTGGGACAAGATCGCCCCGCTGTGCGAGGAGCTGGTCAACCGCACGCAGCTGCAGACCGTCGTCACCGTCAACATGATCGAGGCGATGCCAAAGGTTAAGCAGTTCGCACTGAAGCTGCCGATCTCCTCGCTGAAGGAAAAGCGGGAGCAGCTACACTCGCCGGCACCTGGCACGGTGCCCTTCCAGAAGCTGGTCGACGGGACCATCGGCGGCGACGGCGCGTACCTGAGCCCGGTGCCGGAGCGCAGCCTGGACGACGAGGCCTTCATCCTCTTCACCTCCGGCACCACCGGTAAGCCGAAGGGTGCGATGCTGACGCACCGCAACATCATGGCGAACGTGGCCCAGGGCCTGGCCTGGGTCGGTGAGCTTGGCCAGGGTGAGCAGGAGATCTACCTAGCAGCACTGCCGATGTTCCACATCTTCGGCCTGACGCTGACCGCTGCGCTGGGCGTGGCGACCGGCGGCAAGCTCTGCCTGCTGCCGAAGCCGGAAATCCCGCTGATCGTGGATCAGATGAAGAAGCAGGTGCCGACGTACATGCCGGGCGTGCCGACGCTGTACGACAAGATTCTGGAGGCCACGGAGGAGCACAACCTGGACATCAACGGCGTGAAGAACGCGCTCTCGGGCGCCGCCCCACTGCCGGTGTCCATCTCCCACCAGTGGCAGGGCCGCACGGGCGGGTCCATTATCGAGGGCTACGGCCTAACCGAAACCTCCCCGATCGCCACCGCGAACCCGATCTCGGAGCACGCCCGCGCAGGCTATATCGGCATCCCCTTCCCGAGCACCGAGGTCCGCGTGGCCGACCCGGAGGATCTCTCCCGCACCATGCCGGACGGCGAGGCCGGCGAGCTGCTGGTCCGTGGCCCGCAGGTTTTCAGTGGCTACATCAACGTCCCGGAGGACGAGCAGCCGTTCTTCGAGGACTGGTTCAAGACCGGCGACATGGCCGTCATGGAGGAGGATGGCTTCCTGCGGATCGTTTCCCGCATCAAGGAGATGGTCATCACCGGCGGCTTCAACGTCTACCCGGCGGAGGTCGAAGAGGTCCTGGCGGATCACCCGATGATCGCGAAGGCCGGCGTGGTGGGCCTAGCCAAGGAAGACGGCTCCGACGAGGTCGTCGCCGCCGTAGTGCTCGACGAGCACGTCAAGAAGGAGGACTTCGACGAGGAGAAGGTCAAGGAGTGGGCACGCCACGAGATGACCCGCTACAAGGTGCCGCGTCGCTTCTTCGTCGTCGACGAACTGCCGGCCGACCTGATCGGTAAGATCCGCCGCCGCGAGATCAAGGACATGGTCGAAAAGATCGTCGCCGAGGAGGGCTAAGCCCCCACCCGGGCGCTAGCGACACCCACCACCCGCCGCGGCGACCAGCCTGGCACAACGCGCCCTAGGCCGAGTGCGACCCCGTTGTGGGGTCGCAGAGCTCGCGCCTAGGGCGTTGTTCTGTGTGAGCGCCTAGCCTTCTTCCCGCCTAGCCCGTTGCGCTGTTGACCGGCGGCAGCTCCGCCCCGATCCACACCGGCTCGGGCACCAGCTCCACGCCGAAGGCGTCGAAGACCCCGTCGCGCACCGCGGTGGCCAGCGCCACCAGGTCCTCGCTGCGCGCCCCGCCCCGGTTGGTCAGCGCCAGGGTGTGCTTGGTGGACAGCCCGGCGCGCTCCCGACCCGGCACCTGCCAGCCCTTGTGGAAACCCGCCCGCTCGATAAGCCAGGCGGCAGAGAACTTGAACTCCGGGTTTTCCGGCGTGCCGACGGAGAACAGCGGCATGGCCTCGGCCTCCGCCTCACCCACGCGCTCCCGCACGGCCGCGACCACCGCGTCCCGCGCCGCCTCCCCCGCGACGACCGGGTTGGTGAAGAAGGAACCGGCGGACCAGGTGTCGTGGTCCTCGGCGTTGAGAACCATGCCCTTACCGGCGCGCAGCTCCAGCACCGCCTCGCGAACCTCCGCTGCCGGACGCCGGATCTCACCGGCCTGTTCCCCCTCGGCCGGGCGGGCCACGCCCAAGCGCCGGGCCAGCTCACCGTAGCGCAGCGGCAGGGAGAGTCCAGCCGGATCCAGCTGGAACTCCACCTCCAGCACCGCCGCACGGTCGGTGAACTTCAGGTTCGAGTAGCGATAGGCCAGGTCCAGGCTCTCCGGCGCCACCCACTCCGCGGCCCGGCGGGCGCGGTCGTAGAGGCGCACCCGGCGCAGCACCTGGGATACCTCCGCCCCGTAGGCGCCAACGTTTTGCACCGGGGTGGCCCCGACGCAGCCCGGGATGCCGCTGAGGCATTCCAGCCCGCCCAGGCCGGCAGCCACAGTCGCGGCGACGAAGCGGTCCCACTCCACTCCCGCGAAGGCTGAGCACACGCCCGTCTCCGGATCGATGGTGATGGCGGCCTCCGGGGTGTCCGCGGCGTGCACGACGACCAGCTCGGACACCTCCGGCCCCTCCCCGATCAGCAGGTTCGATCCCCCGCCGACGATCAGCACGCGCCAGCCCGCGGCATCGACGGCCTCCAGCACACCGGCCAGCTGCTCGGCGGTGGTGCACTCCACCACGGCGGCGGGCTGCCCGCCGATGCGCAACGTGGTCAGTTCCGCGAGCGGGCGCCGGCTCACGGTCGCCCCGGTGGGGGCGACGGCGGCGGCCACTTCGTCGAGGCTCGGCGCGGCAGCGGGGCCGGTAGTTGCGGCCGGAAAAGTATTGGCGTGATTCTGCTTTTGTGTCACCCCTCTAACGGTAGCCTGTAGCCATGACGACTAACAGTGAGAACACCCACAGCATCGGCTTCCCGCTCGCCGAGGTCCAGGCCGCACTGTCTTCCCAGGAGTACTGGGAGTACGAGGCGAAGAACATCGGCGACGAGCCCGGCGAGGTCCGCAACTTCACCGGCGGCCCGAACGTCAAGGTTGAACTGGCCGAGAAGCTGCCGATTGACGCCGTCCCGGAGTCCTTCCGCGCGATGGTCCCGGCCACCCTGGAGCTGGCCCGCACCGTCACCCTGGGACCGCTCGAGGGTGGCCGCGCGACCGGCACCGTCACCGCCGAGGTCTCGGGCCTGCCGGTGAAGTTCAACGCCGACCTGGTGCTGCAGGACGCCGATGGCGCGACCTCCCTGAACGCCAAGTCCGCGGTGGACGTTAAGATCCCCATGATGGGTTCCATGCTGGAGCTGAAGATCATGGAGTGGGTCGAGCAGTTCATCGCCCACGAGTCCTCCCTGATCGAGAAGTATCTGAAGGAGAACGCCTAAACTTCCGTGGCTGATCACGCCCACAATCTACGGGCCCGTTCCTGGTCGCAGGACGGGCCCGTTGGCGTACCCACCCGAGGCACGACCGGATTCAACCGGCTGCGCAAGGCCGATCGGTGGCTCGCCCACCACCCCGCCGTGCGCGCTGCCTTCGATGCCGCTTCTTTATCAGGACGTCGCCCGCTTGCCGTGGATGTGGGCTACGGGGCCTCGCATACCACCACGGTGGAATGGGCGGGGTGGCTGCGCCGGGTGAACCCGGCGGTGCGCGTGCTGGGGCTCGAGATCGAGCCCTCCCGGGTGCTGCCGCCCCGCGATGGCGTGGAGTTCGCGCTGGGCGGCTTCGAGCTGGCGGGCCACCGCGCCGAGGTGGTGCGGGCCTTCAACGTGCTGCGCCAGTACGACGTGTCCGAGGTGCTGGCGGCCTGGCGGATGATGATCGCAGGGCTTAACCCCGGCGGGCAGATAATCGAGGGGACCTGCGATGAGATTGGTCGCCGCGCGGCCTGGGTCCTCCTGGACGAGTCCGGCCCCCGGACGCTGACGCTGGCCTGGGATCCGGCCGATGTGGACAAGCCTTCGGATGTGGCCGAGAGGCTGCCGAAGGCCCTGATCCACGAGAACATCGAGGGCCACAAGGTCTTCGCGCTGCTGCAGGCTGCGGATGCGGCCTGGGACCGTGCTGCGGGCTATGCGCCCTACGGCCCGCGGGTGCGCTGGAGATTCGCCCGCGAGGACCTGCTGGGCCAGCTGCCGGCAGGGGTGGCGAAGCTGAACCCGCGGCGGCGGATGCAGGACAACCTGCTCACCGTCCCCTGGGAGCTCGTCAGCGACATCCGGCTCTAGAGGTTCTATAGAAATCTCGCCGGCATTGCGGAACACTATGTTGGGTGAGCTCTCAAAATTACTATCCCCAGCAACAGCCCCAGTTCTCCGGCTACCCGGCCCAACAGGAACCGGAGAAGAAGTCGAAGGCGCCGAAGATCCTGGCCATCATCGTGGTCATCGTGCTCCTGCTCGCGCTGATCGCCGAGTTCGGCGCGCGCTGGTACATCAAGCATGAGATCACCAACGCCATGACCGAGGCCTCGGATTCGCGCATGACCGAGGACCCGAAGGTCTCGTTGGGCACCACCCCTGTTCTCTTTGGTCTGGTGCAGGGCTCGCTGCCCCACCTGGAGGTGGAGGTCCCCTCCAGCATCGACGTCTCCTACGAGGACAACGACCCCAGCCGCCCGGTCATCACCGGCATGCCGCGCACTCACATCACCGGCAAGAAGCTCTCGATGGGCGAGAACCCGGAGGACATGATCTTCGGGGAGCTGACCGTCGATGCGGAGCTGCCAAAGGAGGTCATGCAGGCGGAGATGATCGCCAATCAGAACCAACAGTCGGGCGATGACCTGATGAGTCAGCTTCTGCAGGTCAATGACGTTGTACCGAACCCCAAGGATCAAACCCTCGAGGTGCAGTTCAGCGGTGGGCTGGCCAGCATCGTGATGAGCCCGAAGATCGAGCAGGGTCAGCTGACGATGGACGTCTCGGCCGTGAAGGTCTTCGGCCAGAAGCTGCCGGATGTCCTCGCCGAGACGCTCGGCGGCGCGGTCGAGGATTCCGTGGACCAGAACACGCCGGGTGGCCTGGAGGCCCGGGACGTGCGGATCACCAACGACGGCTTGCAGATCTCCCTGCACGGCACGGACGTCCACATCGACGAGCTGCAGAACTCCCTGAACGAGGCGGGCCAGCCCCAGCAGGGTGGGCAGGACAGCCCGCGCGGGGGTCGCGGCAACGGTGATGCTGGGGACGACACCCCGGCCGGGGAGGACCGCCCGGGAGCCGTGGGCTCCGGCGGCGAGATCTTCAACCGGGCTGCGGCTTCAGTGGCTTAAGCCCCCTCAAGCCCTGACTACTGCTGCCCGGCTACTGCTTCGGAGCGCCCTCCAAGATGGCGCGGGCAGCGGACACCCCCAGGCGGGTCGCCCCCGCCTCGATCATGGCCACGGCTTGCTCCCAGGTACGGATGCCACCGGAGGCCTTGATCCCCACCTGACCGCGCTTATCCATCCGATCCAGCTCATCGGCCATGATCCGCACGGCCTCGACGCTGGCGCCACCCGCCGGGTGGAAGCCGGTGGAAGTCTTCACGAAATCCGCGCCAGCGCGGGCGGCCGAGCGCACCGCCGCGCGCAGCTGCTCCTCGGAAAGCACCGCGGACTCCAGGATCACCTTCAGCACCGCGGGCGCTGGTAGGGCCTCGCGCACGGCCATGATCTCCGAGAGCATGGCATTCTCGTCGGCGACCAGAGCATTGGCCACGTCGATGACCATGTCCACCTCATCGGCCCCCTGCTCCACCGAAAAGCGGGCCTCGGTGGCCTTGATGAGGCTCTGGTGCTTGCCGGAGGGGAATCCCGCCACCGTGGCCACCCGCAGCCCGGGGTAATCCCCCGAGATCGGCAGCATGGACGGGGATACGCACACCGCGCCACAGCCGAGTTCCTGAGCCTCGCGGAGCAGAGCCCGCACATCCTCGCGGCTGGCGTCGGTGGCCAGCAGGGTGGCGTCCATAATCTGGGCGACCGACTCGCGGCTAGGGGACGTAGCCCCGGAAGAATTCTGGGAGGAGGCCACGGCTACCACGCCCCGGAGGCGTTATCGAGGACGTCGCGGATCGCCGGGCGGACGTCCTGCCAGTAGATACCGACGATCACCGCACCGATGATCCACAGCGGGAAGGCGCCGCCGCCGAAGATGCCGAACAGGCCGGTCAGCGCCGCCCCTCCCCCGAGCAGCAGCCAGTTCTGTTTCTTACGGTTGATGACATCGAAGGCGTCATCGCGGGTCATTGCCACCTGGGCAGCGGCGGCAACGCCCAGGATCAGAACGATCACGGACAGGGACAAATACAGGTAGGCGGCCACCTGGAAGGCGATGAGTAGTGCGGGATTCATCATGGCCTCATCCTAATGCACTCCCCGGACACGCCGCGGGAGCGGCAGGCCACGGCCCCGCCGCTAGAACAGCGCGCCGATCAGCTGCGCCACCGAGTAGATGACCAGCCCCGCCAGCGCTCCCACGACGGTGCCGTTGACGCGGATGAATTGCAGGTCCTTGCCCACCATCAGCTCGATGCGGTCGCTGGCCTCCTCAGCGTCCCAGCGCTCCACGGTCTCGCCGATGATGCTGGTGACCTCGCCTGCGTAGTTCTCCGCCAGGTAGGACGCCGCCCCCACCAGGCGGCCCTCCAGGTTCTCCCGCAGCTGTGGTTCCGCGAGCACCCGCTCGGCGAATTCGGTGACCCAGACCGCGATGCGGGTGCGCAGCATGGACTCTGGATCCTCGGCATGCTCCACCAGCACGTGTCGGGTGCTTTCCCAGACGGTCGCCGGCAGCGCGGTGACGGGCCCGGAGTTGAGGATGTCTTCCTTGATGTTCTCCATGCGTTGGATCATCACCTCGTCGTGCTGGAGATCGCGCGCCAGCCCTGCGATGAAGCTGCGGAACTGCTGTCGGGCCTCGTGGTTCGGGTTGGCCCGCACCGCGGCGGTGAAATCCACGACCTCGCGGTAGACGCGGTCACCGACGAGCTCGCGGACGAAGCGGGGCGCCCAACGCGGGGTGCGCTCGTCGATGAGGTTGACGATGAAATCTTCCGACTCGCGGGCCTTATCATCCATCCAGATAACGGCCGCGTCCACCAGCGGCTCGGTGCGGCCTTCGTCGATGAGCTGCTGCAGGCCGCGCCCCATCGGCGGGCCCCACTGCGGCTCGCGGAGGCGGTCGATGACCATCACGCGCAGGACGGCCTCGACCTCCTTGGCATTGACCCCGTTGACGGTCAGCCGGATCAGCTTGCCGATCTCCCGGCTGATGACCTGGTCCCCCTCGGATTCGACGACCCACTTCGCGGCACGGGTGGGCAGGTGGGCGGCGCGCAACTTCTCGGAGATGAGGGGGGCGTTGAGGAAATTCTCGCCGACAAACTCCGAGAGCGAGTGACCAACCTGGTCCTTCTTCCGTTTGATGATCGCGGTGTGCGGGATCGGCAGGCCCAAGGGGTGGCGGAAGAGCGCGGTAACGGCGAACCAGTCCGCGATGCCGCCCACCATGCCGGCCTCAGCCGCGGCTTGCACGTAGCCCACCCAACCCGGCGCATTGCCCCCGTGATCGACGATGCGACAGATGACGAAGACGATCGCCGCGAAGATCAGCAGGCCAGTGGCGATGGCCTTGTGCTTGCGCAGGTCGTGGCGCCGTTGGGCCTCGGACTCCGGGGAGGGGCCGGGCACCGGCAGGCTGGCGTCGGCTGTTGTCTGGGTATCAATGCTGCGATGGCTCACCCCACCAGTATCGCAGCTTTGGGTCGTGGGCTGTCCGCTTGCCCCTGCCGGCACGCCCCCACAACCCCACTCCGATTGCTTCTCCCTCGGTGCGGAGAACGAGCTGCCTTAGCTCACCCAATCTCCCCCGGGATGATGCACTGGCCAGGTTTGGCGCTGCGCAGTAAGACAGGAGAACGGAACGCAAAAAGCCGCCCCGGTCGCCGTCTTAAAAAGACGGGAGCGGGGCGGCCTCAAGCACTAGCGTTGCGGGCTGCGTTGGAGGTGCTTGCCCTGCGCGTTCATCACGCGCTCGCTAGCCAAGTTCTAGTGGATGCGACCACTGCGCTTGACGTACTCGCGGTAGTTCGCGCGGCCGATGTGTACCATGGCGAAGCCACCGAAGAGGAGGAGCACACCACCGATCACACCGCCAATGATGAATGGTGTCGGGTTCTCGCTACCAGCTGCACCAGCCAGGCCGTAGATCGCGATGCCGAAGAAGAGCAGGGAGCTCAAGATAGAGCCCATTGCGACCCAGACGATGGAGCGGTGCAGAGAAGAGTGCGGCGCATCGTAGCTCGACGGGACGAAACCGTCCTCGTAGTAACGCTCCATGTGGAGGTTCTCAGCAAGAGCCATTTCTTTCCTACTTTCCGGAAAACCTGTATGTATCTACAGCTTAACCTAGTCGTCCTTACCGCGGAAGGCTGCGCGCGCGCGCTCCTTCGTGATCGCGGCAACGGCGGTCAGCGGGATGCCTGCCGGGCAGACGTCCGCGCACTCGCCGTACAGGGAGCAGTGACCGAAGTTGGTCTCCACCTCGTCGACCATGGCACGGGCGCGCTTGCCGCGCTCCTCGCGACCCATCGGGGACAGGGTGAGGTGAACCAGCTTCGCGCCAGTGAACAGGTGGGCAGCGCCGTTCGGGCAAGCCGCGACACAGGCACCACAGCCGATGCAGGCCGCGTGGTCCAGAGCCTTCTCCGCGTCGGAGTGGTTGACCAGCAAGTCGTCGGCGTCCGGTGCGGTACCGGCCTGGACGGAGACGAAGCCACCCTTCTCCATGACGCGGTCCAGTGCGGAACGGTCGACGACCATGTCCTTGATGACCGGGTAGGCAGCGGAGCGCAGCGGCTCCAGCTTAATGGTGTCACCATCGTTGAAGGAGACCAGGCGCTGCTGGCAGGCAGGCTTGTTCTGGTCTGGGCCGTGCGGACGGTCGTTCACCATCAGGCCACAGGTACCACAGATACCCTCGCGGCAGTCAGAGGCAAAGGCAAAGGGCTCCTTGCCACCCTCGACGTACATGGCGTTGACGTGGTCCAGCAGCTCCAGGATGGACATCTGCTCTGCGGCGTCGTCAACCTTGACGGACTCGAAGTGGCCTTCGGCGTTCGGGCCCGCCTGACGCCAAATTTCAAGATTCAGCTTCATTACTTGTAATTCCTTGTCATCAGCGGGATTCGATCGAAGTACAGCGGCTCGGAGTGGCGGATGAACTTCTCATCGCCGTTTGACTCCCAAGCGGAGACGAAGCACCAATTGTCATCGTCACGCTCGGCCTCGCCGTCCTCGGAGAGGTGGTCATCGCGGTAGTGGGCACCGCAGGACTCGTCGCGATCCAGCGCGTCGACGCACATGAGCTCGCCGAGGTCCAGGTAGTCGGCCACGCGCAGTGCGTACTCCAGCTCCTGGTTCATCTCGTTGGCTTCGCCCGGGACGTGGACGTTGGCCCAGAATTCCTTACGCAGCGCGCGGATCTTCTCGATGCCGTCCTTCATGTCCTCGACGTTACGGGACACGCCACAGGAGAAGTACAGGATCTCGCCGAGCTGGCGGTGGTAGTACGCCGCGCCGTGCGGCTCCTCGCCACGGATGTTCATGATCCGCTCGATGCGCTTCTGAGAGCGCTCCAGGGCCTCCTGTGCGGCCGGGGAGTCCTCAGCAGAGACCTCCTCGCCCAGCAGCGGCGCCAGGTAGTTCGGGATCGTGAACGGCAGGGTGAACCAGCCCTCGACGGAGGAGGAGAGCAGGGAGTTAGCACCCAGTCGGTTTGCACCGTGGTACATCCAGGATGCCTCACCGGCGCAGAACAGGCCAGGGATGGAGGTCATCTCGTGGAAGTCGGTCCACAGGCCACCCATGGTGTAGTGGCAGGTCGGGGCGATGCGCATCGGGGTCTCGTACGCGGACTCACCGATGGCCTCCTCGTACATCTGAATCAGGTTGCCGTAGCGTTCGCGGATGGTGTCCTTGCCGAGGCGCTTGATGGCGTCACCCAGGTCCAGGTAGACGGAGTTCTTCTTCGGGCCAACGCCGTAGCCAGCGTTGATCTGCTGGGCGTTCGCGCGGGACGCGATGTCACGCGGGACCAGGTTGCCGAATGCCGGGTAACGACGCTCCAGGAAGTAGTCGCGCTCGTCGTCCGGAATGTCGTTCGGGTCGCGGTCGTCGTCCTTCTTCTTCGGGGTCCAGATGCGGCCGTCGTTACGCAGGGACTCGGACATCAGAATGGTCTTCGACTGCCAGTCCGAGTTGACCGGCAGGCCGGTCGGGTGGAACTGCACGAAGGACGGGGACGCCATGTAGGCACCCTGGTCGTAGGCGCGCATGATGGCGGAGACGTTGGAGTTCTTCGCCAGGGTGGACATGTGGTACACGTTGCCGTAACCACCGGTGGCCAGCACGGTTGCGTGGCCGGTGTGAGCGGTCAGCTCACCGGTGATCAGGTTGCGCATCACAACACCCTTACAGACGCCATCCTCGACGATGACGTCCTGCATGTCTGCGTGGGTGAAGATCTCCACGTTGCCGGCGCCGATCTGGCGGTACAGCGCGGAGGTCGTCGCCAGCTGCAGCTGCTGACCCGTTTGACCACGGGTGTAGTAGGTGCGGGAGACCTGCACGCCACCGAAGGAACGGGTTGCCAGGGTGCCGCCGTACTCGCGGGAGAACGGTGCGCCGATGGCGTTCATGTGGTCGATGACCTTCGGGGACTCCATGGCCAGGCGCCAGCAGTCGTTCTCGCGGCAGCGGTAGTCGCCGCCCTTGACCGTGTCCTTGGTGTGGAGGTAGGTCGAGTCGTTATCCAGCTTCTTACCGCGGGAGGAGTTCACACCACCCTGCGCAGCAATGGAGTGCGCGCGACGTGGGGAATCGTGGTAGGTGAAGACCTTCACGTCGTAGCCCAGCTCGCCGAGGGCTGCGGCGGCAGCGCCACCGGCCAGGCCGGTACCGACGATCAGGACGCGGAACTTGTTGCGGTTCAGTGGGGACACCAGGCCGAAGTGGTCCTTGGCGTAGGTCCACTGCTGATCCTGGCCGACCTCGTGCGGGGCGTTGTCCTTCAGAACCTTGCCGACGGTCACACCGTCGACGGAGGACTCAGGCGCGGTGAAAGCTGCGACTGCCTCGTCGTAGTTGAAATCCGCAGTTTGGTTGTGCGGGTGATTAATAACATCGCTCATAGCCGTTTACTCCTTAACAGACTCGCGAGCTTAAACGCCTGGGACGAATGGCACTTGCTCAATGCCCCCGAACAGCACAGCCAGTGGGATAGAGATATTGCCGATGAGGATCAGGGCCGGGACCAGGTAGGAGATCCACAGGATCACCTGACGCCAGCGGTGGCCGGTGATACCCAGGTCCGAGGATGCGGTCCAGATGCCGTGAGACAGGTGGGCGAACAGGATGAACATCGCAACGATGTAGATGATCGCCACTGCCGGGCGCTCGAAGGAAGCCACGAGGTTCTGGTAGGCGGCGTGGTTGCCGTCCACAGCCTCGGTGAACTCGCTGGACGCAGCCGGCTGGACACCCAGGGTCAGGTCCAGGATGTGGAAAATGATGAACAGCAGCAGCACGATGCCGGTGACCGGCATGGTGCGTGCGGAGAAGGTATTCCAGTTGCTGACCATGCCCTTGCGGCGGAAGCGGCCGCGGGACTGGTGGCTGCGGCCGATCAGCGCGAACGCAAACCACACGTGCAGCACGATTGCAACGAGCAGCACGATACGGAAGATCCACAGCAGGCCGCTCTCAGGCAGGATCGGCGAACCGACCTCGCGAAGGAAGTCCGCGTAAGTGTTGAGCCCCTCAGCGCCGGTGTAAACCTTCAGGTTTCCTAGCATGTGGACCAGAACAAACAGGCCGAAGATGATGCCGGTGACGGCCATCGTCAGCTTCATAACCCAGGTTGGGATGCCCGGCTTTTCACGCAGGGACTTCGTCGTTATTTTTCCGTGGACAAGGGCGTCCCGGTTTTCGTCATTCTTTACAGTCATGGCACCTCCAGTGTCGTAATAACTCTACGAGCTTGGAGACCTTGGTCACTAACTGCCATGGTCCACCATGGGGTTTTACACCCTATTTGGGGCAAAATCACAGGAAGTGTAGCTATTGCGCAACAACTTCGTTGCGTAAATAGCCCCGAGTCACACCAGTCGCACTAGCCACAAAACTCCCCGCCCCGGCGGCAACGACGGACACCGGGGCGGGGAGCAGAAAAGGGCAGGTCCGGACCTAGCCCGCGGCGAGGACCGTCTCGCCCACAACAACCTGCGGCTCACCGGTGACCCGAACCGACTGACCGAGCACCGTGACCACACCGGCGTCCTTACCCTGCACGGAGACCAACTCCACCTCACCCGGGCGAACCGTCACGCGAACCGGGACATCCCGGATCGTGACGTTGTAGCTGAGGTGCTCCCAGCTTTCCGGCAGGCGGGGATCAATGGTGAACTCACCCTCGTGATCGCGCAGGCCACCAAAGCCATAGGTCAGCGCAGTCCACACTCCACCGCAGGAGGCGATGTGCACGCCGTCGCTCGTGTTGCCATGCATATCCGCCAGGTCCACGAACAGCCCGCGGTGGAAGAACTCCAGGGCCTTATCCGCATAGCCGAGCTCTGCGGCCATGATGGACTGCACCACCGCCGAGAGGGTGGAATCCCCCGTGGTCAGCAGGTCGTAGTAGTCATAGTTCGCCCGCTTGACCTCCTGGGAGAATCGCTTCCCCTGCAGGAACAGCGCCAGCACCACGTCCGCCTGCTTCAGGATCTGATAGCGGTAGATCGTCAGCGGGTGATAGTGCAGCAGCAGGGGCCGCTTCGGCTCACCGTTCGGATCGTCCAGATCCCAGATCTGGCGGTTGAGGAAGAAATCATCCTGCGGATTGAT
>NZ_JASLIP010000027.1 GCF_030152825.1 Corynebacterium sp.
GTGATCGACTGGCTGGTCGGCCAGTTCAAGGCCGCCCACGGCGTCGACCTGTCCAGCGACAACATGGCCCTCCAGCGCCTCAAGGAGGCCGCCGAGAAGGCCAAGATCGAGCTGTCGCAGGTCCAGCAGACCCAGATCAACCTGCCGTTCATCACCGCCACCAGCGAGGGTCCCCTGCACCTCGACGAGTCGCTCAGCCGGGCCCGCTTCCAGGAGCTCACGGCCGACCTCATCGAGCGCTGCCGCGGCCCGTTCGAGCAGGCCATCAAGGACGCGGGCCTGAACAAGGACGACCTCGACCACGTGATCCTGGTCGGCGGCTCGACCCGCATGCCCGCCGTGCACGACCTGGTCAACGACCTCACCGGCAAGGAGCCCCACAAGGGTGTGAACCCCGACGAGGTGGTGGCCGTGGGTGCCGCCATCCAGGCCGGCGTGCTCAAGGGCGAGGTCAAGGACGTCCTGCTGCTGGACGTCACGCCGCTGTCCCTCGGCATCGAGACCAAGGGCGGCGTGATGACCAAGCTCATCGAGCGCAACACCACCATCCCGACGAAGCGTTCCGAGACCTTCACCACGGCTGAGGACAACCAGCCTTCCGTGCAGATCCAGGTCTTCCAGGGCGAGCGCGAGATGGCGCAGCACAACAAGCTGCTCGGCTCCTTCGAGCTCGGTGGCATCGCTCCGGCACCGCGTGGTGTCCCGCAGATTGAGGTGACCTTCGACATCGACGCCAACGGCATCGTGCACGTCACCGCGAAGGATAAGGGCACCGGCAAGGAGAACACGATCAAGATCCAGGACGGCTCCGGCCTCTCCCAGGACGAGATCGACCAGATGATCAAGGACGCCGAGGCTCACGCTGAGGAGGACAAGAAGCGCCGCGAGGAGCAGGAGGTCCGCAACTCCGCAGAGTCCACCGTCTACCAGACCCGCAAGTTCGTCGAGGACAACAAGGACAAGGTCTCTGAGGACATCCAGAACAAGGTCGAGGAGGCAGCCAAGGCTGTCGACGAGGCCCTGAAGGGTGAGGACATCGAGGCCATCAAGGACGCCATGGAGAAGCTCTCCGCGGAGTCCCAGGAGATGGGTAAGGCCATCTACGAGTCCGAGGCAGCCCAGGCCGGCGAGGCAGGCGGCGCTGAGGACGCAGGCTCCGAGGATCCGAACGTCGTCGACGCTGAGGTTGTCGACGAAGATGACAGCGAGGATGAGAAGAAGTAATGACGAACGCACACACCTCCGGCGAGATGCCGGATAACCCAGGTGATCCGGCGGTCACTGACCCAGAGGCGGATGCGGCCGTCAACAATGCCGGCGAGGCGCCGGGCGAATCCCCCGAAGCGGCCGTGAAGGCCCAGGAGGACGCCCAGCGCGACGCCGCAGAAGCAGCAGCCGACGACGCTGCGGCCGACCTGGCCGACGGCGACGACACGGTCGACCCTTCGCTGGATCCGGAGGCCGCCGCCAACCCGGCCGAGGCCGAGCTGGCTGAGCGCACCGAGGATCTGAAGAGAGTCACCGCCGAGTACGCCAACTACCGTCGCCGCGCTGAGCGCGACCGGGAGGCGGCGGTGGAGGCGGCCAAGGCCGGCCTGGCCACGGACCTTCTGCCGATCTTGGACGACCTGGATCTGGCAGCTGAGCACGGCGACCTGACCGGGCCGCTCAAGGCGATGTCCGACAAGCTGAACACTGTTCTGCGCGGGGCCAAGGTGGAGGTCGTCGGCGCCGAGGGCGACGCCTTCGATCCGGAGCTTCACGAGGCTGTGCAGGACATGTCCTCTGGCGACGAGAAGGCTGTCGGTACAGTGCTCCGCAAGGGCTACCGCATGGGGGAGCGAGTGCTCCGCCACGCGATGGTTGTCATCGCGGATCCCCAGTAATAACCGCAGCATAAAACCCGGCACCTATCAGGGTGCCGGGTTTTATGCTGTCTATGGCCCGGATCTACTTCGGCCAGCGCCGAAGCGGCGCAAAGGCTCTTATGAAACACCTCTCGAGCGACAATGTGCCGGTGCTGGATTGAGGGCTTAAGGGAGGGAACGGTGAGCTAGGAGGGGCGGAATGGCTGCGGGGGGTTAATCGGTTAAGGAAAACAGTGACATAGTTTGCTGTCCAAATGTAGTATGCGTCACAAGCTCACCTAAGCTCAACCAGAAAGGGCAGTACATGACTATTTATGCGAACCCAGGGACCGACGGTGCGATCGTCAACTTCCGTGCGCGCTACGACAACTTCATTGGCGGCGAGTGGACCCCGCCAGCCGATGGTGAGTACATGGACAACGTCACCCCCGTTACCGGTGAGGTGTTTTGTCAGGTGGCCCGCGGCAAGGCTGCAGATATCGAGCTCGCGCTCGACGCAGCACACAAGGCGGCGCCAGCCTGGGGCAAGACCTCCCCAGCCGAGCGTGCCCTGATCCTGCACCGCATCGCCGACCGCATCGAGGAGAACCTCGAGGAAATCGCCATCGCGGATACCTGGGATAACGGTAAGGCAGTCCGCGAAACCCTCGCTGCGGACATTCCCCTGGCCGTCGACCACTTCCGCTACTTCGCCGGCGCCCTACGTGCCCAGGAGGGCAGGCTCTCCCAGATCGACCACGACACCGTCGCCTACCACTTCAACGAGCCACTGGGCGTCGTGGGTCAGATCATCCCCTGGAACTTCCCGATCCTCATGGCTGCCTGGAAGATCGCACCAGCGTTGGCTGCCGGTAACGCCATCGTCCTGAAGCCTGCAGAGCAGACCCCGGCCTCCCTGCTGTACTTGGTCGAAAAGATCGCAGACCTGCTGCCTGATGGCGTCCTGAATATCGTCAATGGACTCGGTTCGGAGGCAGGTGCCGCTCTGTCCGGTTCCAAGCGCATCTCCAAGATCGCGTTCACTGGTTCCACCGAGGTTGGCCGCATCATCAACAAGGTCGCAGCCGAGCGGATTATCCCCGTCACCCTGGAACTGGGCGGCAAATCCCCATCCCTGTTCTTCCCGGATATCATGGACAAGAAGGACGAGTTCTTCGACAAGGCCCTCGAGGGCTTCGCGATGTTTGCCCTGAACCAGGGAGAAGTCTGCACCTGCCCGTCCCGCGCGCTGGTCCACGAATCCATCGCTGACGAGTTCCTGGAGCTCGGCGTGAAGCGCGTGAACGCTATCAAGAAGGGCAACCCGCTGGACACCGAAACCCAGATGGGCGCCCAGGCCTCCCGCGAGCAGATGGACAAGATCTGCTCCTACCTGGAGATCGGGCCGAAGGAGGGGGCCGAGACCCTCACCGGCGGTAACGTCAACAAGATCGAGGGGCTGGAGGACGGCTACTACGTAGAGCCGACGATTTTCAAGGGCACCAATGACATGCGGATCTTCCAGGAGGAGATCTTCGGCCCGGTGCTGTCCGTGGTGACCTTCAAGGATTACGACGAGGCCATCCGCGTCGCTAACGACACCAACTACGGCTTGGGTGCCGGCGTATGGACCCGTAACGGCAACATCGCCTACCGTGCCGGCCGTGACATTCAGGCGGGCCGTGTGTGGGTGAACCAGTACCACAACTACCCAGCTCACGCCGCATTCGGCGGCTATAAGGAGTCCGGTATTGGTCGCGAGAACCACCTGATGATGCTGTCTCACTACCAGCACACCAAGAACCTGCTCGTCTCCTACGCGGAGAATGCCACGGGCCTGTTCTAGGTCGGTCTTCTTAGAGCACCTGGCGCGAATGAAAGGGCCCCCACCATTGGGTGGGGCCCTTCGTGTTCCGGTTTTGCCTGGGGGCGGAGGCGGGGCTGTGCGCGGGGCGTTTAGTTTTCTGGGCACCACCGGCCGGCCTGGGGCCCGGCGCTAGAGGCCGGGGCCGCCTGGGCCTGGGTCACTCGGGCCACCTGGTCCACCGAGACCGAATCCACCGTCGCCGTCCAGGCCGTCGCTGATGCGGCCCATCAGGTACGGGGTGGGCTTGACCTGAATCTCCACCTGGCGATCCTTGTCACCCCACACCACGTCCGTGAATGTGGTGACCTCACCCATGTGCAGCAGGTGCAGTCGCGGGCTGATCTGGCCCGGCTTCGAGCTGTACTGCTCCGCCGCCATCGTGGCCATCAGACCAATCGAGCCCATCAGGTCATTGCCATTCGTGACCTCGCGCGCCAGGGTCAGGTGGCGGTGCGGGCTGGCGAAAATGATGCCCGAGCTCAGGTCGACATCGGGGCGATGGCGGGCGAAAAGCTCTTCCAGGAACAGCGGGGCAGAGCCGGCGTAGTAGGAGCTGGACTCGATGGACCACACCATCTCCGGGTCTTGATCGCCGTCGTGGGGCAGCACGCCCGAATCCGAGCGCACCTCCCGGAAGCGCAGGTCGGACTCGATGAGGTCCTGCCACAGGTTGCGGTAGCCCATCCGGTAGAGGTGCTCCACCAGACCGCGGTCCTCGAGGTCGCGCTCCGTGAGTGCTCGGATCCCGCCGGGGCGGTCCAGGCAGAGGCGCACGATGAGGTCATCGGCGTAGGGGCGGACGGGGGAGTCCTTATCGAATTGGAACGCGCCCTTCGGCGCCACTCCTAGCTCCTTTTTCACCGGCGCCAGGCGTGCGCGCATCGCGGCGTAAAAATCGGCATCGCGCATCTGGGAGACCGGAAGCTCGGAGGGGGCTTGCGGGGCGTTATCCTGCGAGGCCGCGGGGGAGTCTCCCGTCTCGCCGTTGGGGATCGTGGCGTCCGGAAAAGATGCAGCGTCGGGTTGCTGAACCGGGGGGCTATCCGTACCGCTGGCGGCGGGCTGGCCGAAGAGCCGTTCAAACCAATTGGGCTTCCGAGAGGTCATATCCTCCAGCCTAACTGTTCGGGCAGAAAACCCCAGAAGAAGGAATACTTTGCCCGCAGAATCGTTGAGGCAGAATGGAAGCGCAAAGTTCAGCGCGGTAGACTCAAGGTTGAGTTCCTGGGCGTCCCCTGAGCAGCGCCGAACGGCACCGCGCACAACCGCAAAAATTTAGAAAACAGCAGCTTAGAACGAAGGTAGAAGACAATGAACCGTGAATGGATAGACAAGGATTATTACAAAGACCTCGGCGTGAGTGAAAGCGCCAGCGCTGAGGAGATTAAGAAGGCCTACCGCAAGATCGCGCGGGACAACCACCCGGATAAACACCCCGGGGATACTGTGGCCGAAAACCGCTTTAAGGCAGCCTCCGAGGCCTACTCCGTCGTGGGCGATAAGGAGAAGCGCAAGGAGTACGACGAGCTGAAGTCCATGGTCGCTTCCGGCGGCATGGGTGGCGGCTTTAGTGGTGCCCCAGGGGGCTTCAGCGGCTTCGGCGGCGGAGGCAGCCGATTCGGCGGCTTTAGCGGTGGCACGGGGATGGGCGAGGAATTCAATATCTCGGACATCTTCGGCGACGTCTTCGGTGGTGCAAGCAGTGGAGGCGGCGGGTTTAGCGGCTTCGGTGGCGGTGGCGAGCGGCGCCAGCGCAAACGCAGCCGGGGTGCGGACGTAGAAACCGAGATCACCCTCGAATTTCGGGAAGCCACCAAGGGCGTGACCGTACCCATCCGGCTCACCAGCGCAGCCCCCTGCACCAACTGCCACGGCTCCGGCGCGAAGCCCGGCACCAGCCCGCGCACCTGCGGGACCTGTAGCGGCAACGGGCTCGTCTCCGAGGACCGGGGCGCCTTCGGTTTCTCCCGCCCTTGCCCGGACTGCTCCGGCACCGGCACCCGCATCGAGGACCCGTGTCCGGACTGCTCCGGAACAGGCCAGCAGCACCGCCCCCGCACCATCACCGTCCGCGTCCCAGCCGGCGTGGTTGACGGGCAGAAGGTCCGCCTGGCAGGGCAGGGCGCCGCGGGTGAACGCGGCAAGCCTTCCGGCGACCTCTTCGTCACCGTCCACGTCAAACCTGACAAGGTCTTTACCCGCAGCGGCGACGACCTGCAGCTCACCGTCCCGGTCAGTTACACCGAACTCGTCCTCGGTGGCGCGGTTACCGTCCCGACCCTGGACTCGAAGGTGCGCGTGCGCATCCCCCAGGGCACCGCGGACGGCACGACCCTCCGGGTGCGGGGACGCGGCGTCCACAAACGCAACGGCAACAGCGGCGACCTCCTGGTCACCGTGAAAGTTGAGATTCCGAGCAACCTCGACGAAGGCGCGATGAGCGCTCTTCGCAGCTACGCCGAGGAGGAGAAGCGCTCTGGTTTTGACCCTCGCGCCAACTGGGCCGGTCGGGACTAAGCGCGAAGAAGTGGAGGTGAAAGCCAATGTCCGAGGCAAAGAAGAAGCAATGGCCGACCGAACCTGCCGGGGCGGAGCCCTGTGCGGCCGGAGCCCACGGCAGGGAGGAACAGGAGGTCTTCGTGATCTCCGTGGCCGCCGAGATCACCGGCATGCACGCCCAAACCCTGCGCACCTACGACCGCATGGGGTTGGTCACCCCACAGCGCACCCGCGGCGGCGGGCGGCGCTACTCCCGGGAAGACATCGCCCAGCTGCTAGAGATCCAGCGGCTCTCCCACGAGGAGGGCGTGAACCTGGCGGGAATCCAGCGCATCATCGAGCTGGAGGAGCGGTTGCAGGAAGCACAGCAGGAAAATGCGGTGCTGCGCCAGCAGCTAGCCAAAGCCCGTGGCGAATCGCGGGGCCGCAGCCGCGGCGAGATCGTGCACGTGCCGCGCTCCACCGCGGTGGTGCTGTGGGAGCAGCGACGCAAGCGCTAGGCAGCCGCTGGCCCACATTTTCGCGCCGAGTCTAGCCTGCCGCGGCGAACTGGCTCTTGTAGAGCTCCGCGTACACGCCCCCAGCTGCCAATAGCTCCGCATGGGTACCCTGCTCGGCGATGGCACCCTCCTTCATGACAACGATGACGTCCGCATCCCGGATCGTGGAGAGCCGGTGCGCGATGACGAAGCTTGTCCGTTCCGACTGCAATGCCGTCATCGCCTGCTGAATAAGCAGCTCGGTGCGGGTATCCACCGATGAGGTCGCCTCGTCGAGAATGAGCAGCTCCGGAGCAGAGAGGAAAGCCCGAGCGATAGTGATCAGCTGGCGCTCGCCCACGGAAATCGCCCCGGAATCCTGGCTGATCATCGTCTCGTAGCCTTCCGGCAGGGCACGGACGAAACGGTCCACGTAGCTCGCCTTTGCGGCAGCGATGACCTCCTCATCGGTGGCGTCCAACCGGCCGTAACGAATGTTCTCCATGATCGTGCCCTCGAAGATCACCGCGTCCTGGAGCACCATGCCCACCCTGGACCGCAGCTCGGCGCGGCCAAGGTCGCGGATATCCACCCCATCGAGCGTGATCGCGCCGGCGTCGATCTCGTAGAACCGCATGATGAGGTTGACCAGGGTGGTCTTACCAGCGCCCGTGGGCCCGACGATCGCCACCGTCTGACCGGGACGCACGGCGAGATTCATATCCTGGATCAACGGCGCCTCGGGGGAGTATGAGAAGTCGACACCACGGAACTCCACGGCACCGGTGGTGCGTGGCGGGGTGGCGTTGGTCTCCTTCGTGCGGGTGTCAGCCTTCACTCCAGGCACGGCAACGGTTGGCTCAGCTGGCGCGACTTCCGCCGGGGAAGAACGGTCCTCGACCTCCTCCTCGGCGTCGAGCAGTTCGAAAACGCGCTCTGCGGAGGCAACCCCGGATTGCACCTGGTTCATCATGCCCGCCATCTGTGTGAGCGGCTGGTTGAATTCGCGGGAGTACTGAATAAAGGCGGTCACCGCCCCCAAGCTCATCTGCCCAGACGCCACCCGAAGGCCACCTGCCACCGCGATGCCCACGTAGCTCAAATACGTCAGCCAGTTCATGATCGGCATCATCATCGAGGAGTAGAACTGCGCCTTCGCAGCCGCTTCGTAGAGCTCCTCGTTGCGGGCGTGGAACTCGGCCTGCATGTCCTCAGAGCGGCCAAAGGTGCGCACGAGGTCGTGGCCCGTGAAGAATTCCTCAATCTGCCCATTGACCCGGCCAGTCGCCCGCCATTGCGAGGCGAACAGGGCCTGGGACTTGGTGCCGATGATGCCAAGAACAATCGCCGAGATTGGCAGCGCGACCAGCGCAATCAATGCCAGCTGCCAGGAGACCGCAAACATCATCACGGTGACCCCAATGACAAGCAGGAGGGACTCGATCAGCTGCGCGACCGCCTGCTGCAAAGCCTGCTGAATATTATCCACGTCGTTCGTTGTTCGGGAGAGGATATCGCCGCGCTGTCGGGTGTCGAAGTAGTTCAGCGGCAGGCGGTTGATCTTGCGCTCGACATCCCTGCGCAGCTGATAGACCACCCGCATGGTCAGGGCGTTCATGATCAGCCCCTGCAGCCACATGAAGAGTGCGGCACCGAAGTACATCAGCAGAACGATGATCAGCAGTCGGCCCAGCGCACCGAATTTTATGCCCTCGCCGGGGGTGAACTCCATCCCGGAGAGCATGTCCGCCAGTTCCGTACTACCCGCGGCCTGCGCACCGGCGATGACCTGCTCCCGGCTCAGCTCCTCCGGCATGCGGCCGGAGACCGCGCCCGAGAAGATGATGTCCATCGCCCGCCCCAGCACCCTCGGGGCGTAGACCGTCAGAATGACGGAGGCGACCACGAACAGGAACACCACAGCCAGGGATAGCTTACGGCTCGACAGCAGCCCCAGCATCCGCACCGCGGAGGGCCAGAAAGCCTTCGCCTTGCGTGGCGCGCTGCCGAAATCATCTCGGTCGATACTGTCCTCGAACTCTAGGATCTCCTGCTCGCTGACCTCGGCCTGCGACGGGGATGTCGAGTTGTTCTTGCGGCTCATGCCTTCTCCTCCGCGTTCAGCTGAGACTCGGCGATCTCCCGGTATGTTGTTGAGCTCTCCAGCAGCTCCTGGTGCGTCCCGCGGGCGACGATGCGACCAGCTTCGAGGACGAGAATCTGGTCAGCGTCGGTGATCGTCGCAATCCTCTGGGCAACGACGATGACGGTGGCGTCCTTCGTCCGAGGGGCTAGCGCTTCACGCAGCCGCGCGTCGGTGGCGACGTCCAGCGCGGAGAAGGAATCGTCGAAAAGGTACAGGCTCGGCTGTCCGACCAGCGCTCGGGCGATGCAAAGGCGCTGCCGCTGCCCACCGGAGACGTCCGTTCCCCCTTGGGCGATTGAGGACGCCAACCCGCTGGCCTGCTGTTCGCCTTCGCCAGTCGTACGCACGCTCACGAAATCCTCGGCCTGGGCGATGCGCAGCGCATCCCATAGCTCCTCGTCGGTGGCGTTGTGCTTACCGAAGCGCAGGTTTGTGGCGACGGTGCCGGAGAACAGGAACGGCTTCTGCGGGACGAAACCCACCCGATCGGCGAGGGTCTGCTCGGCGAGCTGCTGGACAGGCACCCCGTCGAGAAGGACCTGGCCACGGGTGGCCTCGTAGAGGCGGGGGATGAGGCTCAGCAGGGTGGTCTTCCCGGATCCTGTGGACCCGATAATGGCAGTGGTTTGGCCCGGCTTGGCGGTGAAACTGATGCCGTCGAGCACCGGCTCCTCCGCGCCGGGGTAGGTGAAGCTGACATTCTGAAACTCGACCTCGCCGGTGTTGGCCTCCGGGACTACTGGGTTAACCGGTGCGCGCAGGGAAGGCTCGTGGCGGAGCACCTCGTTGATGCGCTCGGCGCAGATGATGGCGCGGGGCAGCATCATCGCCATGAAGGCCCCCATCATCACGGCCATGAGGATCTGCAGGAGGTACTGCATAAACGCGGTGAGCGAACCAACCTCCATTGCCCCGGCGTCCACCCGCTTCCCGCCGAACCACAGGACGGCCGCGGTCGCGAGGTGGAGAATGACGGTGATGACCGGGAACATCAAGACAAAGACCCGGCCGATGCGAATGGACGTATCGGTGAGATCGCGGTTGGCCGCGTCGAAGCGGTTGGCCTCGTGGTTTTCCCGGACAAAGGCGCGGACGACCCGAATACCGGTGATCTGTTCCCGAAGCACCCCGTTAATGCGGTCAATTTTTTCCTGCATGACGGTGAACATCGGCAATAGCTGGGCGATGAGTAACCCGACGATAACAAGCAGGATCGGTACCGAGATCCAGACCAGCCAGGACAACCCGGCATGCTCCCGGATGGCCATGATGATTCCGCCGATGGACATGATCGGCATCATAACCATGAAATTCAGCGCCATGAGAGTGACCATTTGGATCTGCTGAACGTCGTTTGTACCGCGCGTGACCAAGGTGGCGGTGCCGAATTGCGCCATGTCTTGAGCACTGAAGGAATCCACGGTGCGGAAAATATCCCGGCGGATGTCCCTGCCCAAACCCATCGCGGCGTGGGCGCCGAACCACACGGCCACCACCGAGGCGAGGAGCTGAACGAAAGCGACGGCCAGCATGATGCCACCCGTGGACCAGATGTAGCCGATATCTCCGGTGGCTACGCCACGGTCGATGATCCGCGCGTTCAGGGTGGGCAGGTAGAGCACCGCCAGGGTGGCGGCGAGCTGGAGAATGATGACAGTCACCACGTGCCAGCGGTAGGGGGCGATGTGCCCCTTGATGAGCCGGATGAGATGCATCGGCGCTCCTTTCTACGCCCGCGCGCTGGGGTCAACCAGGCGTGCGGGTTCGGGGTGGGCGGGGAGCGGGGCGTCGGTGCAGCGTTGCTGTCGGCGTTTTAGAGCGCGATCTCTCCAGTCAGGATGAGCCAGAGCCCCGCGATAGAAGAAACTGTCACAATGGCAGCGATGAGCCATTCGAAGGCGTTGAAGATCCGCTCGTTCGCGGAGATGCGAGTGAAGATGTAGATGATCATGCCCGGCATCACCAGCAGCGTGCCCAGCAGCACGAAACGCAGGTCGGCGGCGTAGAGCAGCCACAGCGAGTAAATGAACGCCACCCCGCCCAGCACCAGGTGAACCCGGTTGGTGGACTTCGGGATCTCCGGGCCGGAGAGGTTGAACAGGCGACCGGCATCCGGGTGGGCGATGCCCGCGCCACGGGTGGCCAGGAACAGCAGGTACAGCGAGCTGAAGACGTAAGGCAGCAGGTACAGGGAGGTCGCCAGCTGCACCATCGTGGAGTAGGTGGACTCGTTGAGGTAGAAGATCACGATGAACACCTGGATGATCACCGCGGAGAACAGCTGGGCGGTGACCGGGGCACCCTTCGGGTTCGTCTTCCCGACGAACTTCGGGAGCAGGCCATCCTGGGCCATCAGCATGATCGGCTCGGCGCACAGCATCTGCCAGGAGACGTAGGCTCCCAGCACGCTGATGCACAGGCCGATGGAGATCAGGCCCGCGCCCCACGGTCCGACGACGAGCTCCAGGACCTCTGCCATCGAGTTATCGCCCATCGCGGCGAGCTCCTCGCGGCTGGCCACACCGAAGGACAGGAAGCTGACGAGCACTAGCAGCAGGAAGACAACGAGGAAGCCCAGCAGGGTGGCGAGGGAGACGTCCTTGCGATGGCGCGCCCGCTTGGAATAGGTGGACGCACCCTCCACGCCGATGAACGCCCAAACGGTGAAGAGCATCATGCCCTTGACCTGGTCGGTCAGGGTGCTGACCTGGTTGCCGTCCTCACCGAAGGTGGCGGCCTGGCCCCAGAAGTCCGCGGTGAGGACCTCAGGCTTGAAGCCCACAAAGGCCACCAGCACGAGGAAGGCGATGATCGGCAGGATCTTCGCGACCGTGGCGACCACGTTCATGATCGCCGCCTGGCGCACTCCGCGCGAGAGCACCAGGAAGATCGTCCAGGTCAGCGCGGAGACCGCGAGGGACTGAACGAAGGGGTGATCGCCGCCGAAGATCGGGAAGAAGAAGCCCAGCGAGCTGAAGAACAGGGTGGCGTAACCCACCTGGGCGATGATCGTGCCCAGCCAATAGCCCCACGCTGAGGCGAAACCAATGAAGTCGCCCAGCCCGGCGCGCACGTAGCTGTACACGCCAGAGTCGAGGTGTGGTTTGCGCTGCGCGAGGGCCTGGAAGACATAGGCCACACACAGCATGCCGAGGCCGGTGATGATCCAGCCGATCATCGCCGCGCCCGGGGAGGCCACCAGCGCGATGTTCTGCGGCATGGCGAAGATGCCGGCGCCCACAGCGCTGCCAATGATCAAACTGACAAGGGTGCCAAGCCGTACGGTGCGCGGGTCGTCGGTGACCAAGACCTCCGGGGTGGACGGCTGAGCGTTAGTCTTCATCTTTCGTAGGCTACAGCGAAGAAAGCACCGACGCGAATAAAAGCGAACAGGGGGTATCCCCTGGTGAGAAGCCTATTCGCGTAGGGCTGCCACCACCGCTGGATCGTTGTAATACCCGCTGTGGGAGCCCGTCTCTCCGCCAGCGGCGAGCCGTGCGTCGTCAACCCGGTCGATCCCGTACTCCAGGAGCTGAGAAATGCCAGCACGCTCGTCGTTGCCGCCCGGGTTCAGGAGGTCATCGGCCCCGAAAAGCGGGGAGGTGGGGTCGGCTCCGTGGATGCCCTGGTTCTTCGGAAAAACGGCGGCGGGGTCGTACGCCAGTTTCCCGACGGTGGCGGCAGAGCTGATGTTTTCGATGAGGTCGCCGGGTTCGGTGTAGGCCTCGACCCGCGCGCCGGGGTTGAGCTGCAGCTCGCTGGCGTGGTTGACGGGGACCCCGGGGCTGCCGAGGAAGGTGACGCGGTCGGCGTCGAGGTGGCCGTCGGCCGCGCCCTGTCCGACGACGACGGAGCCGTAGCTATAGCCACTGACATGCAGCGTGGCGTCGGGGTTGATCCGTCGCAGGCTGTCCTGGAAGGCCCGCAGCCGGGCCCCGCCCGTTGTGGCGAGCTCTCCGCTGGCGCCGCTGATCAGGTTGCTGGGTGCGTGGTAGCCATTCCAGGACACCACCGCGACCTTTTCCCCGGCGAGCTGCTGGGCAAAGCGCACCTGCTTGGCTTTGGCGGCCTCCCCGCGGGAACCCACCCCGCCGACGAGGGTGATGACTCGATCTGCGTTGGCCACGTCGCCGACCACGGCCGCGGTGCCGTAGGGCAGGTCGATGGTCTGGGCGGGTATCACGGCCGCCCCGCCGGGTTCGGCGCCGCCCCAGCCGACCACGGGGGCCGGGCGGGCGTGGGAGGCCAGCGCGTCGACGGCGGCACCGGTCGCCGAGTCGACAGCCCGCACCAGCGTGAGCGCGGATTGCGCGATACCGGTGAGCACGCCGGTCAGGGGTAGTAGTGCGGGCATCTCCGTGTATGCCACGCCTGCACTGTCGATGCGGATCATGGGCTCAACCCAGCGCAGGGCTTTGAGGATGTTTTGGGCGACCTGCAGTGTCCGGGCGTAGCCGTTGGTCGAGGTGCCGCACAGGCCGGCTGCCCAGCCTGTGGAGTCCGCCTGCGTGAGCGCGGTGCTAAGCCGGTGGTGCGCCGCGTCCGCCGCCGCGCCCTGCCACACCTCCGGGGTTGTCATCCCCAGGCCCCGAGACTGCGCGGCGAGTTCGGAGATGTGATTGCCGGCATCCGACCAGGTGCGTGCCTGCTCAAGGATCTCGCCGGTGGCGGCGTGCTCCACCGCGAAAACCGTCATCCCGCTCATCGCGACTCACCTCCACCGGTGGGAGTCAGGCACCGTGCAGCTACCGAGTCGGCCGCGGTGTTGGCGTCCTTAAATGACGAGATATCGGCACACATCCGCTGCCACTGATCCAGCTGGGAACGCAGGGCGGTGGGGATGGCGGCGTTGGCGTGCTCCGCGGCCGCGCTCATGCGGGGGCCGGGACCCGGCGACAACCCCGGGCTGAGCCTTTCGGCCTGCTCGGAGGTCTGCGCGTGGAGCTTCTCGCTGGACATGAGGACGTGCTCCAGGGCGATGGGGTCGAGCTTCAGGACGTCGCCGTAATCCAGCTCTGTCCCGTGTCCTTCTACTTCGTGCGACTCGCCGGACTGGCCACCGGAGTCGGGGGCGGAGAGCCCGCGCAGGCTGGTCTCCACCTGGTCCGTGAGTTCTGCGTGGTTGGTGAACCCCACCCGGGCGCGTTCGGCGAGAGCCTGCTCGACATCCTCGGCGGTCTGGTTCGCCGTGCTGGATACGGTGTCTCCGATGCGGCTGAGGATGTGCTCGATCCCCGGTGTGAGCGTGGTGGTCTCTGGCATTGTTTCCCCTCGTGTTCGGTGGCCTGGTGGCGGGTCTACTCGCCGCCTGCGGCCGGTGCGTTTAGGAAAACATCGCCGGCGGGCTAGCGGAAGAGAGCATGGTGCGAGCGGTGGTTTCTGTGGATAGCCATGCCGGGGATATCCACAGCGGCCGCGACGGCGTCCGGGCCTAATCCCTACGAGCTCCAGCGCGGGGTGTGGTTTCTCGTTACCCTGGGGGCATGCGTATCTCCGTGATCCAGATGAGCGCCCAGCCGGATGTCGAGGCGAACCTCGCCCTTATCCGGAAGTACATCGCGGGCTCCGCGCAGAACGGTGCTGACCTCGTGGTTTTCCCCGAGGCTGCGATGTTCCCCTTCGATGCCGGGCGCCTCGACACGGTTGCCCAACCCCTCGATGGTCCCTTCGGCCGGGCCATTAAGGCCACCGCTGAGGAACACGGGATCGTCGCCGTCGTGGGCATGTTTACCCCGGCGGACTCGGTTTTCCGGCTGCCCAATGGCGAGCTGTCCACCGAGCGCCCGGGTGATAGCGGTGGCATCCAGGAGTTCCGCCGCGTGACCAACACCCTGCTGGTCGCCGGGCCGGGAATCTTCGCGGGCTACGACAAGATCCACTGCTTCGACGCCTTCGGCCACCAGGAATCCGCCACCGTGCGCCCCGGCAATCGTCGCGTGACCTTCGAACTCAACGGCGTGAAGATCGGTCTGGCCACCTGCTACGACATCCGCTTCCCTGGCCACTTCATCGGCCTGGCGCAGTCTGGTGCGAAGGTTATCGTCGTGCCCACCAGCTGGGCCGATGGCCCAGGCAAGCTCGATCAGTGGCGCGCGCTGACCTCCGCCCGCGCCCTGGACTCCAGCTCCTACCTCGTGGCCGCGGGAATGGCTCGCCCCGGCAGCCCCGAGGATTATGGCAAGCCAGAGGGACCCACTGGCATCGGGCACTCCGTGGTGGTGAGCCCGCAGGGGGCCAAGCTCGCGGAGACCGGGTATGCCGCCCAGGTGCTGACGGTGGATATCGACCCGAATTCCGTGGATCACGTCCGCAAGGGGCTGCCGATCCTCGGCGGCCACAACCTCGACCGCGAGATCACCGAGACGATCCACATCGAGCCAGAGGACTAGCTAAGCCTTATCCACGCTGAGCTGACTGGGGTCCGCGCCCGCTGCCAGTAGTGCATCCACGCTTGCGCTGACGTGCGCTTCTTCCCCGGCGACGAGCACCCGGGCGTCCTGCCACGCGCCGTCCCGGATGGCGGCGTTCACGGCATGGCCGACCCGCAGCAGCCCGTCGAGCTCCGCCGACGTCCCCGTCAGCCCCTCGATCCCGGCCGCCTCGGCCGCCACGGGCACCACCCGCAGCCAAACCCAGGCGCGAGCAAAACCCAGCAGGCTGGGTAGCTCGTAGAGTTCAGCGACGCTATCGGCCCCGACGTACAGCGCGGTCTCCGGTGGCTCGGGTTGCTGCGCCAGTTCCAACAGCAGGGCCCGCAGCGGAGCCAGCCCCGTGTTCTGCGCAATCATGCACACCGGGCGCTCGTCCTCGGCATCCACGCTGAGGAAGCCATAGCTCGCCCCGAGCACCCACTGGTCCCCGGCCTGGGCCTCCGTGAGGATCGCGCGCCGAGCCTCGCTATCCCCACGCACGTGGAACTCGATCAGCCCGTCCGGGTTCGCGGGCGTGCCGGGGTGCAGGTATTGCCACTGCGTGTCGCCGTAGGGGGTGCGGACGTCCAGGTACTGCCCGGTCCACCAGGGTTGTGGCGCGTTTTCTTGGATGCGAATGACCCCGATCGCGGGTCGTCCGGTGGTCTCGTCGCCGGGGTAGGCTTCCGCGACGTCGAGGACTTCGGCGGTGCGCGTCGCGGTCGCGGTGCTGCGCTGGGCGCCGAGGGCGAGCAGGTGGCAGGTTAGGTCCGCGGCATCCTCCAGGGTGGCCTGTTCTTGCTCATCGAGGGGCAGGACGTCGGCCCCCGCCTGGCCGAGCGCGTGGGCGAGCGCACCGTAGTGCTCGGCCTCCAGCCCGTGCTTGCGTAGGTCGTGGCCGAGGGCCAGCAGGAAATCGACTTCCTTTTGGGGGTATTCGCCGCTGTAATTCCCAGGGGTCTGGGCAAGCCCGAGGCTGGTGAGCAACGCTCGGAGGCTACGCACCAGGAGGGGCTGATCTGCTTTCAGGTCCGACCACGTGGTCGGGGTGGCGTCCGGGGACTCCCCGGTGCGCAACGGCTGGGCGGTGGGCCCGGGCGCGGGCCCCTGGGCGTCGAGAATGGCCCGGACGCGTGCGCTCAGGGGAGTGAGGTGATTGAGGATGGGGGAGAGTAGGTCAATGGAGTCGCGGTCGCTGGGTGCTGCGTGGTGTGACATTGCGTGGGCTCCCTTCCTAGGGCAGCTGCCGCGGGGTGCGGCGAGCTTTTTCGGGCTCATTGTCCCATTTTCTTGAGTCCGTAACCATCATCGCGGGGTGCGCGGCGCGGACGGGGTGGGGAGGGTAAAAAGTGGGCTGTAGCGAAAGGAAAAGAATTTTTAAGTTGAGTGGAATAGACTCAAGGCTAGCGTGGTTGAGTCTAGTGAACTCAATTAGGATAGGTAGCAACAAACCTCACCACAGAAAGGTCACAAGATCATGAGCTCCTTTACCCCAACCACCATGACCCGCGAAGCAATGCAGACCGCCCTTCAGGACGCGTCGAACCGCGGGAACCCGGACATCCGCCCCGGCCACCTGCTGGTGGCCCTGCTCGAGCAGCAGGATTCCATTACCCAGCCGATCCTCACCGCAGCTGGTGTCAACGCCGACGCCGTGCGGACCCAGGCGAAGTCACTCGTGGAGGGTTACCCCACCGCACAGGGCTCTGGCATGGCCAATCCGCAGTTCAACCGCGACGCCCTGAACGCCATGACGGCCGCCCAGGAACTCGCTGGGGAACTCGGTGACACCTACGTCTCCACAGAGGTGCTGCTCACCGGTATCGCCAAGGGCAACTCGGACGCCGCGACGATTCTGCACAACCTGGGTGGCACTTTTGATGCCCTGCGTGGTGCTTTCGAAAGCGTGCGAGGCAACCGCAAGGTCACCACCGAAGAGCCGGAAGGCCAGTTCCAGGCCCTGGAGAAGTACTCCACCGACCTCACCTCCGCTGCCCGCGCCGGGAAGATCGACCCGGTCATCGGCCGCGACCAGGAGATCCGCCGTGTGGTCCAAGTGCTATCGAGGCGCACTAAAAATAACCCCGTGCTCATCGGCGAACCGGGCGTGGGTAAGACCGCGATCGTCGAGGGACTGGCCCGCCGCATCGTCGCGGGCGACGTCCCCGAGTCCCTGAAGGGTAAGAAGCTGGTCTCCCTGGACCTGGGCGCGATGCTCGCGGGCGCGAAGTACCGCGGCGAGTTCGAGGAGCGCCTGAAGTCCGTCCTCGACGAGATCAAGGAAGCCGACGGCGAGATCGTCACCTTCATCGACGAGCTGCACACCATCGTCGGCGCCGGTGCCGGCGGCGACTCCGCGATGGATGCCGGCAACATGATTAAGCCGCTGCTCGCCCGCGGTGAGCTGCGCCTCGTCGGTGCGACCACCCTGGAC
>NZ_JASLIP010000037.1 GCF_030152825.1 Corynebacterium sp.
GCTTGCACCGCCCTCGGCGAGGCTGGGAGACCTCGCGAACAACCACGCGGAAATGAGTCGAACCGCTGGCGTCTCGGGTCACCAGCGGTTCGACGGGAGGAACACTACCCGGCCGGTTCAAGCCTGTCTGCATCCGGACACCCAATCCTTGAAATTTCTCGAAACCGGTCTAGCCCACCCCCAGGGGTGGGCTCTCCGGGTGGCGTCAGACGCCGTTCAGGCCACCTCGTCGGCGACCGGATGAAGCTGCCGGAGGTGCTCGTCGAGGTCGCGTCCGACCGAGGTCGGGTTGTGGACCGACCAGCGGATCATCCCCCGCTTGTCGACGATGTACGACGAGCGCCGAGGGCGACCTTTGGCGTCGTCGAACACGTCGTACTGGCGCGTCACCTCACCATGCGGCCAGAAGTCGGACAGCAGCGGGAAGTTGAGCCCGTCGGATTCGGCAAAGGCGCGCAGGGAGTGCGTCGGGTCGCACGAGATCGCCAAGATCTCGGAGTCGAAAGTCATGAACTCGTCGAGCCTGGCGCGGATCTGAGTCATCTCGCCGGTGCAGACGTTGGAGAAGGCATAGGGGTAGAAGACGAGCAGCACTGCCTTCGAGCCACGGTACGACGAGAGCGTGACGTCCTGGCCGAACTGGTCGCGCAGGGTGAAGTCGGGCGCCGGCCCGCCGATCTCGATGCCGCTCATTCTCCCGGACTCCTGTCGGCCAGCTCGCGCTTGAGGATCTTGCCCGTCGCGTTGCGGGGCAGCTCGTCGAGGAACACGAAATCGCGTGGCACCTTGTAGCGGGCGAGGTTGTGCTTGACCCACTCGCGCAGCTCGTCCTCGGCGACGTCTTCGGAGACGACCACGAACGCTCGCAGGCGTTGACCATAGTCCTCGTCGTCCACCCCGACGGCTGCGGCCTCGACGACCCGCACGTGGCGCGCCAGGCAGTCCTCGACCTCTGCCGGGAAGACGTTCTCCCCGCCAGAGACGATCATCTCGTCGTCGCGCCCCTCGACGTAGAGCCGGCCGTCGGTGCCGAACCGGCCCACGTCGCCGGACGCCATCAGCCCGCCGCGGACCTCCCTGTGGCCACCGCCGGTGTAGCCCTCGAAGAGCATCTTGTTGCCGACGAAGATGCGGCCAGGTTCACCGTCGGGCACCGGGCTTCCGTCGTCGTCGAGGATCTTCACCACCGTGGCGTACGGCGGGCGGCCGGCCGAGCCGGGCGCCTCGCGGAGATCCTCAGGGGTGGCTACCGATGCGTAGGCGACCTCGGTGGAGCCGTAAAGGTTGTAGAGGTTGTCGCCGAACTGGTCCATCCAGCTCAGGGCCAGGTCGCCCGGCAGGGCGGATCCGGAAGCCGCGACGACCTCGACCCTGGTCAGGTCGTAGGAGTCCTTGACCTCCTGCGGCAGGCCGAGGGCGCGCTGCAGCATCACCGGGATCACGACCATCGCCTCGCAGCGTTCGCCTTGGGTCACCCGCAGGCACTCCTCCGGGTCGAACTTCCGTCGCAGCACCATGGTCTCGCCCATCAACGCCGAGAGCATGAAGTGGGCGAACCCCCAGGTGTGGAACAGGGGTGCGGCGATGTGGGTGCGCATGCCGTAGCGGAGGGGGATGCGCGACAGCAGCGAGACGGCCGCGCCGATGCCGGCCTCGTTGCGGGGAGCACCCTTGGGGGCGCCGGTGGTGCCCGAGGTCAGGATCACGATGCGCGCGTGGCGCCCCGGCGGCGTGAGGTCGGCGTCGGGATAGCGCGAGACCAGTGCCTCCAGCGTCTCGGCGCCGTCGACCCTGCCCTCGGTGTCTGGATCGGAGTCGGTCCACCCGAGCACGCGCAGCGGCACGTCGGCGCCGGCGAGCAGTCCGGCGAACTCCTCGTCGTGGATGACCGCACGCGGCCGCTCCCGCTCGAGCAGATCGACGAGCTGGGGGCCCGCGAAAGCGGTGTTGAGGCAGAGCAGGTCGGCACCCAGCTTGGCGACCCCCAGCGTCGCGTCGACGAACCCGCGGTGGTTGCGGCACATCACCGCAACGGCGTCGCCCTCGCCGACGCCGCGCTCGGCCAGCGCCCGGGCGAGGGCGTTGCCCCGCAGGTGCATCTCGCCGAAGGAGATCGTGCCGCGCTCGTCGACCACGCCGTCGCGGTCGGGGTCGAGCACGGCCATCGCATGGAAGCCGCCCGCGGGGCCGGTCCCCCACTTGGCCAGCACCCGGCCGAGCGTGATCACCTGCGAGGGTAGGAGCGGCCGCACGACACCGGACTTGAGCAGCACCTGGGCCGCCGTACCGGTCTTGGCGGCGCTCGACACCAAGGGGTCCAGCGAGAGCTTCACCACGGGCTCACCATGGGGTCAGGATCACTGACGGGTCTTGGGGGCGACCAGCCGGGTGGCCGACCAGTCCCTGCTGACAGCGGCCGTGGTGGTCTGCGACAGCCCCGCGATCGGGGCCGCCTCGGCGATGTCGGACGGGTCGACGGAGCCGGACCTGCCTACCTTGGGGGTCAGCAGCCAGATGGAACCGCCGCCGACCAGGTCGGTGAGCGCGTCGACCAGGCCGTCGACCAGGTCGCCGTCGTCGTCGCGCCACCACAGCAGCACTGCGTCAACGACGTTGCCGTAGTCGCCGTCGACCATGTCGGCGTCGATCGCGTCCTCGATGGCGACCCGGAGGTCGTCGTCGGTGTCGTTGTCCCAGCCGAGCTCCTGGACGACGGTGCCCACGGTGAAGCCCAGCTTGGCCGCCGCAGCACCCGCCCCTGAGCTTCCTGGGGCCTGCTGGGAGGTTTCGCCTCCCGCGGTGGAACTCAACGGTCTCCTCGCTCTCCGGTCCGGGTATGACGCGTCCACGGCTGCCAGCCGTTCGTGGCAGTAGTCCACCTGAGTTGGCCCGACTGTGCAACCCGGCGCGAGGGTGACGCCCGGCGGGCTGCCCATCCACCCGACAGCGTGTTTCCCGTGCTGGTCACGCGTGCGACGATGGCCAGGTGAGTCCGGATACCAGCTCCTCCCGCCCCGTGATCCATGAGGGACTGCCGACCCAGCTCCCCGACATCGACCCTGAGGAGACCCAGGAATGGGTCGACTCGTTCGACTCGATGGTCGACGAGCGGGGCCGCGAGCGGGCCCGCTACGTGATGCTGCGCCTGTTGGAGCGCGCCCGCGAGAAGCAGGTCGGCGTCCCCGCCCTGCGCAGCACCGACTACATCAACACCATCCCCCCGGAGCGCGAGCCGTGGTTCCCCGGCGACGAGGAGATGGAGCGCGAGGTCCGCCGGCTGATCCGATGGAACGCCGCGGTGATGGTCTCCTCCGCCAACCGCAAGGGCCTCGAGGTGGGCGGCCACATCGCGACGTACGCCTCGGCCGCGAGCCTCTACGAGGTCGGCTACAACCACTTCTTCCGCGGCAAGGACCACCCCGGCGGCGGCGACCAGCTGTACATCCAGGGCCACGCCGCCCCCGGCATCTACGCCCGCGCCTACCTGATGAAGCGGCTGACCGCCGAGCAGCTCGGCCGGTTCCGCCAGGAGGTCCAGCACGGTCCGGGGCAGGGGCTCTCGTCGTACCCGCACCCGCGGCTGATGCCGGAGTTCTGGGAGTTCCCGACCGTCTCCATGGGGCTGGCCGCCATCAACTCGATCTATCAAGCGCGGTTCAACCGCTACCTGTCCAACCGCGGCATCAAGGACACCAGCAACCAGCACGTGTGGGCGTTCCTGGGCGACGGCGAGATGGGCGAGCCCGAGTCGCTGGGCGCGATCCGGGTCGCCGCCCGCGAGGAGCTCGACAACCTCACGTTCGTCATCAACTGCAACCTCCAGCAGCTCGACGGGCCGGTGACGGGCAACGGCAAGATCATCCAGGAGCTGGAGTCCTACTTCCGCGGTGCCGGCTGGAACGTCATCAAGGTCATCTGGGGCCGCGAGTGGGACGAACTGCTCGAAAAGGACAAGGACGGCGCCCTCGTCGACGTCATGAACAAGACGACGGACGGCGACTACCAGACATTCAAGGCCAACGACGGCGCCTACGTCCGCGAGCACTTCTTCAACCGCGACCCCCGCACCAAGAAGCTCGTCGAGGACATGAGCGACGAGGAGATCTGGGCGCTGCCCCGCGGCGGCCACGACTACCGCAAGATTTACGCCGCCTACGCCCGCGCGATGGAGACGAAGGACCAGCCGACCGTCATCCTCGCGCACACGATCAAGGGCTACGGCCTGGGCCACAACTTCGAGGGCCGCAACGCCACCCACCAGATGAAGAGGCTCAGCCTCGAGGACCTGAAGCAGTTCCGCACCAAGCAGGACATCCCCATCAGCGACGAGGCGCTGGAGAAGGACCCGGAGCTGCCGCCGTACTACCACCCCGGCCCGGACGCCCCGGAGATCGAGTACATGCTCAACCGCCGCAAGGAGCTCGGCGGCTTCCTGCCGGAGCGTCGCCAGCGCTTCGAGCCGCTCGCCGTGCCCGAGGTGGAGACCATGCGCAGCGCCCTGAAGGGATCCGGCAAGCAGAAGGTCGCCACCACTATGGCCCTGGTGCGCATCGTGCGCGACTTCATGCGCGACGAGACGATGGCCGAGCGCATGGTGCCGATCATCCCGGACGAGGCCCGCACCTTCGGGCTGGACTCCTGGTTCCCGACGCTGAAGATCTACAACACCCACGGGCAGAACTACACCCCGGTCGACCACGACCTCATGCTGAGCTACCGGGAAGCCAAGGACGGCCAGATCCTCCACGAGGGCATCACCGAGGCCGGTTCGGTGGGCAGCTTCATCGCCGCGGGCAGCAGCTACGCCACCCACGGCAAGGCCATGATCCCGCTGTACATCTTCTACTCGATGTTCGGCTTCCAGCGCACCGGGGATTCCATCTGGGCGGCCGCCGACCAGATGAGCCGTGGTTTCCTGATTGGCGCGACCGCCGGGCGCACCACTCTGACCGGCGAGGGGCTGCAGCACATGGACGGCCACTCCCCTGTCCTGGCGACGACCAACCCGGCCGTCGTGACCTACGACCCGGCGTTCGCCTACGAGATCGCCCACATCCTGCGCGACGGTGTGCAGCGCATGTACGGTGAAGGCTCCGGCCCGGACGGCGACGGCCAGGGCGAGGACGTCATCTACTACCTCACCGTCTACAACGAGCCGATGCACCAGCCTGCACAGCCTGAGGACCTGGACGTCGAGGGCCTGCTCAAGGGCATCTATCTGTGGAGCCCAGCCGAGAAGCTGGTCGGCACCGACGAGGGCATCACTGGGGATGCGGGCGAGGCCGAGGAGCTGGAGCACACGGCGAACATCCTCGCCTCCGGTGTGGGCATGGCCCAGGCCATCCGTGCCAAGCAGATGCTCGCCGAGTACGGGGTCAACACCAATATCTTCTCCGTGACCAGCTGGAACGAGCTGGCCCGCGACGGCCAGGAGGCCGGGCTGGAGGAGCTGCGCAACCCGGGCGAGGAGCCGCGCACGCCGTACATCCAGCAGATACTGGAGGGCTACGAGGGCCCGTTCATCGCGGTCAGCGACTTCGCCACCGCGCTACACGAGCAGGTGCGCCGCTGGGTGCCGGGTGATTTCATCAACCTGGGTGCCGACGGCTTCGGATTCTCCGATACCCGCGCCGCCGCCCGCCGGTACTTCAACATCGACGCCGAGTCCATCGTGGTTGCTACTTTGCTCAGCCTGGCCCGTGAGGGAAAGATTGATCGGCAGATTGCCATCACGGCCGCCGAGGACCTGAACGTCGGCGACCCGACGAAGGCTTAAAGTTCAGGACGTTCAGGACGTTCAGGAAGGTAAGCAATGCCCGAGAATTCTTCTGCCACCCCGCAATCCGGCCTCTCCGAGGACGCCAAGGCCAAGCTCGCCGCGGCCCTCGGCGGCTCGGTCGGCGCGGCGGGCGAGGAACCCGCTGCGAAGGCTTCGGGGTCTGCTGCGAAGGCTAAGGCAGCGGAAGCTCCCGCCGAGGAGGAGGCCGGGGTGGCTGCCGGGCTGGCCCGCATCATCGAGGCCGCCTCTGGTCTGCCCCTGGAGGAGATCACCCCAGATGCCCGGATCGAGGAGGATCTGGCGATCGATTCGCTGTCCCGGATCGACATCATCACCCAGGCCGAGGATAAGTTCGGGGTGCGCATCGACGAGGTTGACCTGCAGGCCAGCATGACCGTGGGGGAATTCACGGAGCTCATCGAGGCCCGGCAGGCGGGCAACTAGTCGGCGGCTAGGTAAGCACCGAGAAAGGAACACTGCGAGGAAGCATGACTGATTCCGCAATCACGGATGCCCTGAATCAGGTCGCGGACTGGCCGGTGAAGAACGTGGCGGCAGCGGCCATCACGCTCGGCGGTGGGGACGGCGCCGACGGTGCGGAAGGCGAGGTTGACGTCGTCACACACGGCGACATGGAGCACGTCTTTCAGCTGGCCAGCGTCTCGAAGCTCGTCACCGCCTATGCCACCCTGATGGCCGTCGAGGAGGGAGCCTTCGAGCTGGACGAGAAGGTCCCGGCCGAGCTGGTGCCCTCCTTCGAGGAGCCGCCGACGGTCCGCGAGCTGCTGTCGCATGCCTCCGGCATCGAGTTCCGGAAGCACCGGCAGATGCGCCCGGCGCAGACCCGGCGGATCTACTCCTCGGCGGGCTACGAGGTGCTGGCCAGCTTCATCGAGCAGGCCACCGAGATGTCCTTCGCGGAGTACGTGAAGCTTGGCATCTGCGAGCCGTTGGGCATCGAGATCACCGTCGAGGGTTCCGCCGGCCACGGCTTCAGCGCCTCAGCGTCCGCTGTGACCACCCTGGCCCAGGAGTTCCTGCGCCCGAAGCTGCTCGCGGAGCAGACCGTGGCCGAGGCACTGACCGTGCAATTCCCTGACCTGGTGGGTGTGGTGCCTGGCTACGGCCGCCAGACCCCGTGCCCATGGGGCCTGGGTTTTGAGATTCACGGGGAGAAGCACCCCCACTGGCTGGGGAAGAACATGCCCGCCACCGTGGCCGGGCACTTCGGGCAGTCCGGCACCTTCCTGTGGTTCGCCCCGGAGCAGGGGCTGGCCGCGGTGGTGCTCACCGACGAGCCTTTCGGCGAGTGGTCCAAGGACCGCTGGCCGGAGTTCAACGCCCAGCTGTGGGAGGCGATGGCCGACTAGGCCTGCCCGGGCATTCGGAGGGCTGGGCGTTGCTTGGGCCCGGCAACTCCCAGGAGGCGCGGCCCGGCGGCTCAACCTCGGCGATTAAGCCCCAGCGGTTAAACCCCAGCGCTGAGCTTCTGTGCGACCGCGTTGAGCACCTGCTGGCCCGTCTCGTAGGAGCCATCCGCAGCGCGCACGGCGATCGCGATCGGCACCACTGCGCCCGCTGCGCCAGCCTCGCCGTGCCCGGCCCCGCCACCGGAAAGCGCGCGGGCCGGCACCACGCCGAACTGCCGGACCAGGTAGCCACCGGACTCGTCCGGCCCCCAACCGCCCTTGAACGCGGACCCCGCCAGCTGGCCGATGCCATAGGCGTGCCCCGGCATGATCTGCCCCATCAGCCGGTAGACCTCACCGGCGGCCGGGTCCTGCCCCGCACCCTCCGCCAGGCCCGCGGCGAACGCGGCCTGCTGCCCCAGCGACCACCGGGTCTGCCCGTAGGCGCTGAACCCCGGGCGGGTGACGGTCGGCTGCACCGACACCTCCTGCCCGCTGTACTCGCGGATCACCGCCGCGACCTTTTCGGCCGCAGCAGCCTCACCGCCGAGCGAGGCCCACAGCTGCTCCGCCGCGGCGTTATCCGAGGACTGAATAGCTCGGGTGGCGGCGGAGTGATCCCCTCCCCCGGAGCGCAGCGCGGCGATAGCTAGTGGCACCTTGATCGTCGACCACGCGGGCTCGGACTCGCCCCGCAGCGCACCGGCTTGCACGGCCCCGGCACCGCTGCCAAGGCTCACGCCAACCTGAGCTCCGAACCGTGCCGAGACCTCCTGAACGATTGCCTCAAGCTTCGCCTGGTCGATGGGTGCGCCTTCCGCGGTCTCCTCCCCCGTCGGCTGCGGTCCGCGCCGCTCCCCGTCCGGGTCCGGTTCTGCCCCGCGGGTGGGCTTGGGTCCCACGGACTCGCGAGGGCCCGTCTGTGCCACGGTCGGCTCCTCCTCTTCCCGATGGTCGGTGGGAATGGTGCAGGACGCCAACCCCAGGCCGGTGGCCAGGAGGGTTCCCGCGACCACCGCGCGCCGGTTAAGCGATGTAGACATTGGCGTCGTTCCCGCCGGTGCAGTGCACGTACTGGCCGTTATCGCGGCAGGTCATGGTGTAGCTGGTGCCCGTGACGTCGCTATATGCCTCGACCACGTGGTTGAACTCCTCCTCGTCGCCGTCCAGGTAGGCGTCCACGTAGGCATCGCGCACCGCGAGGGCGAAGCTATCGCTGGTCGGTCCTGACTTCCAGACGCTGTTCAGGTCGCCGCCCGGGTTGGAGCCCCGCGCCGAATCGTTCACCGGGGTCGCATACCCTGGAAGGCGCGGGTTCTTCGGACGGGAATCGGCCTCGTCGTCCTCGCGGTTGGCGTCCTCGTCGCGATCGTCCCTCCCGGCGTCGGCGTTTTCCTGCTCGGAGCCGCGGGCATCCGTGCCCTCGGCCGAGCTCACGGTGGTCTGCTCGGAGCTCTTTCCCCCGCCAGGCTTGCCGGTGAACCAGAATGCGGCGAAGCCCGCGGCGGCCAGCAGCGCCAGAACCACCAGCACGATGATCAGGATATTGCGCCCGCTGGACTTCTCCTCCGGCTGCTCCGGGTAACCCTGCGGGGCATAGCCCTGACCTTGCCACTGGCCACCCGGGCCCGCATAACCCTGCTCCGGGTAGCCCTGATTGCCGTAGTTCGGCCCACCATAACCCTGATTGTTATAGCCCTGGCCACCGTAATCCTGGCCCTGCCACTGGCCACTCTGTGCCTGGCCGCCATAAGGATTCTGTTGCCCCCACTGCTGGGCTGCGCCTGCGCCATAACCCGCGCCAGCCTGCCCCCACTGGCCCGGCTCCTGCTGCCCCCACTGGCCGGAGCCTTGCTGCGCGGACGGCCCAGCGCCCGGCTGGGCCCAGGGATTGGCGCCCGGCTGGCTTGCACCATCGTCGGCTGGAGTGTCCCCGGGACGGCGGTACTGCGGTGGCTGCGGGCCCGAGGCGTCCCCGCCCTCGGCGCCGGGGTCATCAGAGTGGTGATTCTGTGGCTTCGTCATGCCCCTAAAGTTAGCGCACGCCGCAGACAACACCATGCACCCGAGCCCCTCAACAAACGCGTCGCACCCCTGACCGTTAGACTGGCTTTCACAACAGCTCACCGCGGGTCCGCGGTCCCCCGTGTGATCGGCACCGTGTCACTGGCACTGTGTGATCAGCACCCCAACCGGCAGGCCCAAAAAAGGAGGCGACCGTGGCCCACCCAGCGCATGCCCGATCTCGGTCACGCCAGCTACTTTTCCTGGCGTGCACCCTCCCCCTGCTCGCCACCGCGACCGCGTGCGGCTCAGGATCAGAAGAACCCACCGGCAAGAGTCCCGAGACCACCTCGAGCGCTCCACCCACGACGAGCAGCAGCGCGTCCCCCACCACCTCGACGAGCCACGCCACCCCCAAGCCCACCCTGGCCAGCGATACCGACCAAGCGGACGAGGGCACGCCGGAGCCGGCGACGTCGCCCCACAACGTTGCGCCACAACCCGACCGCAGCAACGGAGCGGCCACCACCCCGGGCACGCCGGCGGCGAGCGCGCCGGACTACAACTGCCGCAACCGCAGCGCCCCACCACTGAACAACACCACCATCCCCATGGCTGGCGGCGGCAGCTTCCACTACACGCTGAAGGCCAACCGCTATAACCCCTGCAAGACGCTGTCCTGGATCCACATCGCCGGCGAGCACGACGGGCCAAAGGAAGCAGTGCTGCTCTATCACAACGGCAACCCGGTGAACTCCCCACAACCGCGGCTGATCACCGCCGTCACCGGAATTCAGCGCCTTGGGGATGACGCCGTCCAGGTCACCTACCGCACCGCGCAGGGTGCGACTGGCTCCGTCACGACCCGGGCGACCGGCAACGGCGTCCAAGAGGAATCCACCCTCCCACCGAATGTGGACAGCAGTGCGCCTCGCCTGGCCGGGGCGCATAGCTAAGCTCAGCCACGGTAACCCCGGCCCGGCAGCGCAGTACTGGCCTCAGCGCCTCCCACGGCCGTCTGACACCGGGTGCTGACCGGCGTTTTAGGGTACTGTGTGCGTCCTTTCACTACACTGAATTCCTTTATGCCGAAATCACTTAACGTTTCGGCGAGCAAGTGTGAGGAAGGACCCCACCGTGTCAGACAACCCCCGCGGCCTGCCACCCGAACAGGCAGCCGCACAACGGCGTAAGGAAGAAGCCGCTGCCGGCGCGCAGCGGGCGGCCGAACGTGCCCACCAGGAACGCGCCCGGCGCCGCGAAACCCAAGCCGCGATGACCAGGTGATCCCGCACCGCCCTGGCGCAGGCCTCCAGCGGCGAGCGCTCCATCCACCCGGCGCTGATCCCAGGCATCGACGTCGAAAACACCGACGCGGAGTCCAAGACCAACAAGCCGGTCTTCGCCGTAGCGCTCACTGCCGCCATCGCCGTGCTGGCGTGGGCGATCATCGCACCCGAAAGCCTCGCCGAAACCGGCGGGGCCATGCGCGAGTGGGTCGTCGTCCACTTCGGCTGGATGTTCACCGCGATCATGGTCTCCACACTTGTCTTCCTGCTGCTCGTGGGGCTCGGGCTGACAGGCAAGATTCGGCTCGGCCAGGATGATTCCGAGCCCGAGTTCTCCACCTTCGCCTGGATCTCCATGCTCTTCACCGCGGGCCTGGGCATCGGTCTGATCTTCTATGGCCCGATGGAGCCACTGACCCACTTCCTCAACCCGCCACCGTTCGCGGGTGTAGAAGGGGGCAGCCATGACGCTGTGTTCCCGGGACTGACCGCCGCAATCCTCCACCAGGCAATCATGCCGTGGGTGGTCTATGCGCTGGTGGGTGGCTCCCTGGCCTACGCAGCCTTCCGCCGTGGCCGCCTGCCACTGATCTCCTCGCTCTTCGAGCCGCTGATCACCGACCCGAATAACCGGGTCGCGGGAAAGATCATCGATATCTTCGCCGTCCTGGTCACCCTCTTCGGCACCGCGACCTCCCTGGGCATCGGCGCCCTGCAGATCCGCACGGGCACCTCGATCATCACCGGCAAGCCCCTGGAGGGGCGACGGTGTGATGATGGCGATCATCTCCATCCTCACCGTGGTCTTCATTTTCTCCGCGACCTCGGGGGTCAAGCGCGGCATCCGCATCCTGTCGAATACGAGCATGGGTCTGGTCATCACCCTAGGCCTGTTCGTGCTCCTCACCGGCCCAACGCTATTCATCTTCGATCTGCTGCCACCGCCCGTGCTGCAGCTGATCCAAAACTTCATCAACATGATGTCCGCCAACCCCTCCCAGGGCCCGGAGGAGAAGGAGTTCGTCACCGCCTACACCATGCTCTTCTGGGCCTGGTGGATCTCCTGGTCCCCGTTCGTGGGCATGTTCATCGCGAAGATCTCCAAGGGCCGCACGCTGCGCCAATTCGTCACCGTGGTGCTGCTCGTGCCGTCGGGGCTGTCCCTCGTTTGGTTCGTCGTCTTTGGCGGCACCACCATCTGGCACAGCCTCAACGGCGACCCGATCGAGATCAAGGGCTCGGGCGAGAACGTCATGTTCGATCTCATCGACAAGCTGCCGTTCTCCGGTCTGGTCAACATCATCGCGCTGATCGCGATCATCATCTTCTTCAACACGGCCGCGGACTCCGCAACGAACGTCATGGGTTCGATGTCCCAGAGCGGTCGCCCGGTCCCCTCCCTGCCTGTGCCGATCATCTGGGGCACCGCCCTGGGTTCAGTCGCCCTGTTCCTGCTTCTCGCCGGTGGCGACGATGCGCTCTCCGCGCTTCAGGCGATCATGGTTTCCTGTGCGCTACCGTTCGCGGTCATCCTCATCGGTGTGATGGTGACCTGGACGAAGGACCTGCACAATGACCCGGTGATGCTTCGTCGTCGTTTCGCCGTGGAGGCGATCCACCGGGGCGTGCGCCGGGGCCTGGACGAGCACGATGGCCACTTCATTTTCGGCGCCACCCAGGTGCCGGCCGGCCAGGGTGCTGCCGAGGCAGTTGATGTGGAGGACGAGTCCTTCCACAAGTGGTACACCGATAACGCCTCGGAGGACTTCATGGTCCACCGGGCCGAGGAGAAGGCCAGTGAGCAGATCGAACGGGAGGCGTTCGAGAAGGCTGTCGCCGACGCTGAGGCCCGGGCTGAAGCAGAGGCGGAGATCGCCAACGACGCCCGTGCGATGGAGGACTACTGGACCGAATACGTGTCTGACTCCGGCGTGGAATCAGATTCGGAGGATGCCTCCCCGGACGATGCGGAGAGCGGCGATGCTCCGGAGGAAAAGGACGATAGTTCCCGCCCCCGCAAATAAAGAAAGACCCAGGCTATACGGCCTGGGCCTTTTGCTCCCCCAGCTGGATTCGAACCAGCAACCACTCGATTAACAGTCGAGTGCTCTGCCATTGAGCTATGGGGGAATGCTCAGGAGGAAGCTTACTAAGGCTTACCCTGTCCACCAAATCTTGGCACTCCTATACCGCAGGTCAGCGAAGCCTGCATCGCAAGAGAAAAGCTGACCGCAGGCCTTCTGTATGCGCGTCCAGTGGAGAGTCACACTGGACGAAGCCAAGTTCTTGACCTCACCCAGCTCTCCGAGGGCGTCAGGCTGTCACGCGATCCACCCAGTGTAGGAAGGCTTTAAACCAGGATTCGAAGGCCTCCTCCGGCACCTTCCGTTCATCAAACGCGTTAACTGGAGCCTCCAACTGAGCCGCTTTCCTTACACCCCCGTAGAAGAATAACGGCTTTGTCGTGGGCGCTGCCGCATGTAGTTCCTGCGCCCAGCATGCGCACGCTTTCCTTACGGCCGGTGGACGGAAGCGACTTTTTGCACGCTTAACAAAGAATTATGATACTCGTTCCAAAGCTTCTTCAGCAACCCAGCAGTAGTCCTCCCCTAAGCTCACCTTCCAATGGCGTTGATGATGTGACTTCGAATCGGGCCAGAGGCCTACAATTTGCTGATGCGAACCGACAGCTAAGTACCTTCCTCGATTGAGATGTTCCCGCCAAATCCACAAGTCAGCGAGCGACCGCTCTCCCCCCAGGCCACCAAATATCCCCTTCGACTTTCATCCCCCGACGTGCATACTGATACGGATTTCTGAGGTAAATTCTCGGTGTTCGCTCACCGACGAAATTCAAATAGTCGAGAACGTACCCCATATCTTCCCGTAGCTGGTGCATGAAACTGATCCTAACAAGCAGTTTTCAACGTCGAAGGATCTTCGATTTTTCCAGCAGAATCCGCCACACGGTGAGGCTTTAGAAACAGAAAACCCAGGGCTTGCGAACCCTGGGTTTTGGTGCGGCTCCCCCAGCTGGATTCGAACCAGCAACCACTCGATTAACAGTCGAGTGCTCTGCCATTGAGCTATGGGGGAATATGCCATCTTGGCAACGAATAGACACTCTACCCAGCAAGCCCATAAGCGCCAAATCAGCAGGTCAGAAGCACAATATCGGCTTTAAGGGCACGGTGTGGTTCAATGACCTGGTGGCGGGACTATAGCTCAGTCGGTTAGAGCCGCGAACTCATAATTCGCTGGTCGCGGGTTCGAGCCCCGCTAGTCCCACAAAGATCATTCGACGCCGTTGAAACGGCGTCTCCCCCGGCGGGGCTGGGTCCAGGAACGAGACCCTACCCGCCGGGATTTTCGCATCCTTCACCCCGGCCTTAGGCGGCTAGCGGGTGAAGCGCGCGATCGCCTGGGAGACCTCCGCCAGCTTCTCCTCCACCGCCTCGTCCGAGGTGCGGGCGGCCTGCACCACGCAGTGGGCCATGTGCTCCTCCAGCAGCACCAGCCCCACCCCCTTCAGCGCGGACTGCAGTGCTGCGATCTGGGTGAGCACATCGATGCAGTACTCCTCCTCGGCGACCATCCGCTGCACACCGCGTACCTGGCCTTCGATGCGCTTCAGCCGCGCGATTACCTTGGCCCGGTCGCCATCGCCGCTCAGTGGCTTCTCGCTGTGATCGACCTTGCCGTTGGCCACAGGCCCGCTGTGCTGCGGCGCGTGGCAGTCGTTTGCGCTTGCCGCCTTCGAATTTTTCACGCGCTTAGTTCTCCTCGACCTCGGGCTGGATGGACTTGAAACCACGCAGCCGCAGACTGTTCGAGACCACGAACACACTGGACAGCGCCATGGCCGCACCCGCCAGCATCGGATTCAGCAAGCCGAAGGCTGCCAGCGGGATCGCCGCGACGTTGTAGGCGAAGGCCCAGAACAGGTTCATCTTGATGGTGCGCAGGGTCTTGCGCGACAGGCGGATGGAGTCCACCACCGCGCTCATCTCGGCGCGCACGAGCGTGATGTCTGCAGCCTCGATGGCCACGTCCGTCCCCGTGCCCATGGCGATACCGAGGTCCGCCTGGGCCAGCGCGGCGGCATCGTTGACGCCGTCACCAACCATCGCCACGCGCTTGCCCGTGGCCTGCAGATCCTTGACCGCGGTGACCTTATCGGCGGGCATCACGCCCGCCCGCACGTTGTCGGGGTTAATCCCCACGACGTCGGCGACCTCACGTGCGACCTGCTCGTTGTCACCGGTGACCAGCATCGGTTCCAGACCGAGCTCCTTGAGCTGTGCGATGGCCTCCGCACTGTCCGGTTTCACCGCGTCCTCGACGGCGATCGCACCAGCCAGCTGGCCGTCGACGAGCACCGGAACCACGGTGCCGCCCAGCCCGCTGCGCTCGACGGTCTCGGAGCCAACGGTGGTGCCGTCGGCGGTCTCGAAACCGCGGCCGACCTGGACGGTCACGCCGGCAACGGTGGCAGTCACGCCGCGCCCTGGGACGGACTCGAAGTCCTTCGCTTCGGGCAGCTCGCCGCCGGACTCCGTGCGGGCACGCTCGGCGATCGCCTGGGCGATCGGGTGCTCGGAGTGATTCTCCACCGCACCCGCGATACGCCACAGGTCCGCCTCACTGATCCCGACCTTGCCGGAGCCGTCCTCGATCGAGTTCGCAGCCGGCGCGCGCCAGGCCTGGGTGGCCGTCATCTCGCCGGTGGTGATGGTGCCGGTTTTATCCAGGATGATGGCGTCCACGCCACGGGTCTGCTCCAGGGTCTCCGGCCCGCGGATGAGCACGCCCATCGCGGCACCCCGGCCCGTACCGACCAGCAGCGCGGTCGGGGTTGCAAGCCCCAGCGCGCACGGGCAGGCGATGATCAGCACCGCCACGGCCGAGGCCATCGCAGCACCCGCATCCCCCGTGATCAGCAGCCATGCCAACAGCGTGATGACCGCCAGGGCGATGACCACCGGGACGAACACCGCGGACACGCGGTCTGCGAGCCGCTGCACATCGGCCTTGCCGGACTGTGCCTGCTCCACCAGCTTGGCCATCTGCGCCAGCTGAGTATCGGAGCCCACGCGGGTGGCCTCCACGATCAACCGGCCCGACGCGTTCACGGTCGCACCCGTCACCACATCGCCCGGGGCGACCTCCACCGGCACGGATTCGCCGGTCAGCATGGATTCATCCACTGCGGAGCTGCCCGCGATCACGCGCCCGTCCGTGGCGATCTTCTCGCCCGGGCGCACCACAAAGTACATGCCCTCAGCCAGCTGGCCGATCGGGATGCGACGCGCGTTGCCACCCTGGGCGTCGTCAACGACGGCGACGTCCTTCGCCCCCAGCTCACCCAATGCACGCAGCGCCTCGCCAGCGCGGTGCTTCGCGCGCTTCTCGTAATAGCGCCCGGCCAGGACGAACATGATCACGCCCGCGGCGACCTCGAGGTAGATATCCCCCATCGGGTCGCTGTGAGTATTGAACAGGCTCCAGGTGTGGCTCATCCCCGGCTCGCCGGCGCTGCCGAAGAATAGTGCGACCAGCGACCACAGGAAGGCCGCCCCGGTTCCCACGGTGATCAGGGTGTCCATCGTCACCGCGCCGTGCTTGATGTTCAGCCAGGTCGCGCGGTGGAACGGGTAGCCGCCCCACACGATCACGGGCGCAGCCAGCGTCAGCGACAGCCACTGCCAGTTCGTGAACTGCAGGTTCGGAATCATGGCCAGCACGATCACCGGGATCGCGAGCCACAGGGAGCCGATCAGACGGTTGCGAAGGCCCTCCAGCTCACGCTCTGCCGCTTGCTCCGCCGGGGTTTGGGACGTCGGTTCGGCCTCTGGCCGAGGTGCGCCCGCCACCCCTTGTTCGCCGGCCCCGCCCTGCGGGTTACCGACTGCGGCCTGGGAAGGCAGCGGCTGGGAGAGCTGGGCCCCGTAGCCCATGCCCGAGATAATCTCCCGAATCTGCTCATCCGTCACCGCCTCGGCGGCGCCGTCCTGCTCGACGTGCGCCTTCTCCGTGGCGTAGTTGACGGAAGCCGTTACCCCGTCCAGCTTGTTGAGTTTGCGCTCGATTCGGTTCGCGCAGGAGGCGCAGGTCATTCCGGTGATCTTGTAGTCCAGGTCGAGAACTGGCTGGGCCGCCGCGGCCGCTGAGCGATCCTGGTGTTCTGGCACGTTGACCATCCCCTTTCCACCACCGACCCTATACCCCCTGGGGGTATGTGGCAAGGGTTCCCCAGCGGTAGAGAACCGCGAAGAAGGGCGCACCTTAAGACAAGAAAAAGGGCCGTGGGAAAACTCCCACAACCCCTTCGACCGAGGCCCATTAGGCCCCAATTCAGCGCACTAGTAGCCGCGCTTAATCCACTCGTCCAGGTGTGGGGCCTCGTCCCCGATAGTGGTGGAATCGCCGTGGCCGGTGAGCACCTTCGTCTCCGCCGGTAGCGTCAGCAGCTTCGTCTTGATCGACTCGATGATCGTATCGAAGTCCGAGAAGGAACGTCCCGTCGCCCCAGGACCACCGTTGAACAGGGTGTCGCCGGAGAACAGCACGTCCGCAGCCGGCACGTAGAACACGCAGCAGCCCGGCGAGTGGCCCGGGGTGTTCATCGTCTTCAGCTCCACGCCACCGACCTCGAAGACGTCGCCGTCAGCCAGTTCCTTCGGCTCCAGGTCCGGGTAGCTCTGGTCCCAGAGCACTCGGTCCGCCGGGTGGACGTAGATGTCCGCGCCGAAAATCTGGGAAAGCTCCGGCGCCACGGTGATGTGGTCATTGTGCGCGTGGGTGCACAGGATGGCCTTGACCTCGCGGCCGTCGACGGCCTCCTGGATCGGGTCCAGCTCGTGGGCGGCGTCGATAATGTAGCACTCCTTATCATCGCCGATGACCCAGATGTTGTTCTCCACGTCCCACTCGCCGCCATCCAGGGCGAAGGTGCCGTTGGTGATCACCCGGGTGATCCGCAGATTCTCGCCCGCGTCAGAGAGCTGTCCTGGGGAAATGATGTCCGTGATCGCGTTATCGCTCATGATTCTTCTCCTTCATTGGGATGCCAGTACCCCGGCAACAAGCGCTGCGCGCCCCGCAGCAAGGGGGTTTTTAAGAAAACTCCACCACGGAGCGCATGACCTCGCCGCCGCGCATCTTCTCGAAGGCGGCCTCCACGTCCGCGATGCCGATGCGCTCGTCGACGAAGCGGTCGAGCGGGAAACGGCCCTGGCGGTAGAGGTCGATATACGTCGGGAAGTCCCGTTCCGGTAGGCAGTCGCCGTACCAGCTGGACTTGAGCGCACCGCCTCGGGAGAACACGTCCAGGAACGGCAGCTCCAGCGTCATCTCCGGGGTCGGCACGCCCACCAGCACCGCGCGGCCGGCGAGGTCGCGAATGTAGAAGGCCTGCTTGAAGGTCTCCGGGATTCCCACCGCGTCCACGGCGACGTCCACGCCGAAGCCGCCGGTGAGCTCCTGCACCTTCTCCACCAGCTCGTCGGTGGTGAGCCCGCGGGAGTTGATGGTGTGGGTCGCGCCGAACTCTTCCTTCGCGCGCTTGAGCTTGTCCTCGGAGATGTCGATCGCGATGATCGTGCTGGCTCCCGCGACCTCGGCACCGGCGACGGCGGCCATGCCCACGCCACCCAGGCCGATGACGGCGATGGACTCACCGCGCTGGATCTCGCCGGTATTCACCGCAGCGCCCAGGCCGGCCATGACTCCACAGCCCATCAGACCCGCTGCCGCCGGGTCCGCCTCCGGGTCCACCTTCGTGCACTGGCGCTCGTGGACCAGGGTCTTCTCGGCGAAGGCACCGATGCCCAGGGCGGGCTCCAGCTCGGTGCCGTCGGTGAGAGTCATCTTCTTCGAGGCGTTAAAGGTGTCGAAGCAGTACTGTGGCTGGCCCTTCTTGCAGGCGCGGCACTCGCCGCACACCGCGCGCCAGTTCAGGACCACGTAATCGCCGACGGCGACGTGGGTGACGTCCTCACCGACCTCCGAGACCACGCCCGCGGCCTCGTGGCCCAGCAGGAAGGGGTAATCGTCCGTAATGCCACCATCGCGGTATGCGAGGTCGGTGTGGCACACGCCGCAGGCCTGCACCTGCACAACCACATCATTCGCGCCCGGGGCGGGGATCTGAATATCCACCAGCTCCACCGGGTCGCCCTTGCCGCGCGAGACCACTGCCTTAACGCTCTGTGTCATGCTTTCCTCCTGCTGTATCTAAATTTCTGGCGCCGCCGCTGCCACATTCCGTCATTTTTAGGACGTCAACCCCGGCAGCGTGGCGCTGACTTGCACTTTCCATCGTGGCATAACTTCCCACCGCGCGCCCCGCGGCGTACTTGCCGGTAGCATCTAAGCCCCTCGCGCTCAGGCGAAGCTGATTCCCGTGGCGGGGTTATGACGTAGACTGGGCTTTTAAAGCTCCACCGCAGCCGACGAACATCCGGGCAAGCGGTGGCCGAGTGCACACCACGTTTGGGAGGGCTTGAACTTCATGATCCAGTTCGTTGTCGGGGCCGCAGCCGGCTACCTGATGGGAACCAAGGCCGGGCGGCGCCGTTACGAGCAGATCCGGCGTGGCTATGAGACCGCGATCAACTCCGAGGTCGCCCAGTCCGCGCTACGTGCCAGCCGCAAGGCGCTGGCCAATCGCCTGGACCCGGACCCGCGCATGCACGAGGTTCGCGATCTGAACGCCAGCACCCGAAGCTCGCTGGCCGATGGGCACAGCATCGTCGAGCCGGACAACGCCCACCCCAACGACCGTCCGCGGCGCTCCGCGTCCGAGTTCAAGCGCCCCCGCTCCCCCAAGAAGCCCCGCTAGGGCTAGGGTCTCGCCCCCTCTTCCGCTGCTCGCCGACCGCCCCCGCCTCCGGCGCTGGCCCGAGTGCTGGATGCCCGCAGTACAGCCCATAAGCGGCGGGCAAATTAGTTGCCGAAGGTGAAATCCCCGTAGGCGTTGGCCCGCTCGTTGAGCGAGCGCCGGTACTTCTCCAGCGCGGTGAGGTCGGCGAAGGTGGCCATATAGGCCTCCTTGTCCTCATCCGGGCGCATGCGCTGCATCTGCGCACGCAGCTCCGCGACCTCGTTGCTCACCCAACGTTCCTGCATCCGCGCCATGATCGCCGGGGCATAGTAGGGCAGCCGCTCCTGCTGACACTGCAGGTCCTCCACTGCGAGTTCGGAGACCACTGCCTGCCCCATCGCATCGGGCACGTTATGGCTCACCGCGTCCAACCAGCCCGAACCGGACTTGGCCTGCGCGGTGCCGCCGGCCGCAGCCATCGCGTTCACGATCGCGATATACGTCGGATGCACAAAGCTCTCCGGGGGCATGAGGTCGAAGATTTGCCCCGCCAGCTCCGGCTCCTGCAGACCCAGCTTCAGCACCTCCCGGATCCCCAACAGGAACTCGTCCTTCGGGTCTGGTCGCTCCATGCCCGCCACGACCCTCAGGTGACCGCCGGCGTCCTCGCCACCAGGCACACCACCCTGGTTCGCCGCGCCCTGACCTGCCGGAGTACCCTCCTCCGCGAGCCTCTCCCGACGCGCCGCGCCGCGCTTCAGCTCCAGTTTCGGCTTCTCCGACCGGCCGCGCCGAGCCTCCTCGCGCACCTGGGCCACGATGTCATCCGGGTCGTCGAACCCCACCCAACCGGCGGCCTGGCGGGAGTACTCGTCGCGCAGGGCATCGTCCTTAATCCCGGCGAGCACCGGGATGATCCGCCGCATCGCATGGATACGGCCGTCCACGACGGCGGTGTCGTAGCCCTCCAGCAGGGTGCGGATCACGAACTCAAACATGGGGATGCGGTTGGAGACCAGCTCCCGCACCGCCTCGTCGCCACGCTCCAGGCGAATATCGCAGGGGTCCTGGCCGCCCGGCGCGACGGTGACGTAACTGCGGCCCGTGAACTGCTGGTCGCCCTCGAAGGCACGTAGCGCGGCCTTCTGGCCGGCCTCGTCGCCGTCGAAGGTGTAGATAATCTCGCCACGGAAGTAGCGGTCGTCCAGCATGAAGCGCCGCAGCATCGCCAGGTGCTCGGAGCCGAAGGCCGTGCCACAGGAGGCCACCGCGGTGTCCACGCCCGCGGCGTGCATGGCCATGACGTCCGTGTAGCCCTCCACCACCACGGCCTGGTGCTTTTCCGCGATGCTGCGCTTGGCCTGGTCGATGCCGAAGAGCACCTTGGACTTCTTGTACAGCAAGGTCTCCGGGGTGTTCATGTACTTGCCCAGCTTGTCGTCTTCGAACAACTTGCGGGCACCGAAGCCGATGACGTCGCCTGCCACCGAGCGGATTGGCCACAGCAGGCGGCGGTGGAAACGGTCGATTGGCCCCTTGGAGCCCATGCGGGACAGGCCGGCGGCCTCCAGCTCCTGGAACTCAAAGCCCTTGCGCAGCAGGTGCTTGGTGAGGGTGTCCCAGCCGGGCGGGGCGTAGCCGCAGCCGAACTGATCAGCATGCTCCTGGGTGAAACCACGGTCGATGAGGAACTGGCGGGCCACGTCCGCACCCTGGACGTCAGAAGCGAACTGCTCCCGGTAGAACTCGAAGGCAGCCTTATTCGCCGCGACCAAGCGCTGGCGGGTGCCTGGCTTCTCCCGCCTCCCCGGGCCGCCGCCCTCGTAGTTGATGCGATAGCCGATGCGCTCGGCGACCTGCTCCACGGCCTCCGGGAAGGTCAGGTGCTCCATCTTCATGAGGAAGCTGAACACGTCCCCGCCCTCGCCGGTGGAGAAGCAGTGGAAGTAGCCCTTATTCGGGCGGACGTGGAAGGACGGGGTCTTCTCATCCTTGAAGGGGCTCAAGCCCTTCAAGGAATCGACGCCGCCGGGCGTGAGCTGGACGTACTCCCCCACGATCTCCTCGATCGGCGTCGCCTCGCGAATCGCCTCGATGTCCCGCTCCGGGATCCTGCCCTTACCCATAAGGGACATGCTAATACACCCGCCAGACAAGGGATGTGGTCGAGCGGAACGCCCATTCGCCAGACAAAACCGGTCCGGCTTTTTAACATAGGTTCCCTGACATACTTAACTGCCACGATGTTTTCCCATCGCGTGCACCACAGACCCGGGAAGGTAGGTCGCCATGGCCGCAACCCACTACGACGTCCTCATCATTGGCTCCGGATTCGGCGGCTCCGTCACCGCCCTGCGCCTCGTCGAGAAGGGCTACAAGGTCGGCGTCCTGGAGGCCGGCAAGCGCTATGCGGACAAGGACTTCGCGAAGAACTCCTGGCACCTCAAGCAGTTCCTCTGGGCGCCCGCAATCGGCTGCTACGGCATCCAGCGCATTCACCTGCTGCGCAACGTCATGATCCTCGCCGGCGCCGGCGTGGGCGGTGGCTCGCTGAACTACGCCAACACCCTCTACCAGCCCGAGGATGAGTACTTCCGCAACAAGCAGTGGGCACACATCACCGACTGGAAGGAGGAACTCACCCCCTACTACGACCAGGCCCGCCGCATGCTGGGCGTGGTCACCAACCCCACCATGACCCCGGCGGACAAGCTCTCGAAGCAGACCGCCGAGGAGCTCGGCGTGGGCGATACCTTCCGCATGGCACCGGTGGGCGTGTTCTTCGGCGAAAAGGTGGGGCTGAACGGCAAGCCGAAGGAGACCGTGGAGGACCCGTACTTCGGCGGTGCGGGCCCGCAGCGCGCCGCCTGCCACGAGTGCGGCGAGTGCATGACCGGCTGCCGCCACGGCGCGAAGAACACCCTGCTGAAGAACTACCTCTACCTCGCGGAGAAGGGCGGCGCCGAGGTCCACCCACTGACCACGGTCACCGACATCACCCGCAAGCCGGGCGGCGGCTGGAACGTCGATACGAAGGCCACGGGAGGCCTGCTGGGCAAGAAGAAAACCCGCCGCTTCACCGCGGACAAGGTCGTCGTCGCTGCGGGTGCGTGGGGAACCCAGAACCTGCTGCACCGGCAGAAGATTAACGGCAACCTCCCGCAGCTGCCGGACTCCCTCGGCACGATGACCCGCACGAACTCCGAGGCCCTGCTCGGCGCGCAGTTCAAGAAGTACGACCCGGAATGGGATTTCTCCGAGGGCGTGGCCATCACCTCCAGCTACTTCCCCGCCCCGGATACCCACATCGAGCCGGTGCGCTACGGCAAGGGCTCGAACTCCATGGGCCTACTCCAGACACTCATGACCGACGGCGATAAGTTGCGCCCCCGCGTGCTCGAGTTCCTCCGCCAGGTGATCCTCCAGTTCCACCATGTGCCCCGCCTGGTGAACCTGCGCCGCTGGTCGCAGCGCACGGTGATCAACCTGGTGATGCAGTCCCGCGATAACTCCCTGACCACCTACCCACGCAAGCTGGGCAAATTCACCTGGCTGACCTCCAAGCAGGGCACCGGCGAGCCGAATCCGAGCTGGATCCCGGAGGGCAACAAGGCCACCCGCATCCTGGCCTCGCTGCGCAAGGGCGGCCTGGCAGGTGGGGTGTGGTCCGAGGTGGTCGATATTCCGCTGACCGCGCACTTCCTGGGTGGCTGCTCGATCTCCAGCTCCCCGGACGACGGTGTGGTGGATCCCTATCACCGCGTGTGGGGGCTGCCGGATCTCTTTGTGGTCGACGGCTCGTCCATGGCCGCCAACCCCGGTGTGAACCCTTCCCTGTCCATCACCGCGAACGCGGAGCGCGCAGCGGCGATGTGGCCGAATAAGGGCGAGGAGGACCCGCGTCCGGAGCAGTCGGAGGGCTATCAGCGCATCGAGGCCGTGGAGCCGGCCTCCCCGATGGTGCCGGCCACCGCCCCGGCCGCACTGCGCCTGCCGATTACCCCGGTGGGCAACTAGCCCCACCCCGCCCGGTATAACTGGCTGTTATGGCGCAGAAGAATAACGGTGCTAAAGCGGGTAAGTACGGAACGGTTGGCGGCGTGGTCGTCGCCCTGGCACTGGCAGGGGCGAGCCAACTCGGTCTCTTCGGCGATGACGATAACGCCGGTGGGCAGGGCGGCAGTTCCCAGTCCGGCCAGTCATCCAACGCCTCCCAGCAGAACGCGGGTGCGGATAGCGCTGCTGGTTCCGAGTGCGCCGTGGACACCCTGCCGGAGGAGGCCCGGGAGCAGATCGAGGACATCCTCACCGGCGCCCCCTCCGACGACGGCCCGCACGACGGCAAGCACTTCGGCAACTACGAGGGCCTCCTACCGAAGGAAAAGTCCAGCTACTACCGCGAGTACACCGTCAAAACCCCGGGTCTGAACCACCGGGGCGAGCGTCGCCTCGTCGTCGGTGGTGGCACGGAGACCGACCCTGAGGTCTGGTACTACACCTCCGACCACTTCGAGAGCTTCTGCGAGATCCCCGACGCCGAGGACTAACGCGGAGAAAACACTAAGCCCACGCGGCGCTGACACCGGCGGCAGAGGCGTCCAAGCGCTCCAGCCGGGATTCGGTGAGAGAGGCGACTTGGTCGATGACCACGCGACGGCGCTCGACATCGGTGGCCGCGTTCTCGTACCAGAGACGGAAGACCGGATCCAGCGCCCCGGCACCACCACGGGCCAAGAACTCCGTGACGCGGAAGATGCGTTCCCGCTGGCGATCCTGCTCCGCCAGGTGCAGCTTCTCGTCCATCACGTAGAGCACGGCGATGGACTTCAATAGCGTGACCTCGGCCTTAACTTCCGCGGGGATGACGAGGTTCGCGGCATAACGGCCCAGCGGTCCGGTGCCGTACTCCCGGCGGGTCGCGGTGACCACGGCCGTGACGAAGCGGCTGACCAGTTCCGAGGTCATGGACTTCAGTGCAACCAGGTCCTGCAGGCTGTGGCGGAAGTCCGCGGCCCGGGAAACCACGGGCATCTGCCGCAAGCGGTCCGCTGCGGCCAGCAGCTCCTCGGGCTCCCCGCCGAAGTGGTGGGCGCCCTTGTCCGCGAGCGTGGCGAGCTCCACCAGGTCCCACAGCACGCCCAGGGTGATGCGACCAGAGAGCATGCCGTCCTCGACGTCATGGACGGAGTAGGCAACATCGTCCGACCAGTCCATAATCTGTGCCTCCAGGCACTGCGCACCATCGGGCGCACCCTGACGAATCCACTCCAAGATGTGCAGGTCGGATTCGTAGGCGCTGTACTTGCGTCGCGGGGTGCCGTCCGGGGCGGTCGGGCCCCAGGGGTACTTGCACGCCGCATCCAGGGCCGCGCGGGTGAGATTCAGCCCGTAGGAGGTGCCGTCCGCCCCGAGGGTCTTTGGTTCTAGCCGGGCCAGAATGCGCAGGGTCTGCGCGTTGCCCTCGAAGCCGCCGATGCTGGCTGAGGCCTCGTCCAGGGCGCGCTCGCCGTTGTGACCATAGGGCGGGTGGCCGATGTCGTGGCTCAGCCCCGCCAGGTCCGCCAGGTCAGGATCCGCACCCAGGGTCTTGCCGATGCCACGGGCGATCTGGGCAACCTCCAGGGAGTGCGTCAGCCGGGTGCGCGGCGTATCCCCCGACCCAGGCCCCACAACCTGGGTCTTATCGGCCAGACGGCGCAGCGCCGCGGAGTGCAGGACGCGCGCCCGGTCGCGGTCGAAGTCCTCCCTGCCGTCCGGGACCGATCCTGCCAACCCCAGGGTTTTGGGTGCGACGGCATGACGGCGCGCGCAGTCGTGCTCCGTGTACTGATACCCCTGCATCTCGCGCTCCGTTAGTCCTGTATCCGTCCCCGGGGCGGCAGTCTCCTGGTGCGCCGCACCGACAGGACTACCCCAGCCCACGGGGCGTTTATCCCCTAGACGCTGCCGACGTTGCCCTCGGCGAAGAAGTGGTGGCCCGGGCGGCGCACACGGCCCTGCACCGGCGGCAGCATCGAGTACTGGTCGTAGGTCGCGCGGTCGTAGTCACGCTGCCAGTCGTCCGGGGCCTTTTCTTCCAGCAGGCTGCCCGGCTCGAGCCACGGGTAGAGGTCCTCGTACGGGCGAGCCTGGGTCTGGTCCACGCGGCGCACCAGGTGGCCGGGACCCAGCTGACTGACGTCATGCAGCCCCATGGCTCCCAGAATGCGAGTGGTGGACTTCAGCGTATTGCGGTGGTAGTTCGCCACACGCTCGGCCTTGCTGTCGACATCCAGGCCGCGGGCGAGCCACGGATTCTGGGTGGCCACACCGGTCGGGCAGGTGTTGTCGTGGCACTTCTTGGCCTGGATGCAGCCTGCGGCCATCATCATGCCGCGGGCGGACATCGTGAAGTCCGCGCCGATCGCAAGGCGGCGGATGATATCCGCGCCACCGACGACCTTACCGGCCGCGCCGACGGCGACCTGGTCGCGCAGGCCCGTGCCCACCAGTGCGTTGTGGACGATCATCAGCCCCTCGGTCAGCGGGGTACCCACGCGGTCCAGGAACTCCAGTGGGGCCGCACCCGTGCCGCCCTCGGCACCGTCGACGGTGATCCAGTCCGGGGCGGTCTTCGCCTTGAGCATCGCCTTACACAGGGAGAGCACCTCGTGGCGGGAACCCACGCAGAACTTGATGCCCACCGGTTTGCCGTTGGCCAGGCGGCGCAGCTTCTTAACGAAGTGCATCAGCTCCAGCGGGGTGTCGAACTCGGAGTGCCACGCCGGGGAGAGGCAGTCCTGCCCCTCCTCGATGCCGCGGGCCTCGGCGATCTCCGCGTTGACCTTGTGGCCCGGCAGCATGCCGCCCATGCCCGGCTTCGCACCCTGGCTGAGCTTGATGAGGATGCCCTTGACCTCCGGGTAGTTGGCCTTGACGCGGAACTGCTCGGGGTCGAAGTGGCCGTCCTCGGTACGGCAGCCGAAGTAGCTGGAGCCGATCTCCCAGATCAGGTCCGCACCGTACTCCAGGTGGTACTTGGTCAGCCCGCCCTCACCAGTCTCCTGGATAAAGCCGCCCATCGCCGCGCCCTTGTTCATCGCGAGCACAGCGTTGGCGGACAGGGAGCCGAACGACATCGAGGAGATGTTGAACAGGGAGATGTCATAGGGCTGGGTGCACTCCGGGCCGCCGAGGCGCACGAGTGGTGCGTCAGTACGGGCCGGCACCGGGTGGGTGGAGTGAAGCAGGTGGTCACGGCCCGGAACGAAGAGGTCGCGCTGGGTGCCGAAGGCCTCCTCCGCCGGGAGGTTCTTCGCGCTCTGGTACACCATCGTGCGGGTCACGCGGTCGAACGGGCGGCCATCGATGTTGGACTCGACGAAGTACTGCTGGATCTCCGGGCGGATGGATTCCATCATCCAGCGGGCGCGGCCCAGAACCGGGTAGTTACGGCGAATGGCGTGCTTGGGCTGGATGATGTCCACCGCCGCGACGGCAGAGGCGGCCAGTGCCCCGTACTTCACCGCTTTACGGATGAGTTTGCGACCACTTGGCATGATGATGCTCCTTAAGAATTTTATTCTCCGGCTACGTGGTGAACCAGACGACGATCGCGATGACCACGCAAATGGCCAGCGCCATCGTCAACATCCCCGTGGTTCGAACCACTCGAGTTTCCAGGGTACGCCGGGCAACCCAGGACACGAAGACCTGGACATCCAGCGGCAGCTTCTCCCCCGGCCCTTCGAACTCCACGTGGAGGTTGCGCAGGCCCCGGTTATCGGAACTGTACTGCCCAGCCTTCTCGCCGTCGATGTCGAGGACGAAGTTGCGGCGGGATTCAGCGATGATTCCGATCTCGTGGCGGTCCGCGTTGATGGTCACCCGGTCCGCGGTGTGGAACTTATCGCTGTTCCCCTTCGCGGTCCAGGTACCCGTCGGGTTCTCGGCCTGTGCCTCCGGTCCCTCGTCGGCGGTGAGCCGCCAGGTGTCGCCGCCGAAGCGGATGTGCTGCACCCCGCGCTCATCGGCGAACTCCGCGATGCGGTCCATGTCATCCGCCGGTCCGGCATAGATCGGGAACGTGTGCCCGTCGCTGGGCACGCCCCATCGGATGTCGCTATTCATTAGCAGCCAGCCAGGCGCTGCGCGAGGTAGCCCTCGAGCTCGTCGATAGCGACGCGCTCCTGCTCCATCGTGTCGCGCTCGCGGACGGTGACGGCGTTGTCTTCCAGGGTGTCGAAGTCGACGGTCACGCAGTACGGGGTGCCGATCTCGTCCTGACGACGGTAGCGGCGACCAATAGCACCGGAGGTGTCGTAGTCGATGTTCCACAGACCGCGCAGCTTGTCGGCAATCTTCTCCGCGGTCGGGGTCAGGGTCTCCTTCTTCGACAGCGGCAGGACGGCGACCTTCACCGGGGACAGACGCGGGTCCAGCTTCAGGACGGTGCGGGTGTCGGTGCCGCCCTTAGCGTTCGGCACCTCCTCCTCGGTGTAAGCGTCGACGAGGAAGGCCATCAGGGAGCGACCCAGGCCGGCGGCCGGCTCGATGACGTACGGGATCCAGCGCTCTTCCTTCTGCTGGTCGTAGTAGGACAGGTCCTCGCCGGATCCCTCGGAGTGGGTCTTCAGGTCGTAGTCCGTGCGGTTGGCGATGCCCTCGAGCTCGCCCCACTTGGAGCCGGTGAAATGGAAGGCGTACTCGACGTCCACGGTGCGCTTGGCGTAGTGGGACAGCTCGTCCTCGGTATGCTCGCGCAGGCGCAGGTTCTCGCGGTCAATGCCCAGGTTGACGTACCAGTTCAGACGCTGCTCGATCCAGTACTCCTGCCACTTCTCGTCGGTGCCCGGCTCGACGAAGAACTCCATCTCCATCTGCTCGAACTCGCGGGTGCGGAAGATGAAGTTGCCCGGGGTGATCTCGTTGCGGAAAGACTTACCGATCTGGGCGATACCGAACGGCGGCTTCTGGCGGGAGGAGTTCATTACGTTCTTGAACTGCGTGAAGATGCCCTGTGCGGTCTCCGGACGCAGGTAGGCCAGGCCTTCCTTGTCGTCGACCGGACCCAGGTAGGTCTTCATCAGACCGGAGAAGGCGCGCGGCTCGGTCCACTTGCCCGGCTGGCCGGTCTCCGGGTCGTTGATATCAGCCAAGCCGTTTGCCGGCGGGTGGCCGTGCTTCTCCTCGTAGGCCTCCAGCAGGTGGTCGGCGCGGTAGCGCTTGTGGGTGTAGAGAGACTCGACCAGCGGGTCGGTGAAGACGTCCACGTGGCCGGAGACCTCCCACACGCGGCGCGGGAGGATGACGGAGCTGTCCAGGCCGACGACGTCGCCGCGGCTGGTCACCATCGAGCGCCACCACTGGCGCTTGATGTTCTCCTTGAGCTCCACGCCCAGCGGGCCGTAATCCCACGCAGAGCGGGTACCGCCGTAAATCTCACCACAGGGGTAAACCAGGCCACGGCGCTTCGCGAGGTTGACAACGGCATCTACTTTTCCTGCCATGCTGGGACGCTCTCCTTTAAAACGAACTCTGTTCTGCAATTTCTTGCACTGTTGCGCGACCTGCATTCCTGGACACCAGGGCGGTCGCTTGCCAGAGGCTATCTTAACCGATATGGCAATTCGGCGTTTCAGTGCATCCCCTCCTCGCCGTACCACCCCACAGGTCCGTTATTGACAACTTACTGAAAACCAGCGTCGCCAGGGCTAGGCTTCGATTCATGACTAGCAAGAACTCCACCGGCGGAATCAACATCGGTCAGCGCAATACCCGGCAGCGCGCGGCGGTCGTCGCCATGCTCGAACAGGTGGAGGAATTCGCCAGCGCCCAGGACATCCACGCTCGCCTCGTCGCGGCGGGCGAGAAGGTTGGGCTCACCACGGTCTACCGCACCCTGCAGCAGATGTCCGCGATGGGGGCGATCGACACGCTCAATAACGAGTCCGGGGAGACCCTCTACCGGCGCTGCGCCATGGATACCCACCACCATCACCTGGTGTGCAACGACTGCCGCACGACCGTGGAGATCGACGGCGGTCCGGTGGAAGACTGGGCCCGCGACGTCGCAAAGAAGTACGGCTTCCGCAAGACAGGCCACACTGCGGATATCTTCGGCCTCTGCGCGGACTGCGCCGCAAAGAAGTCCTAGAAGCTTTAAACGCTGACGTCGAAGAGGGAACCCAGCCCGTAGGTCACCGCAGCGGCCCCGGCGCCGATAGCCAGCTGGCGCAATGCGCGCTTAGCCGGGGAGGCGCCGGAGAGCAGGCCCACGATCCCGCCGGTCAGCAGCAGGGCTATCCCCACCAACACGCAGGCGATCACCGCAGCGCTCAGCCCGTCCGCGCCGAAGAGGTACGGCAGCACTGGCACGATCGCGCCCAGGGAGAACAGCAGGAAGCTCGACACCGCGGCGGATACCGGGGAGCCCGTGGACTCCTCGTCCTTCGGGGCTGCCTCCGCCGAAGACTCGTGGGCTGAAGAACCGTGGGCCGGATCCTCGTAGGGCAACCCCACGTCCACCGCCGGGGAGGAAAGAATCTCCTCGAAGACCCGCTGCGCCTTCGCCCGGGCTTCCTCCGGCGCCATGCCACGGGCACGGTAGACCAGCTCCAGCTCGTTTTCCCGCACGTCCAGCTTCGGCACCGCCCCCGCGGTGTCTTCCGCCGGGGCGTTGGCCGCGAGCAGCTCCTGCTGGCTGGAGACCGAAACGTACTCGCCGGCAGCCATGGACAACGCACCGGCCAGCAGCCCGGCAATGCCGGTCACCAACACCACGTTCGAGGGGGCGCCGGTGCCGACCATGCCCAGCACCAGCGCGAGGTTCGAAACCAGCCCGTCGTTCGCCCCGAAGATCGCTGCCCGGAAGTCCCCCGACATCCGTGCCCGGCCACGCGCCGCCAGACCGCGGACCACCTCCGCGTGAATGGCCTCGTCCGCAAGAATCGAATCCGCCGCATCAATATCCGCCACCCCGCTGCGGCGCTCCTCCGCCGACTGCAACAGCGCAAGCACGAAGACCGAACCGAAACGCTCCGCCAAGAAGGCGTGCATCCGGGTGCTGAAGCTGGCCTTCTGCGGCAGGCCGACGTACTCCCCCAACCGGGCGCGCCAATAGGCCTCGTGCCGGGCCTCCGCCTCAGCCAGGCCTAGCAGGATCTCGCGCTCCTCCCCCGTCTTCTTGCGCGCCAGCTCGCGGTACACGGCCCCCTCCGCCCGCTCGTCGGCGAGATAGCGCCGCCACGTGGCGATCTGTTTCTTGGTCGGCTGCTCCACTGGTTGCTCAGCCGGCAGCTCGTCAGGCTGCTCGTTGGGCCGCTGATCCGGCTGATCAACCACGAACCATCACGCCTTCCTCACGCCGCGGCGGCGACGTCATAAAAATCAGAGAAGCAGAAAAGAAAACCAGAGAGCAATCCTACTTCACGCCACCGAAGCGGCGATCCCGCGAAGCGAACTCCCAGATCGCCCCGCGCAGGTGAGCCGGGGTGTAGTCCGGGAACAGCACCTGCTGGTAGACCATCTCGGCATAAGCCGACTGCCAGATCAAAAAGTTGCTGGTCCGCTGCTCCCCCGACGGGCGCAGGAACAGGTCCACGTCCGGCATGTCGGGCTCGTCGAGGTAACGGGCGAAATCCTTCTCGGAGACATCCCGGGGCTTGATCCGCCCGTGATTCGCCTCTGCCACCAGGGCCTTCGCCGCATCCGCGATCTCCGCGCGGCCGCCGTAGTTGATGCACATGTACAGCGTCATCCGAGTGTTGTGCTTCGTCTGCTCCTCCGCGCGCTCCAGCTCGCTAATCACCGAGCGCCACAGGCGCGGGCGGCGGCCCACCCAACGGATCCGCACCCCGAGGGAGTCCAGGTAATCGCGCTGTTTGCGCAGCACATCCCTGTTGAAGCCCATGAGGAAGCGCACCTCCTCGGCCGAGCGCCGCCAGTTCTCCGTGGAGAAGGCATAAGCAGAGAGCGCCTCGACGCCCAGCTCAAGGCACTCCTCCACCAGGCTGATCAGCACCGCCTCGCCGCGCTTGTGCCCCTCGGTGCGCGCCAGACCGCGTTCCTGCGCCCAGCGGCCGTTGCCGTCCATGACCAGCGCGATGTGCCGCGGCACAAGCCCGGTGGGGAGGCTGGCGATCTGTTCTCGGGTTGCGGTTTCGTTCTTCACAACAGCCATTGTGCCAGCCCCACTCCGCAGGCCCGTTATTCCCTCCCGCGGTCACCCCGTTGTCGTGGGGACGACGCCACCCGCCGGCGGGTGGTCCTTCCCGGCCGGGCCCGATCGGCTCAGAGGGCAGCGTAGGCCGGGCAGGCGACCTCCAGCTGCTGGCGGACGTGCGCCAACAGCAGTTCGTGGGCCACCCGCACGTTGCCGGGGTTGGCCGCGACCTGGGCGGCCACCGCCAGCCGGTCGTGGGCCAGCAGCCACAGCAGGCGCACCGCCTCGGGCGGCGGGGTGGCCGAGCCCGGCGGGCGACAGAGCACGCACACACTACCCCCAACGCGCGGGTGGAAGGCCCGGTGCGGACCGGGGCGGCCGCACTGGGCGCAGTCCACGAGACTGGGCATCCAGCCAGCCTCAGCGAGCCCGTGGAGGACGAAGCGATCGGCCACACTCACCGGGGGCAGCTCTGGGGCGGCGGGGTCGGTCCCGGCAAGCAGGGCGAGGTTGGCGTCCAAGCTAGAAAAGACGGCCTCGGAGGAGCCCTCCGCGGTGGAGAGGATCTGGGCGAGCTCCAGCATGGCGGCCCCGGCGAAGTACTTGTCCACGTCCGCGACGATGGGGCCGGCGTAGCTGGCCAGGGAGGCGGCATCCGTGATCTTTCCCAGGCTGCGGCCCCGGTAGACCTGCACGCTGACCTTCGAGAAGCGGTCGAGGCGAGCGCCGAAGCGGGACTTCGTCTTGCGGATGCCCTTGGCGACCGCGCGCACTACCCCGTGGCTGCGGGTCAGCAACACGAGGATGAGGTCGGCCTCCCCCAGCTTGTAGCTGCGCAAGACGAAGGCCTCGTCCCGGAAGTTCGGGCGAGGCGAGAAAGAAGACATGGCTGACAGGCTACCGCGTGGGGCGGCTGCTTAGACGATGAGCTCGGGGTGCGCGTCGGAGCGACGCCGGATCCGCTTCCAAGCGGTGGCCGTCGCGGCGATGGCGGCGACCATCTCCAGGGCCACGCGCAGCAGGGCGATCTCGATGAAGGCGACCACGGCATAGAGCACGCCGGAGACCAGGACGTTCGCCACGTTTGGCTCGAAGCTGATCTCCGGGAAGCTGGTGAAGAACTCGGAGCCGTCGAAACCATTGATGGAGATGCCCACCCCGCTCAGTCCGATCATCGAGCCGAAGGTCATGACCACCGCATTCACCAGAATGATCACGATGCCCAGAATGTAGAGCACCCGGATGAAGCCGGGGGAAAGGATGCGGTCAAAGCCGAAGTCCGTCAGCGTGCGGAGGAAGCCCTCCGGCTTCGCGGTCTGGCTAGTTCTGGTCGCCATGGCTCGGGCCCGGGTTCGGCAGGTGCGGCGGGTAGTTCTGCTGCGCGGAGTTCTCACGCTGCTGGGCTGCGCTGTGGTTCTGCACCTGGCCCTGCTCCATGGCGCGCAGGCGCTGCTCCTGGCGCGCGTCGATGGCCTGCACCGACTGGGAAGTGCGGATCAGGGAGACCGCGACCTCCAGGTAGACGCGGGACAGCGCCAGCACCGCCACCGTAATCAGCACGATCGGCGGGACAGCCAGGACGAAGACCAGCAGGCTGAAGCCCAGCGGCTGGCCGGAGAAGAACACACTCACCGCGCCCAGCAGCGCCAGGCCGGCGGCCACGCCGATGACCACGAAGAGCACCATGTACAGCACCTGGGCCACGCTCGGGGTGACGTAGCGGCGGAAGCTGAAGTCGAATAGCGCGCCGAGGAAGCTGCCGTCCTGTGGGTCCTGAGCCCCGGGGCTGGGCCGATACTCCGGAGTGCGGTTTTCCATGCCCTGGCCCTGCAGGAAGGTCTCGTTGGCCTGCCGGGCCTGCTCAGGCGTCAGCTCGCCCGGGGTGCGGGGTGAGAAGTCAGAAGGTTGTTTTTCGGGGTTTTCCATGTGTTCTCCTCGGGTGCGCGATCGCGCCGGTGTGCCGCGATGCGCCCAGTGGCCGGGCCGGGCGCGGGTTTAGAAGCCCATGCGCTCCAGTGCCTTCGGGTCGGACTGCCAGTTCTTCGCCACCTTCAGGCGGACGTCCAGGAAGATGTTCTGCCCCAGCATCTCGATGATCTGGAGGCGGGAGTTGTGCACGATGCGGGACAGGCGGCGGTTGTTGCGGCCTCGCAGGATGGCCTTCTGCCCTTCCCGCTCCACGTAGATCACCGCGTGCACGTTCAGCACGCCCTCCCTGGTCGGGGACGGCAGGATCTCGTCCACCTTCACCGCCACCGAGTGCGGCAGCTCGTGCTCCAGTCCACTCAGCGCGGCCTCACGGATCAGCTCGGCGATGCGGGTCTCGGTGTCGTCGTCGGTGACGTGGTCGTCAGGGTAGAACTTCGGGCCCTCGGGCAGCTTCTCGGCGATGACGTCCACCAGGGTTTCCAGCTGGAACCCGTCCTGGGCGGACAGCGGGACGACGTCCACCTCGGCGCCGTCGAGCGCTTCGGTGAGCATGGCGTGCAGGCCGAGTAGCTGCTGGCCAACCCGGTCCTTCGAGACCTTGTCGGTCTTGGTGACGATGCCCATCAGCGGCACCTTGGGTGCGACATGCCGGACGTTTTCCACGATCCAGCGGTCGCCTGGGCCAATCTTCTCGTCGGCCGGCACGCACACACAGATCAGGTCCATGTCCACGTAGGTTTCCTTGACCACGTCGTTGAGCCGCTCGCCCAGCAGAGTGCGCGGCCGGTGCAGTCCCGGGGTGTCCACGACGACGATCTGGGCCTTCGGCCGGTGCACGAGCCCGCGGATCGGGTGGCGAGTGGTCTCCGGCTGGTCGGCGGTGATGGCGATCTTCTCGCCGACCAGGGCGTTGGTCAGCGTGGACTTGCCGGTGTTCGGCCGGCCCACGAAGCTCACGAAGCCGGAGCGGAAGCCCTCGGGCGTGTCGAAGCCGAGCCCAGCATTCGCACCGTCATTCGTGGGCTTGCCTGCTGCTGGGCTGGCAGCGGCGTCTGCGGGGAGCATCGACTCATCGGGGAAGTTCATCTCGCTAGTCACCCTCCCCATTCTGCCCTACTGCAGGCCGTGGGGCGGAATCATCGCGTCGCGGGTTAGCCTCGCCGGAACCGGACTGGGCCGCTGCCTCGGCACCATCCTCAGCGGGCTGATCCTCCCCCGGGGCCACCCGGCTGACGACCGCGGACTTCACGATGTAGCGACCCCTCTTGTTGTGCCCGCCCTCGAAGACCAGGTGCAGCCCGGCGGTGGTGATCTCCGCCCCCGGCATCGGCACCTTGCCCAGCTCCAGGGCACCCAGCCCAGCCACTGTGTCGGCCTGGTCATGCTGCTCCTCACTGAACTCGATTTCCGTGGCTCGCTCCGGAACCCAGCTGCGGTCCTCCCGGGAGCCCTCGCCGCCGCGTTCCTCGCGGGCCGCCTCCCCGTTTCCAGACTCGCCACGGGAGGAGTCCCACTGCTCGCCGTGGTGCACGCCCTCGTAGCGCTGCTCACGGAAGAGCTCTTCCAGCTCGTCCAGGGAGAGCCGGGAGCTGACCCGGTAACGGTCATCGCCCAGGTCCTCGATCGGCAGGTCCTCGACGGCGTCGTATTCGTCGGAAATCTCGCCGACGATCTCCTCCAGGATGTCCTCGATGGAGATCAGGCCCGCGACCGCGCCGTACTCGTCGACCAGCATCGTCAGGTGCACCTGGTCGCGCTGCATATCCTCGAGCAGGTCGGTGAGCAGCCGGGAATCAGGGACGAAGTTCGGCTTGCGCATCACCTCGGTCACCGGCGTGTGACGGCCGGCGTCCTGGTCGTGGTACGTCTGCGCAACCAGATCCTTGAGATAGACGATGCCGACGATGTCGTCGACGTCCTCGCCGATCACCGGTAGACGGGACAGCCCGGAGCGCACGCACAGGCTCGTCGCCTGGCCGGCGGACTTCGTGTCCTCGATCCACACCATCTCCGTGCGCGGCACCATCACCGCACGCGCGGTCGTATTCGTCAGGTCGAAGACGGACTGGATCATCCGGCGCTCGTCGGTCTCCACGATGCCGTGCTCCGTAGCGATGTCCACCATCTCCCGCAGCTCGATCTCCGAGGCGAACGGGCCGTCCCTAAAGCCCCGGCCTGGGGAGAGCACCGAACCAGCGCGCACCAGCCCGCGGGCAAGAAAACCGAAGACCCGGTTCACCCCCAGCAGGAATGGGGCCGCCGCCAGGGAAATGGAGTAAGGGTTTTGACGTCCCAAAGTGCGAGACAGCACGCCGATGACGACGAAGTTGATGAGCGCCGTCAGAACAATCGCGGCGACCAGGGACCAGACGTGCAGACCGAAGGCCTCGACGAACACCGCCGCCATCAGCGCCGTGCCCGTGACCTCGCACAGGGTGCGCAGCAGGACTAGCAGGTTGATGTGCTCCGCGCGGTACGTCATGACCTTGGCCAAGCGACGGGAACCTGGCCTCTCGTCCTTCACCAGCGTCTCAACCCGCGCCGCAGAGAGCGAGGATAGTGCGGTCTCAGCAAGGGAGAACACCGCGCCGACCGCGAGCGCGAGAATTAGGCCGATAGTGCCAGCTAATATCCAGTAGTCCATTTACCTAGACTCGGTTTCTGCATCGGCACTGAAGGAGCTGCCGGAGCCGGTGTCGTCGCGGTCGGCGGCGCTCGGGAAGGCCGCGGCACCGCTCGGCTTCGGGCCGAACTTCACGCCGCGCTCCTCCTGGGAGTCGTACCAATTCGCCAGGACCTCGTTCTGGATGGAGAACATCTGCTGTTCCTCCTCCGGGGTCACGTGGTCGAAGCCCAGCAGGTGCAGCACGCCGTGCACGGTCAGCAGGTCCAGCTCGTGGGCCAGGGAGTGGCCGGCGCGCTCGGCCTGCCCCTTCGCGAAACTCGGGCAGAGCATGATGTCGCCCAGCATCGCCGGGGAGGTCGGCGGGCCGTCCTTGCGGCCCCATCCCGGGGTGAGCTCATCCATTGGGAAGCTCATGACATCCGTCGGGCCCGGCAGGTTCAGCCAGCGCAGGTGGAGATCGGCGATGGTCTCCTCGTCCACGATGTGGATGGACAGCTCCGCGCTGGAGTGGACGTCCATGGTCCACAGCGTATAGCGGGCGACGTCGATCAGCTCTTCCTCGTTGATCTCGCCCCAGCCGGATTCGTTAAAAACCTCGATGCTCACTAGCGGGTTCTCCATTCCTGTTCTTCTTCACGGTCCAAGCGGGCGAGCTCCTCTTCGGCCTCGAAGCGCTCGTAGGCGTCCACGATGCGGGTCACCAGGCGGTGCCGGACGACGTCGTTGCTGCTCAGCTCGGCGAAACGGATGCCGTCCACGCCGTCCAGGATTTCCTGGCTTGCGGCCAGGCCGCTGCGCTGATTCTTCGGCAGGTCCACCTGGGTCAGGTCGCCGGTGATCACCATCTTCGACCCGAAGCCGAGGCGGGTGAGGAACATCTTCATCTGCGCGGGCGTGGTGTTCTGCGCCTCGTCCAGGATGACGAAGCTGTTGTTCAGCGTGCGGCCGCGCATATAGGCCAGCGGGGCGACCTCGATGACGCCGGATTCCATGAGCCGCGGGATGATCTCCGGATCCACCATCTCCCGCAGCGCGTCGTGGAGGGGGCGCAGGTAGGGGTCGATCTTGTCGCCCAGGGTGCCGGGCAGGAAGCCGAGGTTCTCCCCCGCCTCCACGGCCGGACGGGTGAGGATGATCCGGGTGACCTCCTTGGCCTGCAGCGCCTGCACTGCCTTGGCCATCGCCAGGTAGGTCTTGCCCGTGCCTGCGGGGCCGAGCCCGAATACGACCGAGTAGTTGTCGATCGCCTCGACGTACTCTTCCTGGCCGAGGGTCTTGGGCCGCACCGCCTTGCCGCGGTAGCTGACGATCGGAGCGGCCTTGTAGTTCAGCGCCGCGCCCTGCTCGTCGAGCATTTCGATAATGCGACGGGTGACGTCCGGGGTGACCGTCTGGCCGTGATCAGCGATGGCGGCCATCTCCATCAGGATCTTGCGGGTGCGGCTCACCTCGCTGGCCTCGCCGCGCAAGACCAGGTGGTTGCCACGGGTCAGGATGTCTGCGTCGACGGTGTCTTCGACGATCCTGAGATTTTCATCTGCCGGACCGGAGACGGCCAGCACGGCTTCTGGGGGAAGTTCAAGGGTGGAGCTGGCTACTCGCGGGCGTGGTGACTGCGCTGCGTGGGCTCCGTGGGTGCGGACAGTATGAGGAACCATATGGGCCTTATCCTACCGCGCTCTATCAGTCAGTGAGGGCGCCGATCGCTCCCAGCGGCCGGTGAGGGCACCAATCGCCCCCAACGCCACGGCGCCTGCGGTGGCGGTGCGCAGCACCTCGGGTCCGAGGACGACCGGTTGGCCGCCGAGCCCCTCGAGGGCCGTCAGCTCGTCCGGGGTGATGCCGCCCTCCGGCCCGATGACAAGCACAATTTCCTCTACTCCGGCCGCGCTCTCGACGAAGGATCGGAAGCTGCCGCGGGCGTCCTCGTGAAGCATCCCGAGGCGCGCGGTTGGTTCGGGCGCGGCGAGCCCCGGCACGAGCTCCGGCAGGTCGCTGAGATTGCGCAGCAGCCCAGTGATCTCGGGAAGGACGAGCCGGCGGGACTGCTTGGTGGCCGCGAAGGCGGTTTTCTCCCAGCGGGCCAGGGCTTTGTCTTCCTTCTTGTCCCAGCGGGCGATGCAGCGGCTGGCAGCCCACGGGATGATTCGATGCACCCCGGCCTGGACCATCAGGTCCACCGCCAGCTCGGAGCGGTCGGACTTCGGCAGAGCCTGGACGATCGTCACCCGGGGCGTGGGCTGCGGCAGCTCCAGTAGCTCGGAGACCTGCACGCCAGCAGTAGAAAACGTGCCACGCACGGCGGTGGCGGCACCGTCGCTCACGATGACCGCCTCCCCCTCGGCAATGCGCTTGACCTGGCTGTGCCGAGCCTCCGCGCCAGTGAGCTGGACGGAATCACCGACCGCAAGACCATCGGGCAGGGGCTGAATGAACACCGATTCTGTCACTAGTTTCTTCCGCTTCTTCCGCTGGTGGCTCGGCTGGCTACGCCGTTGCACGGGCGCTTGGCTAGGCCGGCCTTATCGGCCTCCCTGCGCCTTCTTAGGCGCGGGAGAAGTGCTTGCGCAGCCGGGAGAACAGGCCGCTGTGCTGGCCACCCTTCATGTTCACTGTCACGTCCTCCTTGGAGTGGTCGCGCAGCTGCTCCAGCAGCTCGCGCTGCTTGTGGCTCAGGTTGTTTGGCACGATGACGTCCACGTGGACGATCAGGTTGCCGTGGCCCTCGCGGCGCAGGTGAGGCATGCCCTGGCCGGACAGGCGAATCTGCTCGTCCGGCTGGGTACCGGCCGGGATCTCCACCGACTCGTTGCTGCCGTCCAGCAGCTCCAGCGAGGTCTTCGTGCCCAGGGCGGCGTCCACCGCCGGGACGGAGATGGTGACGTGCAGGTTATCGCCCTCACGGATGAACATCGGGTGATCCTCGGCCTGGACCTCGATGTAGAGGTCACCGGCCGGCCCACCGCCCGGACCGACCTCGCCCTCACCGGCCATACGGATGCGCATGCCGTCGGAAATACCGGCCGGGATGTTCACCGCGATGTCCCGGCGGGCGCGCACCCGGCCATCACCCTGACAGTTCTCGCACGGGTCCTCAATGATCTCGCCGGTGCCGCCGCAGCGGTGGCACGGGCGGGCGACCTGCACGCGGCCCAGGATGGAGTTCTGAACCTCCATGACCTGGCCCTGCCCGTGACAGGTGGGGCAACCCACCGGCTCGGACTTGGACTGCGACCCCGTCCCCTCGCAGGGCTCGCACAGCACGGCGGTGTCCACGGTGACCTCGTGCTTGATGCCGGAGTAGATCTCCTCCAGGCTCAGCGAGATTCGCAGCAGCGCATCGTTGCCACGGCGTACGCGGGAGACGCGCTGGCCCGCTCCCCCGCCGCCACCGCCGAAGAAGGCGTCGAAGATATCGCCCAGTCCACCGGTGCCGAATCCACCGCCGCCACCCGGCTGGCCGAAGCCCTGCTCCTCTGGGTCCCCGCCGGCGTCCACGATCTGGCGCTTCTGCGGGTCAAGGAGGACCTCCTGGGCGAGGGTCGCCTCCCGGAACTTCTCCGCCGCGTCCTCGGACGGGTTGACGTCCGGGTGGTACTTACGGGCGACCTTGCGATAAGCCTTCTTGATCTCCGCATCGGTGGCGTTTCGTTCCACGCCAAGAATGCCGTAATAGTCACGGGCCACGGTGAGTTTTATCCCCTTTGCTCGCTATCGAAACCAAACTTACAGTCTACTCCCCGGCCAGAATCCGGGATACATAGTGCGCCACTGCGGTCACCTTAGACATCGTGCCAGGGTAGTCCAAGTGCGTCGGGCCCAGCACACCGAGCCCGCCCATGACCGCGTTTTCCGCGCCGTAGCCGGTGGAGATCACCGAGGCGCTGCGCAGCTCTTCGTCCTCATTCTCCTCGCCGATGCTGACCTGGATGCCCATGTCTCGGACCCCGGAGAGGAGCTTGAGAACGACGACCTGCTCTTCCAACGCTTCGAGCACCGGGGTTAATTCCCCCACCCGGGCGATATTCGGGGTGCCGGCGAGAATGAGCCGGTCATTGGGTCGCTCCACCATGGTCTCCATCAGCACGGTCGCCACCGCGATCAGGGCTGGCCGCAGCTCCGCGGGCACCGTCTTCAACCGGGCTTCCTGGGCGAGGGAGGCGATCTTCGCACATGCCTCCTCTAGGGTGAGCCCGACGACGCTGTGGTTGACCAGGTCGCGGACGCGCGGCAGGTCAGACTCGGCGAGCGGTTCGGCGAGGTCGACGTTGCGCTGATCGACCCGGCCGGTGTCCGTGATGAGGACGACGAGCAGACGGTGGGTGGTGAGGCGCACGAGCTCGCAGTGCTTCACCCAGCCGATGCGCATGTCCGGCAGCTGCACGACCGCCACCTGACGGGTCAGCTGGGCCAGCAGCTGCACACTGCGACGCAGGACGTCCTCCAGGTCCACCCCGTGCTCCAGGAAGTCCAGGATCGCCCGCCGCTCCGGCATGCTCATCGGCTTGACCGCGTGGATGCCGTCCACGAAGTGGCGGTAGCCCTTCGCGGTGGGGATGCGCCCGGAGCTGGTGTGCTGCTGGGTGATGTAGCCATCCTTCTCGAGGGCGGCCATGTCGTTGCGGATCGTCGCGGAGGACACTCCCAGCTGGTGCCGGTCGAGGAGCATCTTGGAGCCCACCGGCTCCTGCAGGGAGATGTAGTCCGACACGATGGCGCGCAGCACCTCGCTGCGGCGTTGCTGGGTCGACAGCGACGCGCGGTTCTTGGGCACGCGATTAGTCACGGAAAATGCTCACCACCATCTGTTCTGCTTCTCCCCCAGCCTAGGCGAAAGGCCCGGCTCACTCCATGATCACTCCATGGCGAGCAGCAGATCGGTGACGATGCCGTCCACCAGGTAGCGGCCCTGCTCCGTGACGCGCAGTCGCTGTGCGTGCGCATCGACCTCGAGCAGGCCCAGGCGCTGGTAGCGCTCGATTTCTGCCTCGGCTCCCGCCAGCCCCGCGAGCGCCACGCCCTCTCGCAGGCGCAGCCCCAGCATCAGGTGCTCGGTGGCCAGGTCCGCATGGCTCAGTGGTTCGAAGGTCACCGTCGGCAGGCTGTGGCGCTGAATGAGGGCTTCCCAGTAGCGGGCGGGGTACTTGGCGTTGACCAGGCGGGTGATGCCAGAGAAGTCTTCCGCGCCAACGCGCTCCGCAGCCTCGGCCAGCAGGTACTGCGCCGCCGCACCTTCCTGCAGTCGCACGCAGCCGTGGGCTCCCGGGCCCGCACCCCACCACTGGCCATCCCGCCAGTAAATGAGGTTGTGCTCGCACTCCCCGCCCGGCTTTGTCCAGTTGGAAACCTCGTACCACTGGAAACCCGCCTCGACGAGGCGCTCGTCGATCATGCGGTAGCGGTCGGCGTAGACGTCCTCGTCCGGGGCGGGTAGCTCCCCGCGGCGGACCTTGCGGGCCATCGCGGTGCCGTCCTCGACGATGAGAGAGTAGGCAGAAACGTGGTCCACGTCCGCCTCGATGACGGCGTCCAAGCTGCGGGCCAGGTCCTCGTCGCGCTCGGTGGGAGTGCCGTAGATCAGGTCCAGGTTCACGTGCTCAAAGCCCGCGGCCTTGGCCTCCGCCACCGCCTGCTCCGGGCGGCCGGGCGTGTGCTGGCGCTCCAGGACCTTCAGCACATGCCCGGCCGCCGACTGCATGCCCAGGGAGATCCGGTTGAAGCCGGCCTCGCGAAGTTGGGAGAAGAATTCCGGGCTGGTGGACTCCGGGTTGGCCTCCGTGGTGACCTCCGCGCCCGGAGCCAGGCCAACGGCGCGGCGCACCGCATTGAGGACGCGCACCAGCCCCTCGGCCCCCAGCATGGAGGGGGTGCCGCCGCCGAAGAAGACGGTGCTCACCCCGGGGTCGGAATCCCCTTCGTAGAGTCCCTGCCGGTCCCAGGCCGCTGCCGCCAGCTCGAGCTCCACCTCGAGCGCGTCGAGGTAGCCGGCGGGGGTGCGCCCCTGCGCGGAACCCATGCTGGCTGGATCGGCGGCCAGCTCCGCGGGGGTATAGGTGTTGAAGTCGCAATAGCCGCAGCGCGAGGCGCAGAACGGCACGTGAATATACAGCCCGCTGGTCATGCCCAGCTACACTACCCGGCCGCGCCGCTTCGTCAGCTTTGCGATGAGCTGTTCGATGCGGGCCCGCTCGGCGAGGAACTGCGGTGGGGCCTCCCCGCGCATGGCTTGTGCCACGGCGGGTTGCTTGGCCACGCCCTCCTGCCACTGCGCCACGATCTCCCGAGTACGCTTCTCCGCCTCGTTGAAAACCTGCGGCAACAGCACGGCTTGCGCGTTGATGGCCAGGTCGGTCTGCTGGACGACCCACTCGGCGAGCTCCTCCAGCTCCCCGATGAGTTCCTCGTTGCGCTCGCGCAACCACAGCCGCCAGCCGACGGTCGTCGCCATCTGCGGCTGGTCTCCATCGTCCGCGTCGTGAGTTGAGGACGTTTCCCCATTCTGAGCGCCGTTCCCCTGGGACGGCGGTCTGGGCGCACCCTTGCGCAGGAAGGACAGGGTGCGTCCGGGGTGCTGGAAGGTATTAGACATCTCGCCGCTGCGCACGCCGGAGACGAAGGCCTGACGCAATCCGTTGAGCTCCGCGAGCCCCGGGCGGACTTCCTTGCGTCCCTGGCGGACGACGGAGGTGAACTCGAGCAGGCAATCCTCGACCAGCTCACCGTCCCAGTCCGCGACGGCCTGGGCGATGTGTTCGATGTGCTCGGCGATTTCGTCACCAATGTCGTAGATGTTCTGGGTGAGGTCGCGCACGCGCAGCGACGCATCGTAGTGCACGTGACCTCCCTGTTTTCGCTTCGTCCACGACATCCGGCACTTCGCCTTGTAGCTTCCGGTTCCCTGTAGGGCGGCGCATAAAAGACTGTACCCGCATCACATTATGTGAGTGATGCGGGTACGTCCGGGAGGCTTGGCCGTGTCCGGGGATTTATATGAGCTTTCGAGCCCCGGCACCACCCCGTGGGGCGGTGATTGGGAGCCGGGCAGCTACTTCTCGGAGTAGATCCAGGCGATGTCGTCGGCGAAGTTCTTCTCCACCATGAAGCGCTTGAGCTTCATCGATGGGGTGACCTCACCGCGCTCCTCCTCGAAGTCGCGGTGAACGATGCGGAATTTCTTGATTCCCTCGGCGTGGGAGACCGACTGGTTGGCCTCGTTGATCGCGTCCTGAATCTCGCCACGCAGGTTCGCATTCTTCGCCAGCTCGCGAATAGAGGTGCCAGCGGAGATGCCGTGGCGGGCCTTCCAGCTCTCCACCGCAGCCTCATCCAGGGAGATCAGTGCGCCGATGAACTTCTGATCATCGCCGACGACCATGGCCTGGGAGATCAGCGGGGCGGAGCGCAGAATGTCCTCCAGCGGGCCCGGGGAGACGTTCTTGCCGCCAGCGGTGACGAGGATTTCCTTCTTTCGGCCGGTGATGCGCAGGTGGCCGGTCGGCAGCAGGGCACCCAGGTCGCCGGTGGCGTAGAAGCCGTCCTCGTCGAAGGCCTCCTTGGTGGCCTCCTCGTTATTCCAGTAGCCACCGAAGACGACGTCGCCCTTGAGCAGGATCTCGCCATCGTCGGCGATGCGGACGGTGTTGCCGCCGACGGGTCGGCCCACGGTGCCAATGATGTTATCCGGCTCGAAGTTCACGGTGATGGCGGCGGTAGATTCGGTCAGGCCGTAGCCTTCGTAGATATACACGCCGACGCCGCGGAAGAAGTGCATGAGCTCCGCGTTGAGCGCCGAGCCACCCGAGATGGCGTACTCCAGCTCCCCGCCCATGGCCTCGCGAACCTTGGAGTAGATCAGCTTGTCGAAGATGGCGTGGCTGGTCTTCAGGGCAAGGCTCGGCCCCTGCGGGGTGTCCAGCGCCTTGGAATACTCAATAGCAATCTTCTCGGCGCGCTCGAAGAGCTTCTCACCTATCGTGGAGCCATCGGAGGCCTTGGCGCGCATGCCCGCGTGGACCTTCTCGAAGACGCGCGGCACGCCCAGGATCAGGTTCGGGTTGGAGCGCTGGAATTCGGTGACCAGGGTGCCGAAGTCGGACCAGTGGGTCTGGGTGCAGCCGGTGATGAGCAGCAGGTAGGACACCGCGCGGGAGAGCACGTGGGCCAGCGGCAGGAAGGTTACCGCGCTCTTGCCCGGCATGCCCAGGCGGCCGATCGGGTGGGTTCCCAGGCCACGAGCCTCGCTAAGCCAATTGGAGTGCAGCACCATACAGCCCTTCGGGCGACCGGTGGTGCCCGAGGTGTAGACGATGGAGCAGACATCGGAGCTACGCACGTCGGCGATGCGGGCCTCGACCTCGTCCTGGGAGATCTTCTTGTCGCGGGCGTCGTTGATGAGGATGTCGACGGCGCCGCGGTTGATTCCCAGCACGCGGGTCAGCGGCTCCTTCTCGGTGGGGGTGCCGTCTTCAGAGATGAAGTTCTCGAGGCGCTCGCAGTGCTCCTGAGTCTCACCCACCGCAAAGCTGGCACCGGAGTCTTGCACGATCCAGGCGCACTGGGAGGTCGAGGAGGAAGGGTAAATCGGCACGGAGATCGCGCCTGCCGCCTGGATCGCCAGGTCGAGCAGCGACCACTCGTAGCGAGTTTCCGACATGAGGACGACGCGATCCTTGGGCTGCACCCCGTTGGCGATGAGGCCGCGGGCGACGGCATAGACCTCATCGAGGAATTGGGTGGTGGTGACGTCCTCCCAGTCGAAGTTCTTCGGGCGACTGAAGGAGACCACGCTCGGATGATCTTTCTGCAGGTCGCGTAGCGCGGTGAGAATCGTCTCGTTCTCGCCGATGGTATACAGCGGCTCTGAGGTGTATTCCGTCCTCATCATTCTCCTTTGTGGACCGTAGCTCAGGAATAGATTTCGCTACAGCTATAAAAACACACATAAGTGGTGCAGATCACTAAAACGCCAATTTTCCCGAGTCACGCATCCCTGCGGATCTCCCCCACCGCCGAAGGGTGAGGACCTTAAAGGACGTTAGTCACGAGCCACGCCACGAGAAGGAGCACGAGCAGCAGGGCAAGGGCCTGCCGAACCTTCGAATGGTGCTTCATGGTTTCCTAAACACTCTCCTGTTCACCGCCACACCCATTCTCGGCGCTGGCGACACCCTCTGGCTGAGCACCCGAGGATCGCTGGGCATGCCCCGGGGGCGCAGATTTTTCAACCTGTGCTGCCAGCAGCTTCACGCTCTCCGGCCCCAGGACCTCCGCTTCCTCGGCGCTGCGCGGGATGATCCCCCAGAGCACCTTGTTGAGCAGCCAGGAGGTACCCCCGGCGAAGGCAAGCAGGAATGCCACCACCACCGGAGCCTGGATCCATACCGAGGCATTGATCAGCCAATTCATGTTCTCTCTACCGAGAATCTACTCGTTGCGGGCGCTTAGCCGTTAACCGCACCCCACAGACCGCGGCGGCGCAGCAGCGGTTCGACGCTGCGCTGGCGGCCTCGGAACATCCAGAATGCATCCTCGTAGTCGATGGTCGCACCGCGCGAGAGGATCATGCGGCGGAAGCGTTCCCCGGCGAAGCGGACGTCGTCCAGATCGATCTCCTCGGCGCCCTCCTCGTTGCTCGTCGCTGCCTCGTCAGCATCCAACGTCGCCTCCCGGGCCGCACCGGTGTCAACGAAAGCCTGGAAGCCATCGGCGTCCAGCACCTCCGCCCAGAGGTAAGACCAGTAGTCCGCCGAGTAGCCACCGGCGAAGATGTGGTTGAAGTAGGCGGAACGGTAGCGCGGGGCGATCTTATCCGCGATATCGATGCCAGCCTCCTCGAGCGCGCGGCGTTCGAAGGCAGCGATGTCCGTAACCTGGGCGGCCTCGTCCTCAGTCAGCTGGTGCCAGGCCAGGTCCACCACGCAGGCGGCGACGTACTCGGTGGTGGCAAAGCCCTCACCCCACTGCGCCTGCTTCTGGACGGCGGCGACCAGCTCGGCGGGCAGCACCTCACCGGTATCCACGTGCTTGGCGTAGTTGGCCAGAATCTCCGGCTGGAAGGCCCAGTTCTCGTTGATCTGGGAGGGGAACTCCACGAAGTCGCGCGGCACGGAGGTGCCGGACAGGCTCGGGTAGCGAACCTCGGAGAGCAGCCCGTGCAGGGCGTGACCGAACTCGTGGAAGACCGTGGCCACCTCGTCGAGGCTCAGCAGCGCCCGTCCCACCTCACCCGGCGCAAGTTCGGCAGGCTTGGCGACGTTCAGGACGTTGACGACAACCGGCTTGGTCCCCAGCAGGTCGGACTGGTCCACGAAGCTGCTCATCCACGCGCCTCCCCGCTTGGTGGGGCGGGCGTACATGTCCGTGATGATTAGGCCGATGCCCTCACCGGGGGTCGCTCCCGGGTAGCTGCTGTCTGCGCCTTCGCGGACCTCCCAGACCAGGGCCTCCGGGTGGTAGCCCTCGAGGTCCTCGCGGCGGACAACCTCGATGCCGTAGAGGCGCTGGGCGGCGTAGAAGGCACCGTCGACGAGCACCTGATCCAGTGGGAAGTAGCTGCGCAGCTCCTCCTCGTCGACCGAGAGTTCCTCCTGCTTCAGCTGGGCGGACCAGTAGGCCCAGTCCGCGCCCGTGAGCTCGGGGTTTTCCTGACCGGAAGCTCCAGCGGAGACGGCCTGCTTGTCCAGCAGTCGCTTGTACTCGCCGTGGGCGTTGCTCACCGCGGGGGGAATCACCTGGTTCAGCAGCCCCTTGACGGCCTCGACGGAGCCGGCGGTTTCCTCCTCCGCCACGAAGTCAGCGTGGGAGGCGTAGCCCAGCAGCTTGGCGCGGCGGGCGCGCAGGCGGGCGATCTCCTTGAGGGTCTCATCAGTGGCCGTGCCGGCACGCTGCAGGGAGGCCTCGTAAATCCGGCGGCGGACCTCCGGGTTCTCGAGAGACTCCAGGATGGGCTGCACGCTGGGCAGTCCGAGCCGGATGAGCCAGCCCTCCTTGCCGGCCTCCTTCGCATCGGTAGCCAGCACCTCGCGGGTGGCCTCGCTGAGGCCAGCGAGCTCCGATTCCTCAGTGATCAGCACGGCGGAGGCCTCGGTCTGCTCCTGCAGGACGCGGCCGAAGCGGGTGGACAGCTCGGCGAGGCGCTCGTCGATCTGCTTGAGCTCATCCCGCTGCTCCGGGGCGAGCTCCGCCCCGCCCCGGCGGAACTTGCGGCGCCAGTAGGCCATGAGCGCGGCCTCCTCGCTGCCCTCCTCGATCTGGGTGTTCTCGTCGACGCGCTTGATGCGCTCCCACAGCGCTTCGTTGAGGTAGAGCTCGGAGAAGTGCTTCGCCAGTGGCGGGGAGACCGCCTCCTCCACGTCGCGGATCTCCGGGGTGGCCATTGTGCCGGCGTAGTTGAAGATCACCGCGAGCACGCGGTCGAGCATCCGACCGGAGACCTCGAGGGCCTCCAGGGTGTTCTCCCAGGTCGGCTCCTCGGGGTTCGCCGCGATGGCCGCGATCTCCGCGGCGTGGTCGTCCACCGCGGTGAAGAAGGCCGGGACGAGCTCGCTGACCTCGACTTTGGCGAAGTCCGGCAGCTCGTAGGGAAGGCTGGAAGGCGTGTCGAAATCTAACATGCGCTCCAGTGTAGCGACCCGCCCGGACACGGCTGTGGGGCCGGTGGCGGGCGCTAGGGACCTCGGCGCTAGAAACTTCGGCGCCAAGCGCTTTGGCGCTAGTCGTCCTTAGACACTTCCTTGGCGATGATCTCCAGCGGCTCGAGGGAGCGCACGGACGGGTCCAGGCCAACGCCCGGGACGACGATGAACTTATTCTCGCGCACCGCCTTCATGTTCTTGGTCGCGGGCTCGCGCTTGAGCTCGTCGATCTTCTCCTGCGCGGTGTCCATCGGCAGTCCACGGCCGGAGATGTCGGCGACGACAATGTAGTCCGGATCCTTCTCGGCGAAAGCCTCCCAGCTGACCTCGTTGCGGGCCTCCTTGAGGTCCTCAAAGACGTTGGTCGAGCCGGTGAGCTTCGCGATGTCGTTGGAGATGCCGTAGCGGCCATCAACCCACGGGGCGGCATCGTTGATATTGAAGAGGAAGGCGAGCGACTTACCGGAGTTCACGTCCGCCTTATCGACGGCTTCCTGGGTCTGGTCGATGAGCTTCTTGAACTCTTCCTCCGCGCCGAGAATTTCACCCAGCTGCTCGTAGTCCTTCTGGAGGTTCTCGAAGCCGGTCGTGCCGTCCTCCGGGCAATCCGTGTTGGAGACGAAGGTGCGCACACAGTTTTCTGCCCAGAACTCCCGGGCCCCGGTGAGGCTTCCAACGAAGCTGCCGCGCTGGGTGGCGACGATGAAGTCCGGGTCCACGTCGAGCACCTGCTCCGCGGTCGCGACGGTCTTGCTCAGCACGGGAATGCTGTCATAGGCCTCCTGCCACTTCGGCTGAACCTTGTCGTGCAGCGAGCTGGTTCCGACCATCTTGTCCTTTTGCCCCAGCTCGAAGAGGTTCTCGGTCGTGGCTTGGCGCAGGGTGACGATGCGCTCCGGCTTCTCATCAATCGAAATCTCCATGCCCCAGTTATCGATGGTGCGCCCACCCTGGGCGGTGGTGTCCTCCTCCGAGCACGCAACGAGCCCTGCTGCCAGGGTCACTCCAACGATGCCGGCGCCGATCCGCAGAGTTTTATTCTACATATTGATCTTCCTTCATCAGTCACGGGAGGGATATTCACCGGGTCGCGACCGGCTGGTCCGCATCCGACACACCCATCGCTCTGGCGTTCAATGGATACTTATCCTAGCTAAATGCGAAAAACCAGAATATAGACAGAGTTGTCTATCCCCCCGACCGGGCGAGTACACTGTTGGCCATGACTAGCCACAACTCCAGCACACTCGGTCTGCCCACCCTGGCGGAACTGCGACGCCGCGGTACGAAGAAGTGGCGCGGCTACCCCGATGACGTCATCCCCATGTGGGTCGCGGAGTCCGACTTTCACACCTGCCCGGCCGTTGCCCGCGCCATCCAGGACTGCATGGACCGCGAATACTTCGGCTACTCCGCTGACGACGAGGAGCTGCGGGAAGCACTCGCCGGCTTCTACGAACGCCGCTTCGGCTGGACCTTCTCCCCAGACTGGGTTCGCTCCGTCCCCGACGTGGTCACAGGCGTGAAAATCGCCGTCGAGGAACTCACCCCCGCAGGCTCCGCGATCGTGCTGCCCGTGCCCGCCTATAACCCCTTCTTCGAGATGCCCGACGTCACCGGTCGGCCGGCGATCGAGGTGCCCATGACTCCGGGGGGAGGCTTCGACCTCGCGGCCCTGGAGGAGGTCTTCGCAGCCGGCACCGCAAGCACGCGCGGGCGTGTCGTCGTCGATAAGGGAGCGGGCAACGACGGACAGGAGGAAAAGGGAAACACAGCCGCGCCGGCCGGGTCGCTGATCCTGTGCAGTCCGTATAACCCCCTCGGCCGGGTGTTCAGCGAGTCTGAACTGCGCGACGTCGTGGAGCTGGCGGCGAAGTACAACGTGCGGGTGATCTCCGACGAGATCCACGCCCCCATCGTCTACCCGGGGCACCAGCACACCCCGGCCGCCTCGGTCAGCGAAATCGCGGCAGAGAACACCATCACGGTCACCGCCACGTCGAAGGGGTGGAACACCGCCGGCCTGCGATGTGCCCAAATGATCTTAAGCTCCCCACGCGACCGCGAGATCATGGCCGGGGTGCACAAGCTGCGCAGCGGCGAGGCGTCCACCATCGGAATCGCGGCCGCGACCGCCGCCTACCGCGACGAGTCCGGCTGGCTGGAGGAACAGATCGACTACCTCAGTGGCAACCTCGACCTGCTCGAACGCCGACTGCCCGAGGTACTGCCCGGCGCGAAGTTCCACCGCCCAGAAGGGACCTACCTGCTGTGGGTGGATGTTCGCGACGTCCCCGGACTCGGCGCAGCAATGGATGGGAACAGCGAAACAGCACCGAACGCAGCGGAGCCCACAGACCCAGCGGAGCAGATCCTCAAGCGAGCGAAGGTGGCCTTCAACACCGGAGCCATCTACGGCGCCGGTGGCGCCGGGCATCTGCGGATCAACTTCGCGACCTCTAGGGCGATCCTCACGGAGGCCCTGGATCGCCTCGCGGCTGCGGGCTTCGGAGAGCGTGCTTAAGGCCTGTCTGCCCTCTTCGCTAGGCTTCTTGGTTGTTAGAGCTCAACCCCAATTAAGGAGCACGCGAGTACATGATTGCCGCTTTCGGCAGGATCCTGCGATCCACGAAGGAGCTCATGCCCTTCTACGTGATCGTGATGATCTCGAGCATCCTCACCGCCGGCCTGGCCCTGGCCGCGCCATTCTTGGTGAAAAACGCCACCGACACGATCGTGGCCTCGGTGCAGGGCGAGCTCTCCCGCGACACCGCGCTGCAGACCGTGATCTGGCTGGCAGTGGCCCTGCTCGGCGTGGAGCTGGCCAATAACCTGGTGCGCAACATCGGCGGCTGGTTCGGTGACGTGATGGCCACTCGGATGCGGCAGATCCTCTCCAACCGCTACTTCGCGAAGCTCCTCAGCCTGCCGCAGAGCTACTACGACAAGCAGGTCACGGGCACCATCATCTCGCGACTGGACCGCTCGATCCTGGGGCTCACCCAGTTCCTGCAGTCCTTCGCCAATAACTTCTTCTCCATGCTTCTCACGGTGGCGATGATCCTGGTCATCACCGCGATCTACTACTGGCCACTGGCCCTGCTGCTGGCCGTGATCTTCCCGATGTACCTGTGGCTCACCGCGCTGACGAGCCGGAAGTGGATCGTCTGGGAGAAGGAGAAAAACGAGCACATCGATACAGCTCAGGGCCGGTTCGCCGAGGTCATCGGCCAGGTGAAGGTGGTCAAGTCCTTCGTCACGGAGCTGCTCGAGCTGCGCCTGTTCCAGAAGCACTTCGACGAAACCGTGCAGATTACCCGCGTGCAGTCCCGCTACTGGCACATGATGGATATCTTCCGCATGGGCGGAATGAACATCATCTTCTTCGCCATCTACCTCACCCTGTTCTGGCAGACGATCAGCGGGCGCTTCACGATCGGCGATATGGTCCTGCTGCTGCAGCTGGTGGTCATGGCCCGCCAGCCGGCCAGCATGATGAGCTGGCTGGTGGACACCGCCCAGCGCGCCGCCGCGGGTTCCCGCGAGTACTTCGAGGCGATGGAGGAGCTGGAGGAGCCGACGACGGCCCCCGCCCTGCGGGACGCTTCCCGCCCGGGTGGCAGCATGCTCGTCGACCAGGAGACCGTGGATGCCGCGCTCGTCCCGCAGCTCTCCGCCCCGGAGTCCGGCCCGGTGTTCGAGTTCCGGGACGTGGACTTCGAATACCTGCCCGGCGAGCCTGTCATTCACGACGTAAGCTTCAGCGCGCAGCGAGGCCAGACGGTGGCGCTGGTCGGCGAGTCCGGCGGCGGGAAGTCCACCCTGGTGAACCTGCTGCTGGGCCTGTATCAGCCCACAGCCGGAACGCTCACTGTCTGCGGCAAGGACGTGTCGACGCTGACCAGCGCGGAGCTGCGTTCCTCGGTGGGCGTGGTCTTCCAGGAACCCGCGCTGTTCTCCGGCACGATCCGGGAGAACATCGCCTACGCCACCCCGGATGCCAGCCAGGCGGAGATCGAGGATGCGGCCAAGCGCGCGAATGCGCACGAGTTCATCATGGGCTTCACCGATGGCTACGACACGATCATCGGCGAGCGAGGCCTGCGGCTGTCCGGTGGCCAGAAGCAGCGCATCGCGGTGGCCCGCGCGATGCTGAAGGACGCACCCGTGCTGGTGCTGGATGAGGCCACCTCCGCGCTGGATACGAAGGCGGAGCGCGTGGTCCAGGCGGGCCTGGAGCAGCTGATGGAGGGGCGCACCACGCTGGTGATCGCCCACCGGCTATCGACGATCGCGAACGTGGACACCATCGTCACCCTGGATGAGGGGCGCGTCGACGAGGTCGGCTCCCCCGCGGAGCTGGCGACCTCCGGGGGTATCTACTCCGAGCTGTTGAAGCTCACGGGATCGACCTCGGCGGCCGACCGCGAACGATTGAAGCGCTTCGGCTTCTGGGAGGGTGAGCCCGAGGAAGAGCCCGCGGAGGGCTAAGCACAGGGGCTCGCCCCGAGCTCAGGCGGCTGGGCAACAAGAGGCGACTGGGCAACAAGAAAGGCCCCCACCGGAAAACCGGTTGGGAGCCTCAAAAATTTTCAGCTCAAGCTCTGGGGCTCAGGCCCCAAGGGCTTAAACGAGGGAAAATTCTTTACTTGTCGGTGGCGTTGTTGAAGGCCTCAGCAGCCTTGTCCTTGACCTCGTTAGCCTTGTCCTGCAGGTCGGACTTAGCCTGGTCGATCTTGCCCTCAGCCTTGGTGGACTCGTCGCCCGTTGCGTCGCCGAAAGCTTCCTTTGCCTTGCCCTTGATGTCGTCGATAGACATGTAGTTCCTCCTAGAAGTAGGAATTTTCCTGTGCCCCATCCACGGTACAGAAAAACCGCGAGCGGGGCAGAAAAATTTTTAGTACTCGTAGAAACCCTTGCCGGACTTGCGGCCGAAGTGGCCGGCCTGCACCATGCGGCGCAGCAGCGGCGGGCAGGAGTACGTCGGGTCGCCGAACTCCTCGAACATCACGTCCGCGATGAACGCGCAGGTGTCGAGGCCAACCATGTCGGCCAGGGTGAGCGGGCCCATCGGGTGCGCGGCGCCCAACTTCATGCCGGTGTCGATGTCTTCTGCGGTGGCCACGCCCTGCTCCACCATGCGGATCGCGGAGAGCATGTACGGCACCAGCAGGAAGTTTACGATGAAGCCGGAACGGTCCTTCGCACGGATAGCAGTCTTACCCATCTTCTCGGTCGCGAAGGTCTGCGCCTTCTCCACTGCCTCCTCAGAGGTGGTCAGCGCCGGGATGACCTCCACGAGAGGCAGAACCGGAACCGGATTGAAGAAGTGCAGGCCGAGCACGCGCTCCGGGTTCTTCGTCGCCGAGGCGATGGTCTGGATCGGCAGCGACGAGGTGTTGGAGCACAGCGGGGCGCTCTTGTCCTCGACGATCTCGTCAAGCTGTGCGAAGACGTCCTTCTTGATCTTCTCGTTCTCGACGATGGCCTCCATGACCATCTCGCGGTCTGCGAAGTCCTCCAGGTTGGTGGTGTAGCCCAGACGGGACAGGGTAGCGTCCCGGTCCTCTGCGGAGAGCTTCCCGCGCTCCACGGCCTTAGCCAGGGACTTCTCGATTCGCGCCTGGCCGGCGTCCACGGCCTCCTGCTTCAGTTCCCACACGAGGACGTCCGCGCCGGACTTCGCAGCAACCTCTGCGATTCCGGATCCCATGAGACCTGCTCCGACGATGCCTACTCGCTGCACCATGTGAAACCTCCGTTTTGTCGGTAGATAGTTATATTTTCCAGCATAGTGACGCAGACGACATTTCGCCGTCATTTTCCCCTCTCCGCTGCCACTCCCCTCGCCACTTTTCGCACGGTCTGCCGACACGGGCGTTGATAGGATGATCGGCGTGAACATCGACGGCCAGGAAGTCACAGTTCAACGCATCGATTCGCTCATCGACGGGCTGGTCGACGTGCGTTACCACTGGGAGGCCACCACGCAGCGGGTCAGCTGGCTCCGCGAGGGTGGACCCGCCCCAACGCTGTGCTCCGAGGACTCCGCCCGCCTGTTCGGGCTTGGGCAGAATCTCAGCACGGCCGCTTTCTTGCGCAGCATCGAACCAGGCCAGGCCCCGAGCATTCCCTGGAACGAGGTCAACTCCTCGCTGCAGACCGTGGGAGAGATCCCCACCCGCGACGGGCTCGAGGAGCAGCGCCCGGAGCTCAAGAAGCTCGCCGAGTACCGGGGCCTGCGCCGCCTATTCCGCTCCCGCCCACAGGCCCAGATCGACACCTACCGCAGGTACACCGCCATCGACGGGGCCACGGTTCACTCCATCCTGACCGGTGTGGACGCCGCCCTGGGTTCCACGGACCGCGGTCAGTTCCTGGGGATCGATCTGGCGGCGATGCGCCCGGCGATCACCGCCGAGCTGGAGCGCCTCACGGGCTGGGAGGTGCACTGGCACCAGCCCGCGGAGCTCGATGTCCATCGGCAAGCGCTCGCCCGGCTGGCCGAGGTCGAAGCCACCGAGAAGTCGCTGCTCGCGGAGGTCGAGAGCCAGCAGCGTTCTCTGAAGAGCACGCTGGCGGACGCGGAGCTGAGGCAGACCGACATCCAGATCCTCGACCAGCTCACGCCGTCGACCTCCCTGCGCCTAGGCCCGCTGCAGCACCTGAACCTGCTGGATATCGAGGCCGCCACCGTCAGCGATCTCACCCGCTATGACGGTGTGGGGGAACAGACCGCCCGGCAGGCGATCGCCGCGGCGAAGCGCTACGCGGCAGAGATGCGCGCGGACCAGCCCGCGGTCATCGACTACCGGGATAAGGGCCCATCCACGGGCTACGTCCGCGCGCTGGCGGATCTCCTCCAGTTCCGCGAACAGCAACGCGAAGCGCAGCTCGAAGGCCCATTCCTGGCACTGCCGGAAGGCTTCGATGCCTACGCACAGGGCGTCAGCGAATTCGCGCTGGCCCGGCCGGCCGATGGTCCGCGCCTGATCACGCAGGCAGAGCTCGCGAAGATCCCCACCCGCGGCGCCCCGCTGTCCACGGAGCAGGCGTGGCACCTCTACGCCATCCGCGCGGCGGAGTTCCATGCCTTCGGCGACGACAAGTCCGCCACCGCCGTGCCGGAGGACATCGCCAAGTCCATCGAGGAGATCACCCTCCGTGGCGTGCTGCACGCGAGCCTGCGCGGTTACCAGGACTTCGGGGCGAGGTACGCGCTTGCCCAGCGCAAGGTCCTGATCGGCGATGAGATGGGCCTGGGCAAAACCATGCAGGCCCTGGCGGTGTTCGCCCACCTCGCTGCCCGCGGCGAGAAGCACTTTCTGGTGGTCTGCCCGCCCAGCCTGCGCATCAACTGGGAGCGCGAGATCAAAAAGTTCACGGATCTTGAGCCCCACATCATCGCCGGCCCGTACAAGGACGCCGCCTACGAGGCCTTCAGCAACCGGGGCGGGGTGGCCATCGTGGGCTTCCCCGAGGTGCGCGGGGACTCGACGGTCATGACCGGCGATCTTAACTACGGCGCGCTCGTCGTCGACGAAGCCCACCGCGCCAAGAACCCCAAGTCCAAGCAGGCCCAGGGCGTACAGCAACTCACCGCACGGACGGACGTCGTCACCTATCTTTCCGGCACCCCGCTGGAAAACCGGGTGGCCGAGATGGAGACGCTGCTGGGCTACCTCGACCCCGAGCTAGGGCCCAAGCTCGAGAAGGCACGCAGGAGCGCGCGTGAGTTCCGCACCGTCGTCGCGCGCCGCTACCTGCGCCGCAACCAGAGCGACGTCCTCGCCGAGCTGCCACCGCTGACCGAGACGGAGGAATGGATCGAGGCCGTCGAGTCGGATCGTGAGAGGTACAACGAGGCCGTCGAGGTGGGCAACTTCATGCAGATGCGGCAGAGCTTCAGCGGGCCGGGGTCCGCGAAGATGGAGCGCTTCGCCGAGCTGCTCACCGATGGCCTGGATGACGATAAGACGATCGTGTTCACGTACTTCCGCGGCGTGCTCGATCACCTCATGGACAGCCTCGGCGACCGGGCATTCGGCCCGATCGCGGGCGGGGTGAGCCACCAGGAACGCCAGCAGGCGGTGGATGACTTCACCGCAGCCGAGCCTGGCGCGGTGCTCGTCGCGCAGATCAACGCTGCCGGCGAGGGGCTGAATATCCAGGCGGCGAACCACGTGGTGCTCATCGAGCCACAGCTCAACCCGGCGGTCGAGGCGCAAGCCATCGCGCGCGCCCACCGGATGGGCCAAATCAACCCGGTGGAGGTGCACCGGCTGCTCACCCCAGACTCCGTGGAGGAGCGACTGCACCTGCTGCTGGCAACCAAGCGGGAGCTCTTCGATTCCTATGCCCGCGACTCGGTGGCGGCGCAACAGAACCCGGAGGCCATGGACATTACGGACCAGCAGGTCATGAGCGAGGTGCTCGCCGCCGAGAAGGAGCGGATCAAGGAGCTTCGGGGCGAGACCCCGACGCTTTAGGTTGTTCCCAGGCGTTCTGGGCCACTCTCGCCTTCTCAAGCTTGCCCAGGGGGCGCGCCGCAACGGCTCGCGGGCAGGCGCTGGATACTAGCCCAGCTGGTTCAGCAGGTCGTCGGCGCGGTTGCGCAGGTCCTGCTCGAGCTGGCTTGTGTCGGGCAGCTCGATGCCGCCGGTGCCGTTGCCCGGGTTATTGCCCTCCGGCGCGGGGTTGGTGTCCCCGCCCGGCTGGCCACCCGGACCCTGGTTATCGCGACCGCCGAGGCGGTTGCGCAGGTCATCCAGGTTGGGGCCGCGGCTGGGCTCCGTCGACGGCTCCGAATCCTCAGTGGTGGGCTCGGTGGTGACGGTGGTGGTGGCGGTCGTGGAGCTCGAGGACTTCTCATCCGCGGACTCGTCGGAGCGGTTATTCCACCACATGAACCCGCCGATCAGCAGAGCGATGACCAGTAGGATTCCCAGGATGGGTCCCACTGGGGTGCGCCGCTTGCCCTGACCATTCCGCCCAGGGGCGCCGCCGCTGAACTGGGGATTGCCGTGCTGCTGCGGCTGGCGCGGCGGATAGCCATTCGGCGGCTGCCGATAGCCCTGCTGTGGGCCTGGTCCTTGCGGCCCCGGGTAGCCGGAAGCATAGCCCGGTGGCGGGCCCTGCTGATACTGGGGTGGCCCCTGCTGGTACTGGGGCTGATCGTGACGGTACTGGGGAGGCTGCCCGTTCTGATTATCCGGCTGCCCGGCAGCGCGGTGCGGCGGGTACTGCGCAGCCTCGTGGTCGGGGTAGTCACCGATCCCATCCGGGAGGTACTGGGTGTCGAACTGATCGGCGGCAGCGTGATCTGCCCCGTGATCCGGCCCCTGCTCCGGGCGAATGATGCGTGTCGCATCGTCGTCTCCGTCGAAACCCCCGTCGGCCTGGTCAAAGCCCTCGTCGTTCACGCCGGGGAAGAACGAGGTCTCGGCGTCGTCGTCCTCGTAGTTCCAGTTCGGACGGCCGCTTCCGTTGTCGCGGTGGTTGGTCACAGTTTGTGTCCTCCTTCAGGGTAAGAACCCTTATCTTGAGGAACCAGTCTAGGTGACTTAAACGACTACCAGGAGTGTGGGCGGGCGGACTTCACATCTTCCGTCTGCTTAGCAGGTCCGCCCCAGGTGAAGGCGGCAGCGGTGTAGTTGGCGCCGTAGCTGGCGGAGCTCACCGCCGTCTGGCCGTAGTCGGACCAGCCCCACTTGGTACCTTCGGCGCCCGGCAGCTGCGCGGTGCCCCAGTTCTGGCGGGTGCCGTCGCTGGCCACGGGAGCCGCCGTGCCCATCCAGAACAGCACCGGGGAGTTGGGGGTATGCTTGCGCAGGTTATCGAGGAAAACTGCGGCATCCGTCGCGCTCGTCAGCGAGGTGCCCCACTTATCCCCCGCCACGGTGCTCCACAGGCCATAGCGCTGGGCGGTCTTGGTGATCGCCTCCGGGTACTTCTTATAGAGCTGGTTGGCGGCGTCATCGTCGGAGATGCGCAGCATCTTCTGGGTGAGGTACCAATCGCGGCCGGACTTATCCCCGGACTTCAGGACGTAGTCCGCGATGTACATCTTCATCACGGACAGCCCGGGGCGCGGTTCGTCGGCGTTGCCGGTCTTCGCGATCCCCTTCGGGGTGACGACGGACATCGTGGTCTCGGCAGGCACGTTGGTGATGTACTTGCCCAGGTCTTCGGACGTCGCGGGCCACGCTGCGAGCGCTTCCTGCTTCGCCGCGTTCGTTGCACCAACCGGTCCCGCGACGGCCGAGGCAGTGAGGCCCGCACCGAGGAGTACGGCAGCGAGCGAGCGTGCCGGTGTCGCGGAAGTGCGGATATTGAACTTCACTGTCTTCCCACCTTTTAAAGCGTCCAGGGGTGCCCGAAGCAGGAGAAATGCAGCTTAGGCCACGAGGTTTTCGGATTAACCCTACCTTAGAGACCTCTCAGAGCAACGCAGCTCAGCCAATTTTTTTCAGCACAGGGCCTTGGAATTCTCGGTGCTTAGGCCCGCCCGGAGGCCATGAGGGTCTCCATGAGCTCTTCCTTGACCACCGGCTTGAACCCCCAGGGATCGACGCCAACGTCTACCTGGCCGACACCGGTGATGGGGTCGGCGAGTGGAGGTGACCGTGCAGCATCCAGGGCACATCCAGGCGCAGCTCGTCGTGGCGGGAACCACCTGGGATGTGGTCCTGGCCGGGGCGCGGGAAGTGGTTGAGCCACACAGTGTGCCCCTCCCAGAGGAGGTTTTGCATCGATTGCACGGAGCCGAAGACTTCCAGGAAGCGGGGCTGGCGCAGGTAGGCGTGCGTGTGCAGCGGGTGGGTTGAGTCGTGGTTGCCGCTCACCAGGTGTAGGTAGACCCGCGGCATATCTTCCGCACGCAGCGCCACCTGGATCTTGTCGAGCGCCGCCTCTTCTTGTGGCCCCCAGCCGCTGGAGATATCTCCGAGGATCCACAGGTGGTCCCCCTCCTGCAGGGACTCGCGGAGGTTGCTTAGCAGCGTGTCGTCGTGACGGGCCACCCCGGCCTCGTCCTCGCCGAAACCCCTAATGCCGGACACCAAGGGGTGCCCAAGATGCAGATCGCTCGTGAACCAGGTTGTGGACCCTTCTCCGCTGGCCAACATCGCGCACACCTCCCTTAATCCTCACGAACATCGCGCCCATCTCATCGATAACGCGCTCTGTTCAACACTTTCATCCCAACTTAGCCATGCTCAGCAAAAACCGCCCCATTTCATACTTTGGGAACCTGATCCCATATAGTGGTTTTATGACTCAGCACAACACCACCACGAACACCACCACCGTGGATGCCGAAGAGCGCTCGGCACGCATCGCCGTCTTCGCTTTCCCGGCGTTCATCCTGGCCGGCTCCGCCCTGGCCTTCTTCTCCCCCGGCACCTTTACCCCGCTGGCTCCGCACGTCTCCACGATGATCGCCATCATCATGCTGTGCATGGGGCTCACGCTGACCCTGCCGGACTTCAAGGAGATTCTGCGTCGCCCCTGGCCGATCTTCGTCGGCGTGATCGCCCAGTTCGTCATCATGCCGCTGGGCGCGGTCGCGGTCGCCAAGCTGCTGGGGCTCAACCCGATGCTCGCCATCGGCCTGCTGATGCTGGGCTCCGTGCCCGGCGGCACGACCTCCAACGTGGTCGCCTACCTCGCGAAGGGCGACGTCGCCCTCTCCGTCGCTATGACTTCCGTGTCGACGATCCTGTCCCCCATCGCTACCCCGATCATCATGCTGCTGCTCGCCGGTGAGGAGACCCCAGTCGACGGCGCGAACATGGCCTGGTCCCTGGTTCAGACTGTGCTTCTGCCCGTCGTCGGTGGCCTGGTCATCCGCGTGATCTTCGACCGCTTCGTCACCGCGCTGCTGCCGATCCTGCCATGGCTGTCCATCATCGCCATCGGTGGTGTGGTCTTCCCCGCCGTCGCGAAGTCCTCCGACACCCTGGCCAAGGTCGGCCTGCTCACCCTCATCGCGGTGATCCTGCACAACGCCATCGGATACGCCCTGGGCTTCCTGGCGGCCAAGGTCTTCGGCTACTCCCAGGCCGTCGCCCGAACCACCTCCATCGAGGTCGCCACCCAGTCCGCAGGCCTGTCCTCCGCGATGGCGGGCAAGTACTGGAGCCCCGAGGCCGCCATCCCAGGCGCGATCGCCGCGGTCTGGCACAACATCTCCGGTGCGATCTTCGCCTTCCTGGCACGCCGCATCGACGCCAAGCGCGCGGCTCAGCCCGCAACCCAAGAAACCAAGCAGGCTAACCCTGAGGAGGCCCCGACCCCGGTCGCAGACTAAGGCTCACTAAAGCCCGCTCCCCGTTTCGCGCGTGAGCCTGTGCGCCCACGCGCTGAACCTTGGGCAGCTGAAATACACAACGACCCGGCAACGCCAAACTGGCGGCCGGGTCGTCGTCCTAAAGGAAGGAAGTTAGTCCTCGCCCCCGGTGGACAGGGCAGCGACGAAGGCCTCCTGCGGCACCGAGACGGTACCAATGTTCTTCATGCGCTTCTTACCTTCCTTCTGCTTCTCCAGCAGCTTGCGCTTACGCGAGATGTCACCGCCGTAGCACTTCGCGAGGACGTCCTTGCGCAGCGCGCGGATGTTCTCACGCGCGATGATCTTTGAGCCGATGGCAGCCTGGATCGGCACCTCGAACTGCTGGCGTGGAATCAGATCCTTGAGCTTCACGGCCATCTTGTTGCCGTAGTAGTGAGCATTCTCGCGGTGCACGATCGCGCTGAACGCATCCACCGGCTCGCCCTGCAGCAGGATATCCACCTTCACCAGGTCCGCCTGCTCCTCGCCGGCCTCCTCATAGTTCAGAGAGGCATAGCCCTTGGTGCGGGACTTCAAGGAATCGAAGAAGTCGAAGATGATCTCGCCCAGCGGGATGCGGTAGCGCAGCTCCACGCGGTCCTGCGAGAGGAAGTCCATGTTCTTCATCTGGCCACGCTTGGACTGGCACAGCTCCATGGTCCCGCCCAGGAAGGTCTCCGGCACGATGATCGTCATATCCACCATCGGCTCGTAGACCGCCTGCATCTTGCCGCCCGGCCAGTCGGACGGGTTGCGCACGAAGGTCTCGGTGCCGTCCTCCTGGATTACGCGGTAGACCACGGACGGGGCGGTGGAGATCAGATCCAGGCCGAACTCCCGCTCCAGGCGGGTGCGGGTGATCTCCATGTGCAGCAGGCCCAGGAAGCCGCAGCGGAAACCGAAGCCCAGGGCGACGGAAGTTTCCGGCTCGAAGCTCAGGGAGGCGTCGTTGAGCTGCAGCTTCTCGATGGCCTCGCGCAGCTCCGGGTACTGGTCCGCGGAGATCGGGAACAGACCCGAGTAGACCATCGGCTTCGGCTCGGCGTAGCCCTGCAACGGCTCGGTCGCGCCGTTGTGAGCCAGGGTGACGGTATCGCCGACCTTGGACTGACGGACGTCCTTCACACCGGTGATGAGGTAGCCCACCTCGCCCATGCTGAGGCCCTTGGTCTTCGTCGGTCCCGGGGAGACGACGCCGATCTCGAGGGTGTCGTGCTCCGTCCCGGTGGACATCATCTTGTTCTTCTCGCGGTCGTTGAGGCGACCGTCCATCATGCGGATGTAGGTCACCACGCCGCGGTAGGTGTCGTAAACCGAGTCGAAGATCAGCGCGCGGGCCGGGGCATCCGGGTCGCCCACCGGGTGCGGGACGAGCTCGCAGACCCGGTCCAGCAGCTCCGGCACGCCCTCGCCCGTCTTGCCCGAGACGCGCAGGACCTCCTCCGGCTCGCAGCCGATGATGTTCGCCAGCTCCTGGGAGTACTTCTCCGGATCGGCCGCCGGGAGGTCGATCTTGTTCAAGACCGGAATGATCTCCAGGTCCTTATCCATCGCGAGGTAGAGGTTCGCCAGGGTCTGGGCCTCAATACCCTGGGCCGCATCGACCAACAGGATCGCGCCCTCACAGGCCTCGAGGGCGCGGGAGACCTCGTAGGTGAAGTCCACGTGGCCCGGGGTGTCGATGAGCTGGAGGACCAGCTGCTCGCCCTCGTGCTCACCGGACTTCGGCACCCACGGGATGCGCACGTTCTGCGCCTTAATGGTGATGCCGCGCTCCCGCTCCAGCTCCATGTTGTCCAGGTAGCGGTCGCGCATATCGCGGTGCTCGATGACGCCGGAGAGGTCGAGGATGCGGTCCGCCAGCGTCGACTTCCCGTGGTCGATGTGAGCGATGATGCAGAAGTTTCGGATCCGCTCGGGCTCCGTAAACGTCTCGATGGCGTAGTTCTTCTGCTTGGCGCTCATGCCGTACTCCTCGACTCTCCTTCAAGCCACTTCTCCCCAGCACCGTGCGGGGGTAAATCGCTATCCAAACACTACTATGTTCCGCGGATTGTGCACTATCGTCGCGCCTCGTTCCGCACGCCCCGCCTACCGGGCGCGATAAGATCAGCGCTATGCCCCTTTTCGACAGGACGCCACCGCAACCGAAGCAGCAGGATCGGCCCGGCCGGATCACCCGGCTGCTCAACCGGCACTTCCGGCACTACGGGAACCTGGCCGAGGGGCTCGAGCTATTGAACTCCGAGCTGGGGCTCACGGAATCCGCGAGCGTGCGCTACGTGCCGCCCGAGCCCACCGTGAAGACACCCACGCACGTGCATGCGCGCGCCACGATCTACGCGCCAGACATGGACGGTCAGGCGGACCCCGGTGAGGTGGTGTGGGCGGACATCCGCCCCAACCGTGGGGCCGAGATCCAACGACGCGCCGTCCTCATCGTCGGACGTAACCACCACACGCTGCTGACCCTGCTGATCTCGTCGAACGAAGAGCACCGCAACCACGACAACTGGACCGCGATCGGGCCAGGCGCGTGGGATATGAACCGCAGCGAAAGCTGGGTGCGCCTCGACAAGATCCTCGAGATTCCGGAGTCACAGATCCTGCGGCGCGGACTGCACATGCCGGAACGCCGTTACGACCGCATCGCCCAGCGGCTCCGCGAGGACTACGGCTGGCACTAGGCCGGTTAGGCTTCGCGTCACGCAGCTGCTAAAATCCGTCGAGTTCCCCATGGCGGATTCGGGCCACCGGCCGCACGGCGCAGGACCTTGGGCATCGTGTGAGAGAACGTCGTTGGACACACTCGGCCACCATGGTTTTCACGAACACTGATTTTTAAGGAAGAGGTAGCCAGCACATGGCAAACATCAAGCAGACCAAGAAGCGCGTTCTCACCAACGAGATCGCACGTCAGCGCAACAAGGCAGTCCGCTCCCGTCTGCGCACCGAGTCCCGCAAGTTCCACGCACTCGTGGAGGCCGACGACAAGGACGCAGCCGAGAAGCAGATGCGCGTTGCTGCTCGTCTGTACGACAAGGCCGTCACCAAGGGCGTTCTGCACCGCAACAACGCGGCGAACAAGAAGTCCCGCATGGCCGCACACCTGAACGGCATGAAGTAAAGTACGCCGTTTCAGGGGGATCGCGCAGCGCGGGGATTTCTCCGCCGCGGGGTTCCACTAGAGTACGAAGGGATCGGTTCTCCGGTCCCTTTTTGCTTTCCTGCGAAACCGCAATTTCGCACTCCTCTTTTGAGAATCCAAGGAGCCACAAGTTCTATGAAGGAACGCTTCCGTTCGGCACTGTTCGGCACCGCGTTGGGGGACGCATGGGGCTTTCCTTATAACGCCGAGCCCCAGTCGGACAGCACCCCGCTGCCGGATCAGCTGAAGATCAGCGACGACACGCAGATGACGCTGGCGCTGACCGCCGCGATGCGGGCAATCGACGAGGGCGACATGGACCGCGACGAGGGCATGGAGACCATCGCCAACCAGTTCATCGCGTACCGCCGGGACCCGGACTACCAGCGCTACCCGGGCGCGTCGAACACCGAGTCCCTGGACCGCCTGCTAGAACACGGCCCCAAGGAGTGGGACAAGGTATCCACCCACTCCCCTGGTTCGGGCGCGGTGCTGCGCTCCTCGGCCTCCGCGTTCCTCGGTCAGGGCGGCACCGGCGTGGGCTGGAGCGTGCTGCAGACGACGCTGACCCACGACTCCTGCCCGGCACGTGCGGCGGCAGCGGTCGTGGCCTGCGCGCTGCTCGCGGATCCTGGTTCTGACCTGCTCGACGTGGCCTCCGGGCTGGCGGGCGACCGGCACTTCGATGAGGACACGATCCTCACCGACCAGGAGAAGTCGGACATCATCGAGGACCTGGAGAACGCGCTGATCACGGACCTGCCGGGCCCGGATGTGCCGCTCATCGAGCTGGTCAACCGAGTGATCGAGGTGCGCAAGGTGATCAGCCCCATGCTGGCCAACGGCGACTTCGAGGAGCTCTACCGCGATGCCCACAAGTTCCTGAAGATCCTGGGGCGTGGCTGGGGCGCGGGCTCCGCGACGGCCTCCGCGCTGCTGCTGGCGCAGCTTTACCTGGACAACGCCGAGCGCTACGCCCCGCAGGACTTCCTGCACGTCGCCGTGAGCTGGGAGGGCAACCGCAACTCCCGCGCGGCGCTCACGGGCGCGCTGATCGGCGCGCACCTGGCGGACACCCGCTGGGAGGCGACCCGCGATTACGACTTCGGGTCCCGCTACGACCAGGCGATCCACTCCGGGGTCTGGGCAGGCTTCGGCGCTTAGTTTCCTCGCGTCGCGGGCGGCTCGCTCCCCTGGGGAGCGGGCGACACACCATGGGCCGCTGGATGGGGTTGGCGGGGGCTAGGGCCAGAGCGCTAGCGGCGGGCGATGAGCCCCGCGAGCTGTCGCACCATGTCCTCCACCGCATACTCCGGGGCGGGCAGCTGCCCCTTCACCCCAGCATCCAGCTGCGCGACCAGCTGCACACCCCGGGACACCGCCGCCGGGGGCCATTGCCTGGCCACCCGCAGCGTCTTCTCCAGCTTCCAGGGCGCCATACCGAAGGCCGACGCGTCCCTGCGTGGGTCGATCCGTCCGGCACCGGCCACGCGCGCCACGTCTCGCATCGCGGTGGACAGCGCCGAGGCGATGAGAACCAGTGGCACGCCCAGCTGGATCGCCCGGCGCGCTGCGGCCACCGCCTCCCCCTGCCTGCCGGCCAGCACCAGGTCCGCGATATCGAAGCCGGTGACCTCCGCCTGCCCTTGGTAGTAGCGCTGCACCGCATCGGGGGTGACGTTCGCATCGGTGTCGGCGACCAGCTGGCTCACCGCACTCGCCAGCTCGCGCAGATCGGAGCCCACCGAGTCGAGCATGCGGTCCACGACCTCGGGGCTCACGCTCACCCCATAGGAGCGGAACTCCTGCTCCACGAAGGACCGCCGCTCCCGGGGCCGGAGCGGCTCTGCCGGGAAGATCCGCACGCCGAGCTTCTGCCACTCGTTGACCAGCCGCTTATTGCGGCCCTTCCCGCTGTGCAGCAGGATCAGCACCACGCCATCAGCCGGGGTTTCGATGGCGGACTTCAGCAGCGCCACCGTCTCCTTCCCGCAGTCCGCAACCCCGGAGATCACCACGATCCGGTCCTCTGCGAACAGCGAGGGGCTCAGCAACTCGATGAGCTGCGGCTCGCTCAAGTTGGTGGCCTTGTGCAGCTCCACGGGTAGCTCTGGGTTGCCCGCGTTCTTGCGAGCCGCGTGGACGATGGCGAAGCATTGCCGCTCGGCGAGGAATTCCTCCGCGCCCACGATCATGTTGACCGCGGAGATCGCCGGGGGTTTCTTGCTCGCCTGTTTGCCACGTGCCATGCCCAAAATCATGCCAGATCATCGCGGCCCACCGGAAACAACCAGCCCCTTCGGTGTGAGCAGCCCCGCCCCATCGGCGCAGGGATAGTGCACGGGAACCCCACCCGGCGTCTGGCTCGGCCGCCCATGGCTGCGCCTCCCCTTGCCCTCGGCGGGCCCTGCACAGTCCAGCACGACGATGAGCGCTGCCTCCCAGACGCTGAGGGCCTGCGCGTCGCTGCTCACCGTCACCACCTTCGGCTCTCCGGCCGCGGCCTGTTCCCCTTCCTTTTCGACGACGCCACCCGCTTGCAGTGTGAGCTTTCCCCGCGGCGTCTGGCAGGGCTGGCGCGTGCCGGTGGGATAGCGAAGCTCCCAGCCGCTTGTTTCGCCGTCCCGACCGCAGACCGCTACCGTCCAGTGTGGCTCGGCACCGAGGTCGCTGCCCCAACCCGGCGCGGGTGCCGCTGCCTCATAGGGCCCGAGCTGCCAGGTGCCGATGCGTACGAGGAGCATCGCGCAGGCGAAGAGCGCGGGGATGGTCTGCCACCACAGCACGCCCATGGCTGCGAGGATCATCGTCCCGAGCATCGCTGCCCAAGCCAGCGCCCACCCGGGGCCGCCAGGGGTGTGCAGCACCCAGGTGCGCGAGCAACGCTCGGCCACGGCGTGGATCCACCACGCCGCCGGGGCCGCAGGGACGAGCAGCCAGGCGGCCAGTCCCGCAGGTATACCGAGGAGCAAGGCAGCGCTGCCGACGAGGCAGGCAGCGAGCGCCAGCACCATCAGTGGGGCGACCGCCCACCCCACCGCAAGGTTGGCGGGCACCGCCGCGGGCGAGACGATGCCCGTCATCATGACGATCGCCGGCTGCGTCGCCACATCGGCGACGAAGGAGACCGCAAGAGCGCGCAGGATCATCCCCTCGACCACCCGTGGCTCGCGAGCCCAGCGGCGCTGGGTGAACCGGCCCCAACCCACGATGAGCCAGTGGCCAATCCGGGGTCCGGCAGTCACGATCGCCACGGTCGCCAGCACCGAGAGCAGCAGGCCGTACTCCACCGCCATGCCGGGGCGGATCAGCACCAGAACCAGGACCGCCCCGCCGAGGGCTGCCAGCGAGTCACTCCAACGGGAGCTCAACACCGCCACCGCCCCGACGATTCCCATGAACCCGGCGCGCAGGATGCTCGGCAGCGGACCCACCACTATCGCGAAGGCCACGAGGGCGCCCATGACGATGACCCACCTGCCCCGCCGGGACACCCCGCACGCGGTGGCGGCGATGGTCACCGCGCTGATGAGCACGGCGACGTGCAGCCCGGAGACGGCGGTCAGGTGGGAAAGTCCGCTGACGATATAGTGCTGCCGAATGTCCTGGGGCATCTGTGAGATATCCCCGATGAGCATGCCGGGGATCAACGCCTCCGCACCGGAAAACCAGGCATGGTTGGCTAACGTCGCTATCGGTCCGGCGCTGGCCAGCTCGTTGATGTTCCGGCGCAGCCGTGCGGAGATCCCCATGAGGCCCCGTGGTTCTGCCGTGATGGTGGGCTCCCTGGTCGCGGATAGTCTGGCGGGCACCAGCCCAGGGCGTTCATCGGCCCGCACCGTCGCCGCGAGCTCGAGGGTGGTGCCGGGCTGAGCATTAAGCAGCTCCGGGCTTCGGTGGCGGTCGTTAACAAACAGCGGCAGCTCTCCCAGCCCAGTGATCTGTACCGGGATCTTTAGGCTGCCGCCGTTAAGCACCCGTGCCCCACCGGCGATGGTGACCTCTCCCCGGTAGTGGCCCCGCGCCCCCTCCTCGTTTTTCTCACCTTGCCGGCCTGCCGATTCGCTGGAGTTGAGTTCACGCATCATCGGGTGATTATCCACCCGGCTGACCTGCAGCGCTGTGCCCGCTGCGGCCAGGCTGGCGATCGCCGCCGCGACCACGAGGTTCCACGCGGCCGCCCGAAGCAGCCCGCGCCAGCGCAGGTAGCTGCGCACCCATGATGAGACCAGCACCGCCGCCGCAATGACCGCAAGGCCCACCGCAGCGACCGCCACCCACGGGCCCCGAAGCAGAATCGTCGCTGCCGTCGCGGCCCACGCGGCCGCGGCGGGAAGCAGCAGCCTGAGGTCCGGGCCACGGCGGGCACGCTGCGCATCGGGCGAGCGCGGATCTCGGGCCGCCTCCGGGGGCCTACGATCCGCCACCGGTTCCACGGGCTGGTTCTGCTCACCCGCGAGGCTCCGCACGCTCACAAGCTGACCCCGTCCTTCATCGCAGCGAGTTTGCCCGGCCCGATGCCACGGACCTCCATGAGCTGCTCCACGGAGCGGAATGGCCCGTTGGCCTCCCGCCATTCGACGATCGCCTTGGCCGTCGCAGGTCCCACCCCGTCCAAGGTTTCGAGCTGCGTGGCGTCCGCGGAGTTAATGTTGACCTTCCCGCCAGCTGCACCTCCCCCGGCCCCGCTACCACCAGAGCCGCCAGCCGACGTACCATCCGCTGCACCGCCCGACGGGCCACCAGCACCAGCCGGCCCGGCCTCACCTGGCCGCAGCACATAGGAACCGTGCTGGTCCACGACGATCTGCAGTCCGTCAGAGACCTTCTCGGCCAAGTTCACGTTATTGAGATTCGCCCCAGGCAATGCCCCGCCGGCCTTATTGATCGCATCCCCCAGCCGCTGTTTTCCGGTCATCTCCAGCAGCCCCGGGGTGCGCACCTTGCCCTGCACGGAAACGACGACCGCCGCGTCGTCGTCCTGCTTCCCGTCACCCGCCGCCGCACCGGAGCCACCGCCCTGGCTGGTGGCGTCGGCTCCAGCGCCCCCATCACCGGCAGCACCGTCAGCCCCGTCCCCATCCGCCGAAAGCACCCTCTCGGCATCCTCGCTATTAATGTTCCTGCCCGCCGGGTTAATCACGTCCTTCGCCTCGTCATCTGTCCGAGTGAGCAATCCGATGCCACCCACCGCGATCACCACGGCGGCGACGATCCCCACCAGCACTTTCGCCGACGCAGCGCTCAACCAGGAGCGCTTCTCGAAGTCCACAAGCGCCGTCTCGTGCCCCGGCATCGGCTGGGTCAGCGCGGCGATCCGCTCCTGGAGCGCGCTGTGATCCTGCTTGCGTTGAAAATTGCCTCCCATGCCGCCCAGCGAATCACGGTCGCCACCCACTCCCACCGCGGCAGGAAGCAACCCCCATGCCAAAACCCCTGGAGCCTGTGGACAACCCCGGCCTGTGGATGGAGCGTGTTATTCGCAGACCATGGCCACGCCGATCGCGCCCGGACCGGTGTGGACCGCGAGCCCTTCGGAGACCTCGTAGAGCTCGACGTCGACCTCAGGCAGGGCCGGTGGCGTCGGCCCAGCCGAATCACCCCCATCGGCAGTCTCCGCCGTGGCCTCCTGCGCAGTCTTCGTCGCCTTGTCGGCTTTATCAGCCTTCTCTGCCTTCTCGGACTTCTTCGACTTCTCCGTCTTCAGGGCCCGCTCCACCAGCTCCGCCGGGAGTTCAGCCAGCCGCCCCTCGATCATCTGCTTCAGGTGATTGGCCGGTTCCACGGCCTCCGACTGCATGATCCCGACCTTCATGCGCCGGGGCTTCCGCCCTTCCTCGGCCGCGGCATCAACCTCCGCCACGACGACCTCGCTGGCCATCTCCACCAGCTTCGCCATCGCCTTGGCCTGGGTGCGGGTCTTCGCCGCCAGCTGCAGCTCCCCGTCCGCAAGCTTGAGGATCGGCTTAATCGCCAGAGCGGTGGTCAGCAGCGTGCGCGCGGTGGACAGGCGCCCACCCCGGCGAAGGCTATCGATCTTGTGCACATACAGCCACAGGGTCGCGGTGCTCAGCACCCGGTCTGCGGCATCAGCCACCTCGTCGAGGCTGCCCCCGGCGCGAGCCACCCGGGCGGCCTCCAGTGCGGCGTAGCCGAGCGTCATACCCGCCGTGTTCGTGTCCATGACGCGCACCTTGCCCTCCAACACCCCAGCGGCAGTCACGGCGTTAGACCAGGTAGAGGACAGCTCCTTGGACAGATGCAGCGCGACCACGCCTTCGTCGCCGCTGCGTTCCAGCAGGCGGGCATAGTTTGCGGTCAGCTCCAATGCGCCCAGCCCCGCGGTGGTCTTCTCTGCCCCCTGCCCCGAGGTGTAGAGATCCACCACCGTCACGCCCGCGGCGTCGGCGAGCTCGCGGGGCAGGCAGCTGGAGGAATCCGTGATCACATGAACGGTCACCGTACTGCTCCCCCTTCATCCGGGTTCTCCAGCTGCTGACCCGAATCCTGCACTCCGATGTTCCAGCCCTCCAGGTACCAACGCGGGCTGCGCCACCACTCAGACTCGGCGTCCGGCACCTCCGGGACGGTCGAACCGTCCACCGCAGGCGCGGTCTGCGGCCCATCCCCCTGCTCAGTCACCGGGAAGCGCGGGCGCGCCACCAGCTCGGCCCAGCGCGCGTTGCCGAGCCGGGCGAATACCGGGTAGTGCTCCGCCGGGACGTCCAGCAAGCGCGAGGTCAGTGCCGCGATCGACCCGCCGTGCGCCACCACCAGCACCGTGCCCTCGAAGGCATCGGAGGCCATGAGGTCGGCGATCCCAGCGGCGGTGCGCTCGGCCACATCCAGCCGGGTCTCCCCACGCGGTGGTGACCAGCGCGGATCATGGCGCCAATAGGCCCGCTGGCCGGGGTACTGCTCATCGATTTCGGTGTGCGACCCGCCCTGCCAGTCCCCCAGGTGCGTTTCCCGGAAGCGGGGGTCGACGTCGACGTCCAGCCCCCAGGCCTCGGCGACGATACTCGCCGTCTCCACCGCGCGCTCCAGGTCGGAGGCGACCACCTTCGTGACATCCCAGTCGCGGGCCACCGCGGCGACGTCGCGGGCTTGCTGCCGGCCGACCTCCGATAGCGGGGTGTCCAGCTGACCCTGCATGCGCCCCGCGGAGTTGTACTCCGTCTCTCCGTGGCGCATCAGGATGAGCCTGCGCTGGCTCGCGTTAGTGGTCATGGCGGTGTTCTTCTCGGTCGTGTTGGATTTTTGCTGGTTTTAGATCTCGTCGGCGTCGGGCTCTGGACCAGCCAGCGGCAGGTCGTCGATGGTCTGGACGTCGAGGACATCCACCTCAGCGTCCGGGGCCCAGTTGTCACCACGGTCGACCTGCTCCACGCCCTCGACCTCGATCTGCGGGACGTCGAGGAAGAGACGGTCCAGCGCGTAGTACTCGCGCTCGGCGCGGCGCTGCACGTGGACGACGACGTCGCCGTAGTCCAGCAGCACCCACAGTCCCTCGCCGCGGCCCTCGCGGCGCAGGGGCTTCGTGCCATTTTCGGCCAGGTGATCCTCGACTTCGTCAACGATGGACTGCACGTGGCGCTCGTTATCGCCGGTGACGATGACGAAGCAGTCGATAATGGCCAGGCGGTTGGAGACGTCGATGACGAGGATGTCTTCGCCCTTCTTCTCATCTGCCGCCTGGGCAGCGAGACCGGCGAGGGCGATGGATTCTGGTTGTGCGGTCAAGCGAAACCTTTCTAAAGAAGTATGCTCTGGCTCCCATGATAGCGGGGCACCCGCGAGGGTTCCGCCTGTTCCCGGCGCGTCGGGCAGCGCGGGGCGCCGTGGGTTGCTGAATGGCGCCTAATCCACGTACATGCGGTGCTTGGCGATGTACTGCACCACCCCGTCGGGGACGAGGTACCATACCGGTCGACCGCTCTTCGCGCGCTCCCGGCAGTCCGTGGAGGAGATCGCCATCGCGGGGATCTCCACCAGGCTGAGCCGCCCGGCTTCTACTTCCCGGGCCAGCGGGGAGTCCAGCATCGAGAGCTCGTAACCAGGCCGGGTCACCCCGACGAAGTTTGCCAGGTCGAACATGGATTCCCAGTCCCGCCAGGTGATGATCTGGTTCAGCGCGTCCGCGCCGGTGATGAAGAACAGCTCCGCGTCCGGGTAGATCTTGCGCATATCCGCCAGCGTGTCGACCGTGTAGGTGTTTCCCCCACGGTCGATGTCCGCCCGTGAGACCCGGAAACTCGGGTTCGCGGCCGTCGCGATGACGGTCATCAGGTAGCGGTCCTCTGCCGGGGAGACCCGCTTGCCCTTCTTCTGCCAGGGCTGCCCGGTGGGGACGAAGACGACGACGTCCAGGTCGAAGCGGTCCGCGACCTCGCTCGCGGCGACCAGGTGGCCATTGTGGATGGGGTCAAAAGTCCCACCCATGACGCCGACGCGGCGCGGCGAGTCGGGGGTCGCGGGAGCCTCCGCGGCCGGGGACGGGGTGTTAGTCATGCTGCTTAGGCTAGCGCACCGGGGTCGCGGGGCCGGTGCGCACTGTGTCGCCTAGGGACGGGTCTGGCCCTCACCAGTGAGCACCCACTTGGTGCTCGTGAGCTCCGGAAGACCCATCGGCCCGCGGGCGTGCAGCTTCTGGGTGGAAATGCCGATCTCGGCGCCGAAGCCGAACTCCTCGCCATCCGTCCAGGCGGTGGAGGTGTTCAGGGAGAGCGCGGCGGCATCCACGTGCTTCTCGAAGTAGCGCAGCACCTCGTAGTCGCGCGCGGAGATCCCCTCAGTGTGGCCGGAGCTGTAGGTGGTGATGTGCTCCACCGCGCCGCGCACCCCGTCCACGATCGCGGCGGCGATGTCGAAGCTCAAGTACTCGTCGGTCCAGTCCTCCTCGGTGGCTTCCACCACGTCCTCGGCCAGGCTATCCAGCTCGGCCTTCACGCCGTGGACGCGCACGCCGGCGGCAGCCAGTTCGGCGAAGACGCGCTTCTTGGCGTCTTCAGAGAGGGCCGCATCCAGCAGAACGGCCTCGGTCGCATTGCACACCGAGCAGCGGCGGGTCTTACCGTTGAGCAGCAGCTCGATCGCCTCGTCCAGGTCGGCGGAGGCGTCGATGTAGAAGTGGCACTTGCCCGTGCCCGTCTCGATCGCGGGAACGGTCGCGTTCAGAACAACCGCCTCGATCAGGCGCGCCCCACCGCGCGGAATGACGACGTCGACAAGGCCGCGGGCAGTGACCAGGTCCTGGACGGAGTCGTGGCTATCGCACGGCAGCAGCTGGACGATGTCGCGGGTAAGGCCCTGCTCGGCGGCGACGTCCTGCAGCAGCTCCACCAGCTTCTCGTTGGTCTGGCGGGCGGAGCGGGAGCCGCGCAGCAGCGGGACGTTGCCGGACTTGATGGCCAGGCCGAAGGCGTCGACGGTGACGTTCGGGCGGGCCTCGTAGACCATGCCCATCACGCCGAGCGGGGTGCGGACCTGCTTGAGGTCGATGCCGTTCGGGCGGGTGTGGCCGCGGACGACCTCTCCCACCGGGTCCGGCAGGCCGACGATCTGGCGCAGCCCGCCGGCGATGCCTTCGATGCGGCCGGCGTCCAGGGCGAGACGGTCGATCAGAGCCTCGTCGAAACCGGCCTCGCGGCCCGCGGCGACGTCCTTGGCATTGGCCTCGAGGATCGCGTCAGTGTTGGCGATCAGCGCCTCGGCGGCGGCGAGCAGTAGGTCATTCTTCTGCTGGGTGGTGAGCACGACCCGGCTGGCCTGCTTCGCCTTGGCGGCCTTCTCGAGCACTTCTTCGCGCTCGGCTTGACGCTGTGGGGAAAGGTTATCGTTCTTTTCGCTCATCATGCCTCTTCATACTAGGGAAAATTTGGGGTTGCCTCTGGTGGGGCTCCGGAATCGCGTGACTAAATAAGCAGCTGCTGGCGGCGGGGCGGCTGGCGGTTGGCGTAATAAGAGAGGTAATCGGTGTGAATCACGGGGCGCTGCGCGTCGCCCGGAAGCTCCGAGGTGTGGCGCCCCAGCATCGGAACCAGGTCGGTGGCGTCGTAGTTGACCTCGCCGCGACCGAAGATCTTTCCGTCGCTGTCCACGAGGTCCACGATGTCGCCACGGTGGAAGTCACCCATGACCTGGGTGACACCGACTGCGAGGAGGGATTTGTTCCCGTCGACCACGGCCGCCTTCGCTCCGTCGTCGAGCTGCAGTGCGCCGCGGGACTCGGCGGCGTAGAGCACCCAGAACTTCCAGGCGGACAGGCGGTCCTCCTTCGGCCAGAAGCAGGTGCCCACGGAGGCGCTTTCCAGGGCGGGGGCGATGTTCTCGGTGGAAGTCAGGAGCACCGGAACGCCCGCGCGGGAGGCGAGGCGGGCCGCGGTGACCTTCGCGGCCATGCCGCCGGTGCCGAGGCGACCACCATCGCCGGCTGCGACACCTGAGAGGTCATTGCTGCTGCGCACCTCAGAAACGAACTGCGCGTCCGGCTCGTTCGGGTTGCGGTCGTAGAGACCGTCGACGTCGGAGAGCAGGACGAGGGCGTCCGCGAAGACGAGGTGGGAGACGATGGCGGCGAGGCGGTCGTTATCGCCGAAGCGCATCTCGGAGGTCGCGACCGTATCGTTTTCGTTGACGATGGGCACGGCGGAGAGCTGGCGCAGGCGGTCGATGGTGCGCTGCGCGTTGCGGGCGCGGTCGCGACGGCCGGCGTCGGCGGCGGTCAGGAGAACCTGACCAATAGTGCGGCCATAGCGGGCGAAACTCCGCCCCCACTCCTGGGCGAGCAGCACCTGGCCTACCGAGGCTGCTGCCTGCTTGGTGGCCAGGTCGCTGGGTCGCCGGCTCAGGCTAAGCGGGTCCATACCCGAGGCCACTGCACCGGAGGAGACGACGATGAGGTCCGTGTCATCCGCCATGCGAGCTTCCAGAGCATCGGCGATGGTGTCGATGCGAGCGGGGTCCACGCGGCCGGACTCGTCGGTCAGGGACGAGGATCCGATTTTCACCACCAGTCGCTTGGCATTAGCGATGCGGTGACGCACGGTGCCGGGTTCCGGCAACAGGGTGGCATCTAGCTGCTGTGTGGGCATTGAATTTTCGTTGCTCGCTGCAGACATGCCCACCAGTATGCCAAATTACTTATGAAAACCCAGGCTTTTGAGTTATCTAAACGTTATCTCACTCGGTACTCAGGGCGTCACTAGCCCTGCCAGCGTTCGGTATCCGCGACCTCGCCATCGCCGTAATCGTATTCGTCAATCAGCCCGCGTCGCGCCTGGGAGGCGCGCTTACGCTGCTCTGCGGTCACGCGGTCCGTCTGTTCCAGGCGGCGGTCCTTGCCACGGCCGTACGCCGGGGTCTGGTCCACGCCCGCCACGGTCTGCGGATCCCACTCGAAGGTGATCCCGCCGATGGTGACCTCGGAGCCGTCCACGGCACCGGCCTGCCACAGCGCCTCCTCGACGCCGGCCTTGGCCAGGCGGTCGGCGAGGAAGCCGATGGCCTCGTCGTTCTCGAAGTCGGTCTGCAGGATCCAGCGGTCGATCTTGTGCCCGGTGACGATAAACGCGCCCGGGTTCTGCTTATCCTCGTGGACCTCGAAGTCCGCGAAGCGGCCCTTGCGCTTCGGCCCCACCGATTGCGGGCGGATCACCTGCTGCGGCTCTGGGGTGTCCTCGACCTTCTTGCGGTGCTCCCGGACGATGTCCATCAGGGCAAACCGCAGCTCGTTGAGCCCGGTGCGCGCGACCGTGGAGATGCGGAAGATCGGCCAGCCGAACTTCTTCAGCTCCTCCTCCTGCAGGTCGGCCATATCCTCGGCGTCCGGGACATCCATCTTGTTCAGGATGATGACGCGGGGACGTTCCCGGAGGTCGCCCAGGCCCGCATCGGCGCTGAGCTCACTCTGGTAGCTGTCCAGCTCGTGCTCGAGCGCGCGGATGTCGTCCAGGGGGTTGCGCTCGGACTCCAGTGCCGCGGCGTCCACCACGTGCGCCAGGACGGCGGTGCGCTCAATGTGGCGCAGGAAGTCCAGGCCAAGGCCTCGGCCCTCGCTGGCTCCCGGGATGAGGCCCGGGACGTCCGCGATGGTGAAGGTATCGTGATCCACGCTGACCACGCCGAGGTTCGGCGCCAGCGTGGTGAATGGGTAGTCCGCGATCTTGGGCTTGGCTGCGGAGAGCACGGAAATCAGGGAGGACTTACCCGCCGAGGGGAAGCCCACGAGGCCGACGTCGGCCATGGACTTCAGCTCAAGAGTGATGTCCTTTTGCTCGCCGGGCTCACCGAGCAGCGCGAAGCCCGGGGCCTTGCGCGTCTTGGAGGCCAGGGAGGCGTTGCCCAGCCCACCGAAACCACCCTGGGCGACGATGACCTTCTGCCCGGGGCTGACGAGGTCGGCGAGGACCTCGCCGTCTTCGTCGATGACGACGGTTCCCGGCGGGACGTGGAGGGTCAGGTCCTTGCCGCGGGCGCCGTGCCGGTCGTCGCCGGCGCCGTTGTTGCCGCGCTCGGCGCGCACGTGCGGGGAGAAGCGGAAGTCCAGCAGGGTGTGCACCTGGGGGTCGACCTCGAGGATGATGTCCCCACCGTGGCCACCGTTGCCACCGTCCGGCCCGCCCAGAGGCATGAACTTCTCGCGGCGCACGGAGTTACAGCCATTGCCGCCATCGCCGGCTTTGAGGTGCAGAACGACCCGGTCAACGAATTGCGACATGGATGTAAGTCCTTCCTTCGATCGGATTCAAATTTTAGCGAATAATGCAAAGAAGCTCCCGCCCTCGCCCCGATGGGGCGAAACGTGCGGGAGCTTCGTGCTCGTGAGGTTTTGAAAAACCGCGGGCCTTAAGCCTCGACGGCCTCGTCCTCCACGATGTTCACCAGGCGACGGTTGCGCTTGGTGGAGAACTGGACGGCGCCAGCCTTCAGTGCGAACAGCGTGTCATCGCCGCCGCGACCAACGTTCACACCTGGGTGGAACTTGGTGCCGCGCTGCCGGATGAGAATCTCGCCCGCCTTGACCTGCTGGCCGCCGAAGCGCTTAACACCGAGACGCTTTGCCTCGGAGTCGCGACCGTTACTGGAGCTAGAAGCACCCTTCTTAGTTGCCATGAGTCTCCCTCCTCGGGAAGAAGTAAGAGCACCCGCGCACTCAGCACGGACGCGTCTCGGTTATTACTTGATGCCGGTGATTTTCAGCACGGTCAGGGCCTGACGGTGGCCCCAGCGGCGCTTGTATCCGGTCTTGTTCTTGTAGTGCATTCCGCGGATCTTCGGGCCACGAACGTGCTCGACGATCTCTGCGTTCACGGCGACGTTTTCCAGCTTGTCGCCGGAGGTCAGATCCGCGCCATCGACGACGAGAACCGGGGTGAGAGCCACGGCGGAACCTGGCTCACCCTCGATCTTCTCGACCTTGACGAGGTCACCTTCGGCAACCTTGTACTGCTTGCCGCCGGTCTTGACGATCGCGTACATGGTAGGGCTACCCCTTATAAATCTCTTCGACTCAGGCAGCTCTCGACGACGATCCCACGTGCGACGCGAGCATCCTGACTGGACAATATGCAAAATTAAGTGTGTTCATTTCGGCACAACAAGCCGCGCCCGATTAGAGGCGATGAACAACGACTGCCCAATACTACCCAGCCGGGGCCGGAAAACCAAAATCTTTTTGCAGCCCATCGCAGGTAGCGCCCGGCTCAACCACCGGGCTGTGAAGGGTGGGACTAATGTGGCGAAACCGGCACACGCCACCCCTCCCCGCCCGCGGCCGAGCACACAGAAGTGGCTGATGCACAGCCGCGGGGCAAGCGGGCAGCCGTGGTGCTAGCGCAACCGCGAGGCTAGCGTCGCGGGTTGCTGCGCACCACCCGGCGGCGCCGACCTCGCGCCCGGCCCTGGGTCTCCCCCTTCGCCGATTGCTCGGACTTGCCGGCGCTCTGGTTTTCCCGCTTCTGCTCGCCCTTGGGCTGGGCAGCCTCGGGCTGCTTGCCGAAGTCCTCCGGCTGCGGACGGCGATCCGAGACGGAGTTGCCACGCGTGCGACGGCGACGGCGTGGGGAGTTCTCGAACTCCTTCACCGCCTCCTCGTAGGTGTTGGCGCCGTATTTCCCAGCACCCCGAGTCCCAGAGCGTCGCGCCCCGGCGTTGCGGCGATCGCCTTCGGAGCCTCGCTTCTGGCCGGAAGGCTGGTCGCCCTGGCCCTTCTTGTGGGAGTTGTGCTCGCCTGCCTGGCGGGCACCTGCCTGCCGAGCGGCCGGCTTAGAGCGGACCACGCGGCGGCCACGGCGGCGCGACCCCTGGGAGCCACGCTCGGGCTTCTCCTGCTCATCCCGCTGCGCCGAGGCGCGATCCTCGCGGGAGGAAATCTTCAGCTCCGGGGCATCGGCGTTCGCCGCAGACTTGCGCTGGCCGGTGCCGCCGCGCTGCTGGCTAGGTGCCGTGCGCCGAACGATGCGGCGAACCACCCGACGCGGAGCGCGCTCCTGGCCGGCCTGGGACTCATCGCCTGATCGGCCGGCAGGCTGCTTCTTCTCCGCGGGCCCCTGCTCTGCGCGGGCGGTGGCGTCCTTGACTGCGGAGCTGGAGCGGCGCTGAACGGAACGGCGACCGCCCCGGCGCGACGTCCTCGTCTCCTGCTTCTGACCCTCGCTGCTCTCCGCAGCGGACTCAAAACCGGACTGGGAACCCTGGCGCTGCTCGCGGGAGCGACGTTCCTGCCCCTCGGAATTGCGGTGGTCCTGGGAATCCTCGCGCCCCTTGCCGTGGGAGGCACTGGACTTGGATCCCTTACCCTCGTGGCTCTTCGCCTCTTCGCGACGCTCGTCACGCTGCTCGTCACGGCCCTGGTCCCTGGAGCCCTGATTCTTGCGCTGTACCTTCGAGCCCTGCTCGTCACGGCCGCGACCATTACCGCGGGAGGAACGACGGCGCCGCTCCGGCTCCTCGTTGAAGTCCTGCTCCACCGGGTCCGGATGCACGATCACACCACGGCCGTCGCAGCACTCACAGGTGGTGGAGAAGGTCTCCAGCAGGCCCGCGCCCAGGCGCTTGCGGGTGATCTGAACCAGGCCCAGCGAGGTGACCTCACTGACCTTGTGGTGGGTGCGGTCGCGGCCCAGGTACTCGATGAGGCGGCGCAGCACCAGGTCCTGGTTCTCCTCCAGCACCATGTCGATGAAGTCGACGACGATCATGCCGCCGATGTCGCGCAGCCGCATCTGGCGCACGATCTCCTCGGCTGCCTCGAGGTTGTTCTCGGTGACCGTCTCCTCGAGGTTGCCGCCGGAGCCCACGAAGGAGCCGGTGTTGACGTCGATGACGGTCATCGCCTCGGTGTGGTCAATGACGAGGTGGCCGCCGGAGGGCAGCCACACCTTCCTGCTCAGCGCCTTGGCGAGCTGGTCATCGAGGCGGTGCGCGGCGAAGACGTCCTCGTCGGCGTGCTGCTCGGGGTGCCACTTGTGCACCCGATCCATCAGCTCCGGGGCCATGCGGCCCATGTAATCGCGGACCATGCGCCAGGACTTATCGCCCTCGACGAGCAGCTCGGAGAAGTCCTCGTTGAACAGGTCGCGGATGACCGTGATCAGCATGTTCGGCTCTTCGTAGAGCGTGACGGGCTTCGCGCCCTTGGACTTACGCTCCTTGGCCTCGGTCTTCTCGATGTTCAGCCACTGCTCGTGGAGGCGGTTGACGTCCTCCTCGATGAGCTCCTCGGCCACGTTTTCCGCGGCGGTGCGGATGATCGCCCCGCCCTGGCCCGGCACGACGCGCTGCAGAATCTCCTTCAGGCGCTTGCGCTCGGCCTCCGGCAGCTTGCGGGAGATCCCCGCGGTAGTGCCGCCCGGGAAGTACACGAGGTAGCGACCCGCGAAGCTGATGCGGTTGGTCAGGCGGGCGCCCTTGTGGCCGACCGGGTCCTTGATGACCTGGACCATCACCTGGTCGCCGGAGCGCAGCGCCTGGTCGATGCGGCGGGACTTGGAGTGCAGGTGCGGGGAGTGCCAGTTGACCTCGCTGGCGTAGAGCACGGCATTGCGGCCGGTGCCGATGTCGATGAAGGCCGCCTCCATGGAGGCCAGGACGTTCTGCACCCGGCCCAGGTAGATATTGCCGATCATCGACTGCTGGGTGTCGCTGGTGACGAAGTGCTCCACCAGCTGCCCATCTTCCACGACGCCCACCTGGGTCGTCAGACCAGTGTGGTCGTGGCGTTCGGCGTCGCGCACCATCATCTGCCGGTGCACGGACTCCCGGCGCGCGAGGAACTCAGAGCGGCTGATGGCCTTGTGGCGGCCGCGCTCGCGGTTCTCCTCACGCCAGCGGCGCTTGGATTCCAGGCGGGTGGAGCCCTTCAGGCGCACCGGCTCGTCGACGATGTCCGCTTCCCCGCGCTCGCCCGGGTGCAGCTGGTCGGCCGGGGTCTCCTCCTCGGCCGCGGGCTGAGGCTCGGCGGGGCGCTGCTCGGCCTTCTGTTCCTTCTTCTTGGGCTCAGCCTTCTTGGATTCGGCCTTCTTCGGCTGCTCCTGCTTCTCGGCCATCCCCTCGGACGAGGGCTCCGCCTTTTCCGCTGCGGTGTCCTGCTGGATGGCGCGGCTGCCCACGCGGCGCACAATTCGGCGCACGCGGCGGCGAGTAGGCCGCGGAGCCTCCTCGTTGGTCGGAGCCTGCTGCTCCGGGGTCGTGGACGCCGCTTCCTCAGCCTGAGCCTGCGGCGCCTCAGCGGACTGGTGCTGCTGTGCGCTTTCCGCCTCGGTGTTCTTGGCTTCCGCCTTCTTGCTGACCGTGGGCTTGGTCGTCTTCTTCGCGGCAGCCTTCTTGGTAGCCTTCTGCGCACTCTTTTGAGTACTCTTGCGGGAGGCCTTCTTGGGCTCAGCCTGCTTCTGCTGTTCCTGCTGCTCAGCCACCTCTGGTGTGGCGTCCTGCTCCAGGGATTCCTGCTCGGACGGCGCTTCCTTGGCCGTGGCCTTAGCCGGCGCGGCCGTGTTGGCGCTCTTCTTGGCCACAGCCTTCTTAGCCGTCGACTTCTTCACGCTCTTCTTGGCAGCGGTCTTCTTGGCTCCCGCCTTCTTGGCCCCGGCCTTGTCGGCAGCGGGCTCCGCTGGGTCCGCCCCGTCCTTCGCCGCTGGCTGCTCAGACTGGGTTAGCCCTCCCCCGCCAGCCAGACGAGAGACCACGTCGGTGGCCTCCTCATTCGACAGCGTCGAGGAAGGCACCTTACCGGTGATCCCGAACTCCCCCAGCACGTCGATGAACTCCTTGCTGGTGATCCCCAGCTCCTTGGCCACCGAGTGCACGCGCACCCTACGACCGAAGCTTTCAGTATTAATTTTTCCGGCCGATTCAATCAGCGCTGGTTCCGGCGTAAAAGCCACGTTTCTCCTTGAAAGATTTTCTCGCGCTAGCTGGCGGCGTCCTAAAGAAAAAGATCGAGAACAGCAGCGAACCTGTGGAAACGACGGCCGCTGCGCCAGCCAGGCGCCAGAGCGACACCGGGGCCGGGCGCCTCAAAAGGAGGCCTGGCGATGGAGGTGTGCTCACAAACGATGTTTAAGTGTGATGGATTAGCCCTGCCGAACCGCATCGTCGTTGTGGGTACGGGTATAAGGAAAATCCTGTCCCCCATCTTGTCATAACTTCCCCCGCCGGGAGGTAGCCAGCGTCCCGAGAGATCGTGTCTACACCGGTTGCTAACCTGATGGAATGTTCCAGATCAGCGAAAAGCAGCTTCAACGCCACTACGCGAAGCATCAACCTTCCACGGTGCTTGGTTGGGCCCTCGGCGTTGTGTGGACGCTCGTCGTCATCGCTTGTTCTGCCCTGCCAGAAGTGTGGATGGGTTTCGTGGCGATTGCTTTTCTGCTGGGGCTGATGGTCTTCGGCTATATGAAGTTCTTCAACCGGCATGGCTACCGAAGGAACGACTACGACCCGCTCAAGCCGGATGCGAAGCTGCAGCGGACCGAGTTCAGCTGGCGCGAGGTACTGCGCTTCGTTGTCCCCTACTCCGCGGCCTATGTGGCGCTGAGCATCGCACAGTCCGGGGCGCCGTGGCTGGTCGTCATTCCGGCAGCGATCGCCACCGGCCTGGGGATGGTGTGGTACTTCACCTCCGGGGCGCACCACCCAACGCATTATGCGGCGCCACCACAACTCTTCGGCGACGCAGGCAATTCTCCGCGTGAGTCTGGCCAGGTCTTTGACGGTCCGGATGCCATCGTGGCCTTCATGCATGCCGATGAGCTCGTGCCCGGCATCTATCAGCGTTTGGAAAGCGAGCTCGTGGCGGAGCTGGTCGCGCACGGGGCCCTCGAGCACGAGGTCAAGGCAGCGCTCAACGAGGCCGATGCGCACGGGCGTGTGGTGCGCATCCGCGAAATGCGACACCGCGGTAGCACCGACCAATGGCTGACGCTGACCGAGGAAGCCAGCAAGGAATATCAGGACAGCGTCCGCGCTGCGCGGGGCGTGGGAAGCCAGTAACGGCACCGCTCCCCGCAGCATAAGAAAACGTCCCGGCGAGCCCACCTGGGCTTGCCGGGACATTGTGCGTTGAGCAGTTTTTAGAGGTTCGGGAACCAGATAGCGATCTCGCGCTCAGCGGACTCCGGGGAGTCGGAGCCGTGAACGACGTTCTCGCCGACGGTCAGTGCGAAGTCGCCGCGGATGGTGCCCGGGGTGGCTGCCTCGACCGGGTGGGTGCCACCGGCCAGCTGACGCCAGGCAGCGATGGCGGACTCGCCCTCGACGATGCCCGCGACCAGCGGTGCGGAGGTGATGAAGTCCACGAGCTCGCCGAAGAACGGCTTGTCCTTGTGCTCCTCGTAGTGCTTCTCTGCGGTTGCGCGGTCTGCGGTGCGCAGATCCATCTCGACGAGCTTCAGGCCCTTGCGCTCGATGCGAGAGATGATCTCGCCGACGTGGCCATTAGCGACACCGTCCGGCTTAATGAGGATGAGAGTGCGTTCAGTCATGGTTCCTAAGGATAGCGAATTCTTAGGCCCCTCGCCCCTTAGGTTTCCCCTTTGCCCCCATGTGTTCTGGTCTCTTCGCTGACGTAATGGAAATAGCGAAATAATTTTTATAAGAGACACTATTATTTATGAGACATAGATCACACCTCACTGAAGGAGGCGCACATGGCACCCAGGATCTACTCCAGCCCCTACCCGAGTTTGGACTACCCCAGCACCGACGTTTTCGACCTCATCTTCGGCGATCTCACCGAAGAAGAAGCAGCACTGCCCGCCATCACAGAGCTTTCCACCCAATCGACGGCCACCTATGGCGAGCTCACAGAATTCTCCGAGACCATCGCCGCCGAGCTAGCTTCTCGAGGCATCGGCGAGGGGGACGTGGTTACCCTCCAGGTACCCAATTCCATCAACTTCGCCGCTAGCCTGCTCGGTATCCTGCGAGCCGGGGCCATCGTCAACCCGATCGGCATGCTCATGAACCAGGCGGACGTGGAGCACATCGTAGAAGCTGCCGGAGCCAAGTTGTTCATCGGCCCGACCAATATGGAGCAACTCCCACAGATTTTCTCCATGGAGCTTGCTTCCCTACAGGGCAGTCCGAAAACCGCTCCAGAGGTCGATATCGACCCTGACTCGGTTGCCGCTGTCCCCTTCTCTTCCGGCACCACCGGGTTGCCGAAGGGCGTGCAGCTGACTCACCGCAATCTCACCAGCAACTTGATGCACGTACGGGAGATGATTGAGCGCTCCGGCATCGAAGCACGCAGCAACACCCTGAGTGTGCTGCCCTTCTCCCATATCTATGGCATGACGGTCCTGCTACTCGGGCCGCTGCTGCACCGGCACCACATCTTCACCATGCCGAAGTTCGACATCGAGCAGTTCCTGCGTGCCCACGCTGAGCGCGCGATTGAGTTCACGTTCATTGCCCCGCCGATGGCCATCGCGATGGCCAAAGGCCCAGAGATCGACCCGGCGTGGTTCTCCGCTTCAAAGCTCATGGTTTCCTCCGCGGCGCCGATCGACGCTCCAATTATGCGCGCGGTCGAAGAACGCCTCGACACGAAGGTTGTGCAGGGATGGGGCATGACGGAGGCCTCCCCGTTGGTCGCCCTAAACCTTCACGGCGACGCCGATCATTCCAGCGTCGGTAAGCCGGTGGCAGACACGGAAATCCGCCTAGTTGATATCGACACCCTGGAAGATGTTCCCGAAGGCGAGGCCGGCGAGGTACTCGTGCGCGGTCCACAAGTGATGAAGGGCTACCTGAACAACGACGAGGCCAACGCCGAAACGCTCATCGAGGGCGGTTGGCTGCGTACCGGTGACATCGCCCACTTCGGAGAGGATGGCGGGCTGCGCATCGTTGACCGCGCCAAGGAGGTCATCAAGTACAAGGGCTATCAAGTCGCGCCGGCCGAATTGGAGAGCCTGCTGCTCTCCCACCCAGACATCGCCGACGTCGGCGTCGTCGGCGCGGAGCGCGACGGCCTGGAGATCCCGCGAGCGTTCGTCGTCAAGCGTGAGGGCTCAGAGCTGGGGGCACAGGAGCTCATGGGCTGGGTCGCCGACCGCGTGACGCCGTACAAGAAGGTTCGCGCGGTGGAGTTCGTCGATGCCATCCCGAAGAACCCCACCGGCAAGATCCTGCGCCGCGAGCTGGCGAAGGTGCCCTTCGAGGGCTAGCAGCCCCACACCGCGAGAATCCCTAGAAGCCTCAGCCTCCCCGACCCACCCGAAAGTTGGGCTGGTGGGGAGGCTTCTCGCTCGCTAGCGCTGTAGAGGAGGCTTGATTCGCTAAACGTGCTGGCTCGGAAGCAGGCCGCGCCGCATGCGCTCCTGGACCACCTTGCGTAGGTGGTAGATGTACCACCACACGCCGATGAAGATCAGGGCCATCACGCCGATCACCAGGTTGGCGAATACCCCGATCAGGGCCAGGATCTGCAGGCCCCAGTTGATCTTGTCCGCAGCCTCGGCCTTCTGCATGAAGGCCGCCGCGAACATCAGCACCGCCACGGCGAGGACGTAGCCGAACTGCAGCCAGACCGGGCCCAGTCCCGAATCCACGCGGCCGACCACGGTCAGCCCCAGCAGCATCACGATCCCTTCCAGGATCAGGGTGCCCGCCATGACCCCGCGGATGCCCTTCATCGGGTCATTGGTTGGGGCGTGTCCCGGGCCGAGTGGCCCCATCTCCAGTTCTTCAGCCGGCTTGCGCGCCATCTGCTTCCAATCCTCCTGTGTACTCGAGCGTTCTACTCGGGCTTCTTGGCGAACAGCGTTCGCGCCTCACCTGCAGTCACCACAGAGCCGGTGATCAGCACCCCGGCCCCGGCCAGCATGCCATCGCTATCGTCCTCAGCCAACTGGATCGCGGTCTCCACCGCGGTCGGCAGCTGTTCGGCGACGTGGACCCGCTCCTCCCCGAAGGCATCCCGGGCGTACTCGGCGAGCACATCCACCGGCAGGGCACGCGGGGACTGCACCTCCGTGATGACGACGTCGTCGAGGACCGGCTCGAGCGCGGCGAGGATGCCGCGGGCGTCCTTGTCCCCCAGCACCCCGACCACGCCGATGAGTCGGCGGAAATCGAAGTCCCGGTCCACGGCCTTAGCCAAAGCGGCCGCGCCGTGCGGGTTGTGGGAGGCGTCGATGAACACGCTCGGGGTGGAGCGCACGCGCTCCAGCCGACCGGGGGAAGCCACGGTGGCGAAGCCCTCGCGCACCTTGTCGACGTCCAGCTGACGGTCCCCGCCCGCCCCGAAGAAGGCCTCCACCGCGGCCAGGGCGGTCGCGGCATTGCGGGCCTGGTGCTCCCCGGACAGCGGCAGGAAAATGTCGTCATAGGTCCCGGCCAGGCCCTTGATCGTCAGGCGCTGACCACCCACCGCGACGGTGGATTCCACGACACCGAACTCGGCTCCGGCGCGAGCCACCGCGGCGTCGACCTCGACGGACCGCTCCAGCAGCACGCACATCGCCTCGGGATCCTGCTCCGAGATGATCGCGATGTTCTCTGGTGGCGTGAGCAGATCCTCACGGTCCCAGCGGGACTTGATGATGCCCGCCTTTTCACCGGCGATCTCGGTGAGGGTGTCGCCGAGGAAGTCCGTGTGGTCCATGCCGATGGGCGTAATTACGGAGACATCGGAGTTCACGACGTTCGTCGCGTCCCAGGCCCCGCCCATGCCGGTTTCGATGACGGCGACGTCCACCGGGGCGTCCGCGAAGGCGCTGTACGCGAGGGCGACCAGCACCTCGAACTTGCTCATCTGCGGGCCACCCTCGGCCGTGGACTTCGCGTCCACCATCTCCACCATCGGCTGGATCTCCCGCCACATGCGGATGTAATCCTGCGGGTGGATCGGCTCGCCGTCGACGGCGATGCGCTCGGTGACCAGCTGCAAGTGCGGGGAGGTCGTGCGACCCGTGCGGCGATGGAACGCCCGCAGCAGTGACTCGATCATCCGCACCACGGAGGTCTTGCCATTGGTGCCGGCGACCTGGATGGTCGCAAAGGAGCGCTCCGGGTTACCCAGGAGATCCATGAGCATCTCGATGCGTTCCAGGGAGGGGTCGATCTTCGTCTCCGGCCAGCGCTGATTCAGCTCGGCTTCGACCGCGGCGAGGTCCGCCAGATCTTCCTCCGTGATGGGCCGCGGCGGCAGGGCGTCGTCGCCGCTCAGCTGACCATCCTCCTCGCCCGGCTTCGCGCCGGCAGCGTCGATCGGCAGCGCTAGGCCGTGCTCGTCGAGGCGCACTCCACCGACGGCGGACGCGGCAGCGGCTGCCCCCTGGCCGGTCAGCTCGGCCGCACGGGCCTCCCCGGCCTCGCCGTGGCCGGGGTCCTCTGCCGGCGTGGTATTCAGATCACGGTCCGTGGAATCGGTCATTTCTTTGGCAGCCCCTCCAGGCGGCGGGTGATGCGGTCGAACTCCTCCTGAGCCACAACCTGGCGTTCCTTGATATCTACCACGACGTGCTCCGGAGCCTTATTCAGGAAGTTCTCGTTGCTGAGCTTCTTCGCCGCGTTATCCAGCTCCTTCTGGGCGTTGGCGAGGTCCTTCTCCAGGCGCTTGCGCTCGGCCTCAATATCCACCGCGTCGGAGGTGTCCAGCTCAACGGTGATCGTGGCCTGGCTCAGGCGCAGCTCGATGGAGGCGGTGGTCTCCCAGTCATCCCCCGGCTCCTCGAAGCGCGCCAGGGAGCGGATGGCTGCCTCTTCCTCCTCGAGGTCCACGGCGGCGAAGTCCAGGCGGCCCGGGACGCGCTGCTTCGGCTTGACGCCCTGGTCGGCGCGGAATCGGCGCAGCTCGGTGACGAGCTTCTCCAGGTCGGCCATGCGGCGGGCGGCCAGCTCGTCCGGCTCAGCGCCATTGTTGGTCATGGACTGGTCCGGCCACTCGGCGATGACCAGGGACTCCGGGTAGCCCTCGACGTCCTTGGTTAGGGCGGTCCACAGCGTCTCCGTGACGAAAGGCATCGCCGGGTGCAGCAGTCGCAGCACCGCGTCGAGGACGCGGCCGAGCACCACCTGGGTGTTCACGCCGCGGACGTACTCCTCCTCGGTGGCGGAGTCCCAATCGCGCGGGATCTGCACCTTCGCGATCTCCAGGTACCAGTCGCAGAACTCGCCCCACGCGAACTTGTAGAGGTTCTCATTAGCCAGGGAGAACTCGTAGCGCTCCAGGGCATCGTCGACGAGGGCGCGGGTGGCCTCGAGGCGGTCGAGGATCCAACGGTCCGCGTCGGTCAGCTCCTCGCGCGGCGGCAGCTCGCCAATCTGCGCGCCGTTCATGAGCGCGAACTTGGTGGCGTTGTACAGCTTCGTCGCGAAGTTGCGGGAGGACTGCGCGGAGTGCTCGCCAACCGGCAGGTCCGCACCGGGGTTGGCGCCACGAGCCAGGGTGAAGCGCAGCGCGTCAGCGCCGTAATCGCGCACCCAATCCATCGGGTCGATGCCGTTGCCCAGGGACTTGGACATCTTGCGGCCGTGCTCGTCGCGGACGAGGCCGTGGAGGAAGACGTCCTTGAACGGCACCTGCGGACGGCCATCGCGGGCAGCCGGGTCCTCGCCATTTGCCTTGCCGTGCAGCGGGGAGTCCTCGAGCGTGTCCGCGAAGGTAGCGAACATCATCATGCGGGCGACCCAGAAGAACAAAATATCGTAGCCGGTGACCAGCACGGAGGTTGGGTAGAACTTCTGCAGGTCCGGGGTGTTCTCCGGCCAGCCCATCGTGGAGAACGGCCACAGGGCGGAGCTGAACCAGGTGTCCAGCACGTCCTCGTCCTGGCGCCAGCCCTCGCCCGTCGGCGGCTCGTCATCCGGGCCGCAGCACACGACCTCACCTTCCGGCCCGTACCAGATCGGGATGCGGTGGCCCCACCACAGCTGGCGGGAGATGGTCCAGTCGTGCATGTTGTCCACCCAGTCGAACCACCGCGGTTCCTGGGAGGCCGGGTAGATGGTCGTATCCCCCTCGCGGACGGCGTCGCCGGACATCTTCGCCAGCTTCTTCACGTCCACCCACCACTGCAGGGAAAGCCGCGGCTCGATCGGCTCGCCGGAGCGCTCGGAGTGGCCGACGGAGTGCACGTAGGGGTGCTTGCGGGCCACCACACGGCACTGCTCCTCGAGGGCCAGGCGGATCTTCTCGCGGGCCTCGAAGCGGTCCATGCCGTCGAACTGCGTGCCCGTGCCGGACACGTGGCCGGTCTCGTCGAGCACCACCGGCATCGGCAGGTCGTGGCGCTGCCCCATCGCGAAGTCGTTCGGGTCGTGCGCCGGCGTGATCTTCACCGCACCGGTGCCGAACTCCGGATCCACGTAGTCGTCCGCGATGATGACCATCTCGCGGTCCGGCAGGAATGGGTGCGGCAGCGTGGTGCCGACGAGGTCGGCGTAGCGCTCGTCCTCCGGGTGCACTGCAACGGCCACGTCGCCCAGCATCGTTTCCACGCGGGTGGTCGCGACGATGACGTGGGGCTCGTCGTCGTTGAGGGAACCGTAACGGAGGCTGACCAGCTCGCCCTCGACGTCCTCGTAGTTGACCTCGATGTCGGAGATGGCGGTCTGCAGCACCGGCGACCAGTTGACCATCCGGTTGGCCTGGTAGATCATGCCCTGGTCGAACAGGGCCTTGAAGATGGTCTGGACGGCGCGGGAGAGTCCCTCGTCCAGGGTGAAGCGCTCGCGGGACCAGTCCACGGAGTCGCCGATGGCGCGCATCTGCTGCTGGATCAGGCCACCGTATTCGTCCTTCCACTCCCAGACGCGCTCGATGAACTCTTCGCGGCCGTAATCGAAGCGGTCTTTGGACTCGCGTTTCTTTAGGTCGGATTCCACGCGGGTCTGGGTGGCGATGCCTGCGTGGTCGGAGCCCGGCAGCCACAGGACCTCGTAGCCCTGCATGCGACGGCGGCGGGACATCGCGTCGATCAGGGTGTGATCCAGCGCGTGGCCCATGTGTAGCCGCCCGGTGACGTTCGGCGGCGGCAGGACGATGGAGAACGGCGGCTTATCGCTCGTCGCGTCGGCCTTGAAGTAGCCGGCCGAAACCCAGCCTTCGTAGAGCTCCGATTCCACATCGGATGGGTTCCACTGATTGGGCAACAGCTGCGAACGATCCTCGCCGCGCTGGACACCCTGGGACGTTGCAGGAGTATTGCTGGTCATCGCACCCTGATCACTTACTCGGGGACAAATTCTGTTGAACTCATCCCAGTGTAGTAGACCGGGCGGACACGGCTGGCAGCTCGTCGGCTAACCCGGGCCACCAGCCGGAACAGCGGTGTGTGGCTAGTCGATGAAGCCGGCTTCGCGCACCGCGGCCAGCTCCTCCTCCAGCTCCTGCTGGGTGCGCGCGATGCGCTGCTTCTGCTCCTCACCCAGATCCAAGCCCTGGACGATCTCCCACTCGCCGTTCACGCTGCGGCACGGGAAGCCGAAGACAAGCCCCTCCGGCACACCGTAGGAACCGTCGGAAGGCAGCGCGACGGAGACCCACTCGTCGCCCTCGGTGCCGAGCAGCCAATCCCGCATGTGGTCGATGGCCGCGGACGCCGCGGAAGCTGCAGAGGAGTGGCCGCGGACCTCGATGATCTCAGCGCCTCGCTTGGCCACGCGCGGGATGAACTCCTCGCTGACCCACTCTGCGCCCAGCTTCTCGAAGACCGGCTCGCCGCCCGCGCGCAGGGCGGTAGCATCCGGGAACTGGGATGCCGAGTGGTTGCCCCACACGACCATGCCCGAGAGCTCGGAGACCGGGACGTCTAGGCGGTCGGCGGCCTGGGACAGCGCGCGGTTGTGGTCCAGGCGCATCATCGCGGTAATACGGTTCGGCGCGATGCCCTTGGCGTGGGCGGCGAGAATGGCGGCGTTGGTGTTCGCCGGGTTGCCGACCACCAGCACGCGGGCGTTCGGGGCGACCTCACCCAGTGCCTCACCCTGCGGGCCGAAGATGGCACCGTTGGCGGCGAGCAGGTCCGCACGCTCCTGCCCCTTCTGGCGCGGCTTCGCACCGACCAGGAAAACGACGTCGGCGTCCTGGAAACCCTCGCGGGCATCGGTGTGGACGGTGACGTCCCCGAGCAGCGGGAACGCGGCGTCCTTCAGCTCCATGGTCACGCCCTCCGCGGCGCGCTTAGCGGGCTCGATCTCGATGAGGCGGAGGTTCACCTTCCGCCCCGGTGAGATTTCGCCTGCTGCCAGACGGAACAGCAGGGAGTACGAGATCTGCCCCGCTGCGCCGGTGACCGCCACGTTCAAGGCATCGGAGGTGTTCTGCGAAGTGTTATCAACCATGAGTGAAACCGCCTTTAATCAGGATCGGGGGCACCAACCGGGGGCGATATCCCCCAATTGATCTTTCCGACCCCAGCCTACCCGCGAACAGTCATTACGATGAGGAGAGAAAGTTTTGACTGGAGAGGAACAATGACCGACGACTCAGCTCGCCATCTTCCTCACTCGGTGCACCGGTACGACCTCGACCCGATCGACTACGCCCGAGCGATGGAGTGCGCCCTGCCGATCGCCGTGGAGTACGGGACGGATATCCCGAAGGCCCAGCTGGTGGCGATCCAACGCGCCGGTAACCTCCCCGCCGAGCACGCCCTGCTGAGCAATAACCAGGAGCTCTACGAGGAGGCGCTGCGTTACGCGCTGGCAACCCTCTGGCCGGCCGAACCAAAGAAGTTCGAGGACGACATCGCCAGCCTCACCCCGGTGCAGGCAGTGCGGCGCCTCGTGTGCGAAACGCTCGCCCGGGCGCAGCGCAATCCGGACTCCATGCGCCTGATCGCCGCGGAGAACCTCTACAACCGGGCGGACGTGCCGAACCGTATCGACGTGCTCGAGCAGTCCCCCGTCATTCTCCAGATAGACCGTGCCCTCCTGCGAGGCCACGACCTCGGCGCCTTCCGCACCGGGGTGTCCGCGGAGGACGTCTACATCCTCATCCTGGGGCTATCCGGTTTCGCCACACTGCACCGCAACACCTTCTACGCGCTCTACGGGATGGACGTCCGCGAGCCGCACAACGAGTCCGGGGTCACCGAACTTGCCTGCGACGCCGTCGTCGCCTTCCTCACCACGCCGATGCGGACCAGGCAGGATAATTCCTATACCCACTCCTCCCCCTCCGAGATTGTGGGCGAATCGGTTGCCGCGAGCCTCTACGACTCCGAGGAGTTCTGGCAGGAGTAGCCCCGCCAACCAATCCCCCGCCCCACGCGGTGCACAGGGTGGGCCGCGGTTCACTGCCCCCCTAGTCGCCTTGCCCTCCTTGCGCGCCGCCTAAGCGGAGCGCTTATCTCGCTCGGCGACCTCCTCGTGGGTCAGGCGGGTCGGCTCGGATTCACCCTTCGCAGCAGCCTCGGTGATCAACACCTCGGCGATGTCCTCCTCCTCAGGGATGGAGTACATGATCGGCAGCAGGATCCGCTCCATGATGGAGCGCAACCCGCGTGCACCGGTCTCCCGCGCGAGCGCCTGGCGGGCAACCTCGCGCAGCGCTCCGTCCTCGAAGGCCAGCTGCACGTTGTCCATCTCGAACAGGCGCTGGTACTGGCGCACCAGGGCGTTCTTCGGCTCGGTGAGCACCTGCACCAGCGCGTCCTCGTCCAGGTGTCCGACGTGAGTGACCACCGGCAGGCGGCCGATGACCTCCGGGATCAGCCCGAACTTCACCAGGTCCTCCGGCTCCACATACTGAAACGGGTCCTTGACCTGGTCGTTCTTGGAGGTGACCTCCGCACCGAAGCCCAGGCCCTTCTTGCCGCGGCGATCCTCGATGACCTTCTCCAGGCCCGCGAACGCACCCGCGACGATGAAGAGCACGTTCTTCGTGTCGAACTGGATGAACTCCTGGTTCGGGTGCTTGCGCCCGCCCTGGGGTGGGACGGCAGCGACCGTGCCCTCCAGGATCTTCAGCAGCGCCTGCTGCACGCCCTCACCGGAGACGTCGCGGGTGATGGACGGGTTCTCGGACTTACGGCCGATCTTGTCCACCTCGTCGATGTAGATGATGCCGCGCTGCGCCTTCTCGACGTCGAAGTCTGCGCTCTGCAGCAGCTTCAGCAGGATGTTCTCGACGTCCTCGCCCACGTAGCCGGCCTCGGTCAGCGAGGTCGCGTCGGCGATGGCGAAGGGGACGTCCAGCATCCGGGCCAGAGACTGCGCCAGGTAGGTCTTACCGGAGCCGGTGGGTCCCAACATGAGGATGTTGGACTTCGAGAGCTCGACCTCGTCGTCGCTGCGGCGGGCCAGCGCATTGGCCTCCTCGACCTGAATGCGCTTGTAGTGGTTGTAGACAGCCACCGCGAGGGTGCGCTTCGCTTCATCCTGGCCGATGACGTACTTGTCCAGGAAAGCGGAAATCTCGGACGGGGTTGGCAGCTTGCTTTGCGGCTCCTGCGCGCTGGTAGCTACCAGCTCTTCCTCGATGATCTCGTTGCAGAGTTCAATGCATTCATCGCAGATGTAGACCCCGGGGCCGGCGATGAGTTTGCGGACTTGTTTTTGGCTCTTGCCGCAAAACGAGCACTTCAGCAGCTCTGCGCTTTCTTGCATCTGTGAGAACCAGTCTTTCTGAGAAATTGGTGGTGCTACGGCGGGTATCCAACACTACCCAAAAACCCCGCTGCGCTGACTGAGCAACACTGCGGGGCTTGAGGGGCTGGGTTCGCCAACCCCGGTTGCGAGAACCGTGAGGCCACGCCCCACGGAAACTATCGACCGCTACTCCTGAGCGGAGAGCTTCCGGTACTCGAAGACCTGGTCGATGATGCCGTATTCCTTGGCGGCCTCGGCGTCCAGGATCTTGTCGCGGTCGGTGTCGATGCGGATCTGCTCCTCGGACTTGCCTGTGTGGCGAGCCAGGGTGGACTCCATGAGCTTGCGCATGCGCTCGATCTCGTTGGCCTGGATCTCCAGGTCCGAGACCTGGCCCTGCACGCCGCCGGAGGCTGGCTGGTGGATCAGCACGCGGGCATTCGGCAGCGCGGCGCGCTTGCCCGGGGTACCCGCGGCGAGCAGCACGGCGGCAGCAGAGGCCGCCTGGCCGAGGCACACGGTCTGCACGTCCGGGCGGACGTACTGCATCGTGTCGTAGATGGCCATCAGGCTGGTGAAGGAACCACCAGGCGAGTTGATGTACATCGTGATGTCGCGGTCCGGGTCGAGGCCCTCCAGGACGAGCAGCTGGGCCATGATGTCGTTGGCCGCGGCGTCGTCCACCTGGGTGCCCAGAAAGATGATCCGCTCTTCGAAGAGCTTGTTGTACGGGTTGGATTCCTTCGCCCCGTAGCTGGAGTGCTCAACGAAGGATGGCAGGATGTAGCGCGATTCTGGCATCTTCATTCTTTACTTCTCCTTCGCAGAGCTGATGACGTGGTCGACGAATCCGTAGTCCTTGGCCTGCTGGGCGGTGAACCAGCGGTCGCGGTCGGAGTCCTTCGTAATCTGCTCGACGGTCTGGCCGGTGAAGCCGGCGATCAGCTCCGCCATCTCACGCTTGGTGTGTGCGAACTGCTCTGCCTGGATGGCGATGTCGGCCGCAGTACCGCCCACGCCAGCGGAAGGCTGGTGCATCATGATGCGAGCGTGCGGCAGAGCGTAGCGCTTGCCCTTGGTGCCTGCGGAGAGCAGGAACTGGCCCATGGACGCTGCCAGGCCCATGCCGTAGGTGGCGATGTCGCAGGGCGCGTACTGCATGGTGTCGAAGATGGCCATACCCGCGGTGACGGAGCCACCCGGCGAGTTGATGTACAGGGAGATGTCCTTCTCCGGGTCCTCCGCTGCCAGCAGCAGGATCTGAGCGCAGAGCTTGTTAGCGATTTCGTCGTCAACCTGGCTGCCCAGGAAGATGATGCGCTCGCGCAGCAGACGCTCGAAGACCGAGTCGTTGAGGTTCATCCCAGCCGTGTCGGCGGACATGAGGCTGCTCGAAAGACTGCTCATTGTGCCCCTTTTCGTTCATTGGTTTATTCTTTGTGGCTTCCACAGTAGCGACTAACCCTCGGGTCGTGCCCTATGAAAAGCCCCTGTTCGCTTTAAGCGCACAGCACCCCCGGAGTATTCCTCCAGGGGTGCTGAGTCAAAGCCGTCGGTCAAAGCCGCCGCTTTGGTGTCACGACGCCGCCGGCGCTCACCGAACCTTGTCAGGCACAGCAGGCCGGGTGGCTAGCGTGCGCGGGGATTACTTGTCCTCGCTCTTCCTGGCTGCAGCCTTCTTCGTGGTCTTCGTAGCTGCGGCCTTCTTGGTCGTCTTCTTGGCGGTCGACTTCTTGGTCGTCTTCTTCGCCGTGGACTTCTTGGCGGTCGACTTCTTGGTCGTCTTCTTCGCCGTGGACTTCTTAGCAGCCTTCTTGGTGGTCTTCTTCGCGGAAGACTTCTTAGCGGCCTTCTTCGGCTTCTCGTCCTTCTTGGCCTCCTCGGCCTTCTCGGACTCCTCCTCAGTGCCGAAGAACTGCTTCGGGTCGACCTCGTTACCCTCGGAGTCCTTCACGGAGCTCTTGGCGATATTGATCGCCAGAGCCTTGCCGCGGCGGACGTCAGCGAACAGGCTGCCGATCTGACCGGCCTGCTGCAGCTGCATGATGAACTGGTTCGGGTCCATGCCGTACTGGGCAGCGGTGAAGCCGATGTGGTCCATCAGCTCCTCCTGGGAGACCTCCGGCTGCTCGACGTCAGCCAGGGCGTCCAGGAACAGCTGGGTGCGGACGGAGCCCTCAGCGGCCTCGCGGGCATCTTCCTCGAACTTCTCGCGGGTGATGTCCTGGGCTGCGAGCATCTGCTCGAAGACCTTCTCGTCGCCACCGAACTGGCTGATGAGCTGCTGGATCTGGCCCTGCACCTGCTCGTCAACCACGGACTGCGGCAGTGGAACCTCGACCTTTTCGAGCGCAGCCTCGAGGACCTTGTCGCGGATCTGGCCGGCCTGGCCGTTCTTCAGCTGCTCCTCAACCTGGGTTGCCAGGGAGTCCTTGAGCTCGTCCAGGGTGTCGAACTCGGATGCCAGCTGTGCGAAGTCGTCGTCCAGCTCCGGCAGCTCGCGCTCCTTGACGGAGTCGACCTTGACGGTAACCTCTGCCTCTTCGTCGGCGTGCTCGCCGGCAACCAGCTTGGAGGTGAAGGTGGACTCCTCGCCGGCCTTCATGCCGACCAGGGCGTCGTCCAGCCCCTCGATGAGGGAGTCGTTGCCAACCTCGTGGGACAGGCCCTCGGTGGTGGCCTCGTCCACGGTCTCGCCGTCGACGGTGGCGGACAGGTCAATGGAGACGAAGTCGCCCTTCTTGACCTTGCGATCGACGGACTTCAGGGTGCCGAAGCGAGCCTGCAGGTTCTTCAGCTCGCCCTCGACGGCCTCATCGTCGGCCTTGATGGCGTCGACCTCAACGGCGATGTCGGAGAAGTCTGGGACCTCGATCTCCGGACGGACGTCGACCTCGGCGGTGAAGGTGACGGACTCGCCGTCCTTAAGCTCGGTGATGTCGATCTCCGGCTGGCCGAGGGCCTTGACGTCGTGCTCCTCGACAGCCTGGCTGTAGCGGGACGGCAGCATTTCATTGATCACCTGGTCGAGGACCACGCCGCGGCCGAGACGGGTCTCGATGATCTTCGCCGGGACCTTGCCCTTGCGGAAGCCAGGGATGTTGACCTGCTGGCTCAGGGAGGCATACGCCTTGTCGAACTCCGGCTTGAGCTCGTCGAAGGGTACCTCGACGGTGATCTTGGTGCGGGTAGCGCTGAGCTTTTCAACAGAGCTCTTCACGAGTGCACTCTCCTGTGTATTCATGGTTGCTGACGGCCTGTGTCGCCAGTCAGCGTTGGACATCGACCAAGTTTATAGGGTCTTGATTTTCCGTGTCACCACACCCCCACCTAGTTTTGGCCGAGGACGCCCTACCAGGTGCGTTTCCGTCAGGCAGAAATCACGCAATTTCGGCTCACTCATCCGATCATGCAGCAGCGATGAGGCGCCCCTCCTCCGTGCCAAGTCGTGCCAGATTCGTGCCAAATGCGAGGGTCTTGAGTCCACCATTGATCTGCTTAGCGTGCCAGGGCGATAGGCACTTGACGAGCCTAAGACACGAGAAAACCCCTAGTCCGAAGACTAGGGGTTAAACATTGCCGTCGGGGCAACAGGATTTGAACCTGCGACCCCTCGCTCCCAAAGCGAGTGCGCTACCAAACTGCGCCATGCCCCGGCCACACTTTCGCGAACCTAAGCTCGCGTTGCGTGCGCTCTAACCATACGTTAGCCCTGGGGAAAGTCCAAACCGCTGTGCACAGCCTGGAATCCCCCGCTATAACCGCTGGTCAGAGTGGAGGGAACGACGGGAATCGAACCCGCGTCTTCAGCTTGGAAGGCTGAGGTATTAGCCACTATACGACGTTCCCAAAAGCAATCTTCACATCATGCCGGCCCGGCGTGAGCACGAAGCTTGCTGTGGATAGACACCCTACACGATGGCTCGGTCAACTACCCAACCGGCTCCACCGGGGTGAGCCGTGGACTTTAGGCCTCCGGGAGTGCCGGAGCCTCACCGGTCTTCTCGTACTCGGCGAGGATGTCGATGCGACGCTGGTGGCGCTCCGCCTCGCTCCACTCCTGGGCGATGAAGGCGTCCACGATGGCCAGCGCCTCCTCCTCGGAGTGCATGCGGCCGCCTAGGCCGATCAGCTGGGCATTGTTGTGCTCGCGGGCGAGCTTCGCGGTCTCCACGGACCAGGCCAGCGCACAGCGTGCGCCCGCCACCTTGTTCGCGGCGATCTGCTCGCCGTTGCCGGAACCACCCAGGACGATGCCCAGGGAGCCCTCGTCGGCAACAACCCGGCGGGCTGCCTCGATGCAGAAAGCCGGGTAGTCGTCGTTCGCGTCGTAGGTGTGTGCACCGCAGTCGATCACCTCGTGTCCAGCGGCCCTGAGGTGGTCTGCGATGAGGTTTTTCATGTCAAAACCGGCGTGATCGGCACCAAGATAAATTCGCATGATCTTTAGCCTACCGCAGTCTCCGTGGCGCTCGGATCCTCCGTGCGGGTCCGCTTGAGCTCGAAGAAGTGCGGGTAGCTACCCAGAGTGACGGAGGCGTCGAACAGCTCGCCTGCCTGCTCCCCCTTCGGCACGCGGGTCAGCACGGGGCCGAAGAAGCCACGGCCGTCGATGTCCACGATCGGGGTGCCGACCTCGTCGCCAACCAGGGAGATGCCGTGCCGGTGGGTTTCCTTCAGCTCGTCGAGGAATGCGTTCTCGGCGTGGGGGCGCAGCCCGATGCGGTCGATGAAGCCCTCCGGAAGGTCGAGCTTCTCAACGACCTCGGCGATGAGGTCGTCGTAGCAACCAATGTAGTCCCGCTCGCCGCGGTTCTCGTTGTGGATGGCCTCGCCCATCAGGGTGTAGTAATCGGCGATCTGGTCCGGGTGCTTGGCGTAGATCGCGGCAGCGGCCAGCGCTGGTGCCCAGGCTGCCTCCATGCGGTCCATGTAGGCGGGGTCGAGGTCGCGGCCGTCGTTGAGGACGGACAGGCTCATCGGGATGAAGTTCACCTTCACGTCGCGGACCTTCTCGACCTCCAGTAGCCAGCGGCTGGTCACCCAGGCGAAGGGGCAGGTGACGTCGAAGTACATGTTCAGCTCGTTCGTGGTGGCCACGGCGGGCTCCTTTCTTTTTCTTCTTCTGTTCTTCCCGCCACTGTATACATCTCGCAGTTCCCCACTTTTCTTCACGACGACGCCCTCGGGTGCAAGGAGCGGAAATCCGTGTCCGAACCCGCGCGTAGGGTGGAGCGCATGACCTCAACGAATCTCACTCAAACCGAAGCTCAGGCCCGCGCCGAGCTGATCTCCAATGTCCACTACACCGTGGAGCTGGACCTTTCTGCCGGCGAGGATATGCAGCGCGAGCAGTTCCCGAGCCGCACCACGATCGACTTCCGATCTGGTGCTGGTTCCACCTTCGTGGATTTCCGGGCGCGCGAGGTGAAATCCATTCACCTCGATGGGAAGGACATCACCGAACAAGCCATCGGGACCGGCGACTACGACGCCACCGCGGGCATCGCCCTTGCGGACCTGGCCGAGGGCACCCACCAGCTGGTGGTGGACGCCCTGGGCGATTATTCCGTCACCGGCGAGGGGCTGCACCGCTTCCAGGACCCCGCGGACGGCAATGTTTACCTCTACTCCCAGTTCGAGACCGCCGACGCCAAGCGCGTCTTCGCCTGCTTCGACCAGCCGGATATCAAGGCCACCTACTCGCTGAGCGTGCGTACACCACAGCCATGGCGCGTGGTGACGAATAACGTCGTTGCGGCCGAGCTCGAGGGCGACACGGTGGTCCACCGCGCGGAGGTGGACCACCTGCTGTCCACCTACCTGATCGCCTTCTGTGTAGGGCCGTGGCACGAGGTCACCGACGTGTGGCGTGGCGAGATCACCGCCCACCCGGAGACCTCCGACGATGCGCTGCTGGAGGCGCGCACCCGGGGCGAGATCCAGAACAGCGGCTCTCAGACCGTGCCGCTGGGCCTGTACTGCCGGCAGTCCCTGGCCGAGCACCTGGACGCCGAGGAGCTGTTCACCGTCACGAAGCAGGGCTTCGACTACTACTCCGAGCACTTCGGCATCGCTTATCCCTTCTACAAGTACGACCAGGTGTTCTGCCCGGAGTACAACATGGGCGCGATGGAGAACGCCGGTGTGGTGACGATCCGCGACGAGTACGTCTTCCGGTCTGCGGCCAGCCACTATGAGTACGAGCGCCGCGCGGACACAATCCTCCACGAGCTGGCGCACATGTGGTTCGGCGACCTGGTCACGATGACCTGGTGGGATGATCTGTGGCTCAACGAGTCCTTCGCCACCTGGTCGGCCGCCATGAGCCAGGCGAATGCCACCCGCTTCGACACCGCGTGGGTGACCTTCGGCAACAAGGAGAAGGCCTGGGCCTATGCCCAGGACCAGCTTTCCACCACCCACCCGGTGTTCACCGATGCCTCCGATATCGTCACCGTGGACGCCAACTTCGACGGCATCACCTACGCCAAGGGCGCGAGCGTGCTCAAGCAGCTAGCCGCCTACGTGGGCCTGGAGGCCTTTTTCGCCGGGGTGCGCACTCACTTCGCGGCACACGCCTGGGAGAACGCCACCTTCGATGACCTGCTCTCCGCGCTGGAGCGCTCCAGCGGCCGGGATCTTTCGGACTGGGCTGATCAGTGGCTGAAGACCACGGGCATCAACACGCTCAAGGCCAGCTTCGAGGTCGTCGATGGCGCTTACCGGAACTTCGCTGTCGAGCAAAGCGGGGCGGCCCCGGGGGCCGGCGAAACCCGTACCCACCGCATCGGCATCGGCATCTACCGCACCGACGACGACGGGCAGCTCAGCCGCATCACCCGCGTGGACGCCGACGTCGCTGGGCCTAACACCGCGATCCCGGAGCTGGATGGAACGCCGGCGGGCGAGCTCGTCATCGTCAACGACGACGACCTGAGCTACGCATTCATCGAGCTGGACGCCGACTCCCTGAAGGTGGCGACCGAGAACATCACCGCGATCGCAGACCCGATGCCGCGTTCCCTGATCTGGTCCGCGGCCTGGAACATGACCCGAAATGCGCAGATGCACGCCCGCGACTTCGTGGCACTTGTTGCCCGCGGTGCCGTCGCGGAGACCGAGATGGCGGTACTGGAGCAGCTTCTCGCGCAGTCCCGGGTGGCGGTGAGCACCTACGCTGCCCCGCAGTGGCGCGAGCAGGGCTGGGAACTGCTGCGCGAGGCCTTCCTGCGCGGCATGAAGGAAACCACGGGCCAGGCGCAGCTGGCTTTCGCCCGTGCATTTGCGCACAGCGTCCACAGCGCCGAGTCCGCCCAGATCCTGCAGGAGCTGCTTGGCGGGGCTGCGGCGAACTATGCGCCGGGACTGGAGATCGACCAGGACCTGCGCTGGCAGTTCCTCATCGCCCTGGCCGCCAGCCAGGACGAAAGCGGGGAGGCTGAAGAGCAGGTGGCCGCGCGGATCGCCGAGGAGGAGAACCGCGATGCGTCCTCCTCCGGTGCGATGCTGGCGCTGGAGGCGCGCTCGGCCGTCCCGACCGCCGAGGTCAAGGCCGCTGTGTGGGAGGAGATCACGCAGCGTGGCCCGCTGCTCTCCAACCTCGCGCTGCGCCACCGCATGGCGGGGCTGACGCGGGTGGGTCAGGGCGAACTGCTGCAGCC
>NZ_JASLIP010000048.1 GCF_030152825.1 Corynebacterium sp.
GGCAGCACCTTGTCCAGCCACTTCGGCATCCACCACGTCCCCTTACCGAAGAGGAACATCAGCGCCGGGACGAACGTCATACGGATGAAGAAGGCATCGAAGAGCACGCCCGCGCCGAGCGCGAAGCCGAAGATCTGAATGAACGGCAACGGCTGGAACACGAAGGACGCGAACACGCCGATCATGATCAGCGCCGCCGCCGTTACCACCTGGGCGCCCAGCGAGAAGCCACCGATCACGGAATCCTCCACCGCGGTGTAGCGAGAACCGCGCACCGCGGCCTGCGAATCATGCAGGAAACGCTCGCGCATGCGGGAAACGATGAACACCTGATAGTCCATGGCCAGGCCGAAGGTCACGCCGATGAGGAAGATCGGCACGAAGCTGATCAGCGGGCCCGGCGAGTGCCACAGATCCCACAGGCCCTCCTGCCAGAACAGCACCGTCACGCCGAAGGCAGCGCCCACGGAGAGCAGGAACCCGAGTGCCGCGATGAGTGTGACCACGATGGAGCGGAAGACCATCAGCAGCAGAATCAGCGCCAGGCCCACCACAAGCCCCAGGTAGATCGGCATCGCGTCGGCCAGCTTGTCGGTGACGTCCTGCTGGATCGCGGTCAGGCCCGTAATGCCGATCGTCGCGCCGGTCGCGGCCTCGATCTCCGCCTGCTGCGCCCGCAGCGTGTGGATCAGCTGCACGGTCCGCTCGTCCGTCGGGCCTTCCTTCGGGGTGACCAACAGCTGCGCGGCGGTTTCGTCCTCACTCATGCCGACGATCTGCGCGTTGACCACATCCGAGTTCTGTCGCATCTGGTCGGCGGCGTACATGAACGTCGCCTGCGCCGGGCTCGGTTGATTTTCGGACCTCGGTTCCGCGCCACCACGATAAGGCTTCAGCGCCTCCGCATCCCCGCGAGCCTCGGAGCCATCCACCACGACGAGCATCGGAGCGTTCTTGCCGCCGCCGAAGCCCTCCTCGAGCAGCTCGGCAGACTTACGCTGCGTAGAGGTGACGTTCGCCGTCTTATCCGAGGGCAGCGCCAGCTCGAGGTTCAACACCGGGATCGAGAGCCCAGCCAGCACCACCATCACCAGGGCGAGCATGAGGCCGGGCACGCGGTGCACGAGCTTCACCCAGCGCACGCTGAAGGTGTTCTTCTGCTTCTCCGGCGGCACGGCACGGGCCTCGGTGTCGTGCGGGCCGGCTGCCTCCTTCTTGAACACCCGGTCCCCGAGCACGCCCAGCAGCGCGGGCAACAGGGTGAGTGCCACGAGCACGGCGATGAAGACATTCGCCGCGGCCGCGTAGCCCATATAGGTCAGGAAGGTGATGTTCGCCAGACGCAGCGAAACCAGCGCGATGATCACCGTCAGGCCGGCGAAGACCACCGCCGAGCCCGCAGTACCGGTCGCCAGGCCAATCGCATCCAGTCGGCTGCGCCCGTGCCGCAGCTCGTCGCGGTAGCGGGCCATGATGAACAGCGCATAGTCGATACCGACCGCCAGGCCCAGCATGAGGCCCAGCGTGGGCGTCATAGAATTCAACGGCACGAAGAAGGTCGCGCCAACCGTCAACAGCGTGCCGATGCCAATGCCAACCACCGCGGTGAGCAGCGGCAACCCGGCGGCGAGCAGGCTGGCGAAGGTCACCCACAGGATGATCATCGCCACCGCCAGACCGGCGATCTCACTGATCGGTTCGACGGCGACGGGGTCCGCGAAGCCCAGGCCACCGGCTTCGACGGTGAGCCCTGCGTCGCGGGAGATGTTCATCGCGTCGGTGACGGCCTGCCGGTCCTCGTCGGTGACGTCCGCGGGGACGGGGACGTCGAAGCTGAAGCTCAGCACGCCGGTGCGGCCGTCGTCGGAAACAGAACGCAGGGTGTGCGCGTCCAGCAGCGCGGTCTCGCGCGGCAGCCCCATCTCCATTTCCTGTTTGACGAGCTCTTTTTGCAGCCCGTCGTTCATCGTGACGGGGTTGTGCAGCTGGAGGGTGTCGCCGAGGTTCTGGACGTCCTTCTTGATTGCTTCGACGGTGCGGTCCATCGCCACCATGTACTCGGGGTCCTTCAGCTGCTTGCCCTCCGGGGCCTGGAAGACGACGTTGACGATCGACTCCTCGCCAGGATCTCCCATCTCGGGGAACTTCTCCTGGAGCAGCTCGGTGGCGTGCGTGGAGGGCATGTCGTCGATTTCGAAGACGTCGTTGAAGCCCTTCTGGCCCGTGAGAGCGGCCGCGCCGATGCCGACGAGGGCGACCAACCAGATGCCGATGGCGAGCCATTTGCGCGTAAACGACCAGCGTCCGAGGTGAAACAGGAACTTCGCCACGAGCTAAGGCAGCCTTCCATGCCGGGAAAAGGGGTATCACTTCCAGCCTAGTGGCTGATGGCTAGGTGCCCTAAGCGTGAGCTGACAGCTGGGAGGAAAAGAAAAATCCCCGCCCGGGAAGGACGGGGATCGTGTTGCGGTGGTGGAGGGATTTGAACCCTCGGAGGTTTTACCCTCACTCGCTTTCGAGGCGAGTACCTTCGGCCGCTCGGACACACCACCAGGATCACGGCATGGTGGCCATGAAAACCTTCGATAAGAGTAGCAAAACCGCACCCGCGCCCCAAAAGCCACGCCACCGCTTCGGCAGCG